>CACYRB010000036.1 GCA_902776685.1 uncultured Prevotellaceae bacterium
CAAGGACCAGCTTCGATAACAGTGCACGGTACATTCTTACCGTCGGCACTGAAAACGGATGTCATTCCGATTTTTCTTCCAATTAATCCTGGCATTTCAATTAATATTTAAAAATTAAACTCACTAAAATAAATTACACTTTAATTTCAACTTCTACGCCGCTGGGCAATTCGAGCTTCATCAGCGCGTCAACGGTCTTTGCTGTAGAGCTGTAGATGTCGATCAGACGCTTGTAGTCGGAGAGCTGGAACTGCTCGCGAGCTTTTTTGTTTACAAACGTACTGCGGTTCACCGTGAAGATGCGCTTGTGTGTGGGGAGGGGAATCGGACCGCTAACGATAGCACCGGTAGCCTTCACTGCCTTCACGATTTTCTCTGCTGACTTGTCAACCAACTTGTGGTCGTAGCTTTTCAGCTTGATTCTGATTTTCTGACTCATTTTCTTTTTCTATTTGTTTTGATGAATATTGTGAGAAAAGAGGTATGCCACTTAAGAGTCATTCGCTAAGCGGCACCTCTCATCCCGATAACTTCTTATTTTTTTTAAACAAGGTCGGCACGTCCCTTGACCTCTTCGAGCACAGCCTTAGCGATAGTGCTCGACAGTGGTGCATGGTGGTCGTACTCCATCGAACTGGTTGCGCGTCCCGAAGTGATGGTACGCAGGGCGGTCACATAGCCGAACATCTCGGCCAGCGGAACCATTGCCTTGATGATGCGGGCACCGCTGCGGGCCTCGTCCATGCCTTCCACCTGACCACGACGCTTGTTCAAGTCGCCGATGACGTCGCCCATGTTTTCTTCGGGTGTCACCACCTCGACCTTCATGATGGGCTCCATCAGTGCGGGACCAGCCTTCGGGCAGATGTTCTTATAGGCATTGATAGCAGCGAGCTCGAACGAGAGCTGGTCGGAGTCGACCGGATGGAACGAACCATCCACGAGCGTCACCTTCAGTCCTGTCATCGGATAGCCGCCGAGGATACCGTTCTTCATGGCATTCTCGAAGCCTTTCTGAACAGAGGGGATGAACTCCTTGGGAATGTTACCACCCTTGACCTCATTGACAAACTGCAAGTCGCTCTCGGTGTAGTCCTCATCTTTCGGACCGACGTTGACGATGATGTCGGCAAACTTACCACGACCACCCGACTGCTTCTTGTAGACCTCGCGGTGCATAGAAACCTCTTTCGTGATGGCCTCCTTGTAGTTCACCTGAGGCTTACCCTGGTTGCACTCAACCTTGAACTCGCGCTTCAGACGGTCGATGATGATATCGAGGTGCAGCTCGCCCATACCAGAGATAATGGTCTGTCCGCTCTGCTCGTCAGTGCGTACGGTGAAGGTGGGGTCTTCCTCTGCCAGCTTGGCCAGTCCGTTGTCAAGCTTGGCAATGTCGGCCTGGCTCTTCGGCTCAACGGCAATCGAGATTACGGTGTCGGGGAACGTCATCGACTCGAGCACGATGGGGTGTCCTTCGTCGCAGAGCGTATCGCCCGTACGGATATCCTTGAAGCCTACACCTGCGCCGATGTCGCCGGCGTCGATGCTCTCCATCGGGATTTCCTTGTTCGAGTTCATCTGGAAGAGGCGACTGATGCGTTCCTTCTTTCCTGAACGGGGATTGTAGACATAGGAACCGGCCTTCACGCTACCCGAGTAGACACGGAAGAACACCAGACGTCCCATATAGGGGTCGGTGGCAATCTTGAAGGCGAGAGCCGACGTAGGCTCGTCCTCGCTGGGCTTGCGACCCTCTTCCTCTTCGGTGTCGGGGTTCATACCCATCACAGCCTCGGTGTCGAGGGGCGAGGGCAGGAAAGCACATACATAGTCGAGCAGGGGCTGAACACCCTTGTTCTTGTACGAGCTACCACAGACCATCGGGGTGATATCCATCGAGATAGTACCCTTGCGGATAGCAGCGAGCAGCTTGTCCTCAGGAATCTCCTGACCTTCGAGGTACATCTCCATGAGCTCGTCGTCAAAGTTGGCAGCGGTCTCAAGCATCTTGTCGCGCCACTCCTGAGCCTCGTCAACGAGGTCAGCAGGAATCTCCTCTACGTCGTATTCAGCACCCATGGTCTCGTCGTGCCACAGGATGGCCTTCATCTTAATCAGGTCGACAACCCCCTTGAAGTGCTCTTCGGCACCGATAGGAATCTGTACGGGGCAGGGATTGGCACCCAGAATCTCCTCCATCTGCCTTACGGTCTCGAAGAAGTCGGCACCCGAACGGTCCATCTTGTTCACATATCCGATACGCGGCACATTGTACTTGTCGGCCTGGCGCCAAACGGTTTCCGACTGCGGCTGTACGCCGTCGGCTGCCGAGTAAGTGGCAACAGCACCGTCGAGCACGCGGAGCGAACGCTCCACCTCTGCGGTGAAGTCGACGTGCCCCGGAGTGTCGATCAGGTTGATTTTAAAAGCCTTGCCGTTGTAGTTCCAGTTACAGGTCGTGGCAGCCGATGTGATGGTGATGCCTCGCTCCTGCTCCTGTGCCATCCAGTCCATAGTGGCGGCACCGTCGTGCACCTCTCCAATCTTGTGGGTCTTACCCGTGTAGAAGAGGATGCGCTCAGACGTGGTTGTCTTGCCGGCATCGATGTGGGCCATGATGCCAATGTTTCTTGTCAGATGTAAATCGCGATTTGCCATTTTCTTATCTTTCTACCTTTTTCTTTTTTCTACTGTTGTACGTTATCACTTAAAACCTGAAATGAGCAAATGCGCGGTTTGCCTCGGCCATGCGGTGCATGTCTTCCTTACGCTTGAAGGCACCACCCTGGTTGTTGTAAGCGTCCATAATCTCGGCAGCGAGCTTCTCCGACATGCCTTTACCGCCACGCTTGCGGGCGTAACCGATCATGTTCTTCATCGAGATACTCTCTTTGCGGTCGGGACGGATTTCGGTAGGCACCTGGAAGGTAGCACCACCGATACGACGACTCTTCACCTCCACCTGTGGGGTGATGTTGTCGAGAGCCTGCTTCCAGATTTCCAGAGCCGACTTTTCCTCGCTGGCCATTTTGTTCTTTACTATGTCGAGGGCAGTGTAGAAGATTTCGTACGAAATGTTCTTCTTACCGTCGTACATCAAGTGATTCACGAATTTTGAGACCTTCTGGTCGTTGAAGACTGGATCCGGCAGGATCACGCGCTTCTTTGGTTTTGCTTTTCTCATTTTTGTTTTTTACTTTTGTCTGCGGAGGCTGTTCGTCTTTTGTTCTTCAACACTCTCACTCGGGCGTTTACTCAACCTTTTCAACTATTCTCCAGCAAAACGTTTTCTTGATTCTTTCTTCTCAGATCGTCCTTAGTACTAATCCTCTCCGATTATTACTTCTTTTGCTTCGGACGTTTTGCACCGTATTTCGAACGGCGCTGGGTGCGGTTGGCAACACCGGCGGTATCGAGCGTACCGCGAACGATGTGATAGCGCACACCGGGTAAATCCTTTACACGACCACCACGAACGAGAACGATGGAGTGCTCCTGCAGGTTGTGTCCCTCTCCGGGAATGTAGGAGTTCACTTCCTTCTGGTTGGTCAAACGAACACGGGCAACCTTACGCATTGCCGAGTTAGGCTTCTTAGGTGTCGTTGTGTAGACGCGCACGCATACGCCGCGACGCTGCGGACATGAGTCCAGCGCGGGCGACTTGCTCTTGTCTACGAGCACCTTCCTGCCTTTTCTTACTAACTGTGAAATAGTAGGCATAATTGTTACTTTTTTAAAATTTATATTTATTATGTATATTTTCTTCTCGTTGCCGAAAGGCCACACCATGCCTACCTGCTGCGAACAGGGCACAATAAGCCATTTCGGGCTGCAAAGGTACAAACAATTCCCGAAACCACCTAATATATTGACAACAAGAATTGGGATTTTGTGGTAATTTTAACAAAATATAACTTCTATTATCTTTATTTATAACCCAAAACAAGAAGTGCGCTTTGGTTTAAGAACAAAAACGCACTTCGTTTCCCACATTTCGTCTGTTCGTGTCCTTCGCGGACATCATGCACGATGAATGTTTCTACTTCGCCATGAACTTCCGGCCGTCCCTGATATAGATGTGGCCCGGTTGCGGGCTCGTCACCTCACGCCCCTGCAGGTCGTAGGTCTTGCCATGTTGAGAGAAGGGATAGCTGACAATGGGCTTTTCTATTCCGTCAACGTCGCTCACGGGGTTGCCCTTTGTCTGGAAATCATTATAGGTAAAGATACAGACGTCCCCCTCGTAGCAAGCCTCGAAGTATTCATTGCTGTAAGCATAGCCAATACCAACAGGTTGCTCCAAACTTAGAATTCCATTTTCGTGTCCAATACCTTCAACCAATGCAAGCCCCCACTCATCAAATATGACACGGCGGAAAGATAAATTGTTCGATGCAAAATCTTCAAAGCCCGTAACCTTCCCATCATAATATTCTGTTTGGGTAACTTCATCTTTTTTTAGATTAAAGTCAAAGGCCAAAGAGGGATGCGACATGTCATCATCTATAACATAATAAACCTTCCCACCATCTTCATACCAAAGCATATTCGTGGATGCTACACCTTCTTCATCACGACATTCCATTCTGTAACACTCCTTCCCGTTTATCAACAACGGGTCGGATAGCCCAACTGCAAAGAGCTTTTCAACGCGTTCTTCCACCTCTTTGCCCGTTTCTTCAACATAGGGGAAGAATTTTACGTCACTATAGACCCATTGCTTTCCACTTTTCAAAAACTGACGGTAAGGTTCAGCAGCCCCTTCGTATGGTGCCCGGTAGAAGTCGTGCTTGGTGAAGATCGTCTTTCCGTTATCATAACAAACATCAAAAGTCTCGTAGTCGCAGATGCAGGTAGTCATGTCGTCGGGAAGAATTCCCCGCATACTGCCAACACCCTCAACGAAGCATGCACCGCCCCATTTTCCCTGCACTATCGTTCCCGGACCATACGGCTCGTGCATTACATATCGTTTCATAGTCTGTCCATAGACGTTGATGTCTTCTTTCCGCAACAGGGGCTTAGTTGACTCACCCCACAAAGTTGGAGAAGTCTCGCCTATGGCAGTCCCGAAATCGAAGAACAATTGCGGTTTATTATATTCAGAAGGATAGTCTGGGTTGTAGGGATAAATGACATACACCTTCCTCCCGTCTTCATACCATGCGCCATAGTATTTTTCATTCAGGCCTTCACGTTTCTGGTACATCTTCTTGCATTGCCGACCATCGATAATGGTGTCGCCGCGAAGCGTATAGTCAACCGTAAAGGTCGTCCAATAATCGTCTATGCCGTCTTCATGGTTCCAGTGATGGTAGGTATATCGCCACGTTCGACCTTCCTTGATCATCGGCTGGTAATCCTCTGTCGGATCCACATATGCCTCCTTGTCAAAGTCATCCTTCGTAAAGATAACCTCGCCATCCTCCTCGCAGGAAACGAATTCTTCATAGTCACAATGACAAACTAAAGTTGGCTGGAATATTCCGAACAAGCCATCCCGTCCTCCAATTCCTTCAACAGCTCTTTCGGTTTCATAAATAATCCCCTCATTACTTTCCATAAAGCGATGCCTTCGTCTCAAGATGTTACTAACAAGAATATAATCCTTCTCTATAGAGGCAAACTTCATAGAATATAACTTTTCCAATTCTAAGACGAAGATATTATCTTCTTTTTGCGAGAAATCGAACATAGGTGTGAAATGCTCCGACCCATCATTACAAGTATAGACTCTCCGCCCGTCCTCGTACCAGGAACTGTCATACGAGACCTTATCTCCTACTTTCTTATACAACTTCTTACAGGCTTTCCCTTCTATCACGGTATCACCTTGAATCGTATAGGATACCAAGTCTGGCTGCGGTTCATCCGTAACCTGCCCATCCTCATCTTCTGTCACTTTATGATAGACGTAATTCCATGTCCGTCCATCGACCAGCATTGGAAAATAAGTATAGTCGTCCGCAACTTTGCTGATCGCACCAACAACAAAGCAGCAAATGATAAACAATAAAGCCGTCCTTTTCATAATACTCTGATTTTTAATTATAGTTTGCGATACAAAGTTAATGTATTTATTCAAAAACTCCAAATTATTCTGCAATTATCTGATTTCCAGCGTTGCACCCTTCTTCACCTCAAAACTATTTTTGATGAAAACTCCATTGGTGCCATGCATCGTATCAGGCATTTCCCCGTTCTCCTTCTTTACAGAACAGGAACATGAAAACGTACTTCTCTGTCCGAATGTTTTCCTTCATTCTAACGTTGCTGCTGGGCATTATTAGTGATTCGGTAATTGCTAATAACATTCAATCAACTAACTTAATCTGCCACTTTCCAGTTCTTATGCGATCATAAACATTTCTAAATGGAAAGATTAAGCCAATGTCAAAATGTTTATACTCTGATGTCAACTCTCCTATGTGAATAGTATGGTCGACATTAATCTTCCATACATACCATCTATATGATTTTGTCATGTGATTGATATTGCCTTCCGAAAAGCAACGAAACCAGATATTTTCCGTGTCTCCTACATCAGGATGCTTTCCTACCTTGTACAGTTTTCCTTCTCTTGCAGCATTATGCAAACCATATACATGGGTATAGAAATCAATGTCATCTGCGACTATTTCATCCATATTCGGTTCATAGTCCATAGGATAATGGTGTTTGAAAACACGGATCACGTAACTGTTGAGTTGTGCCCAATCATCTGCCACATATTGAAAGAAAACCTTATATTTATTTTCAACCTCAGTGCAGAAAATGTAGCCCTTCTTTATTACAATTCTTTTTGTCATAGCTATTTAAAAGTTATTTGTTTATTAAACCATATTTATTCCAATATTTGGGTGCTATAGAGTTGATATTGTTATACAAATTATGCATTCCATAAAGATTGATAAGCCTTTGTTCTATAATCCGTGCTTGTATGCGACTTAATTGGCCTGTATTTTTAAGCGTTATAAAATGTAAATCTGCTTTATTTGTTCCCGAATTTAAATGTTCATTAAATCTCACTTGTGGATTTCTGGCTGTTATCCCTACATATCGTACGATACCATTATCATCTCGACCTACATATACGCTATTCGTCCCGCAACCTAAAGGGGTTTTGGAAGAAGCCATTACCTCTTTAACTACTTGATTAGGATCTATTTCAAAGTTATATTCAGGTTGCTGATGTACAGCTGCATAACCTCTTGCTGTTCCCGATATAACACCTGATGCCAAACCTATATATGCAGATTCTAACCCATACTTAAACGCCTTGTCTATTCGTTCACCCTGAATAATAGACAAAGAGGTTCCCAATGTAAAACCAGAAATCATATAGCTTGTGCCATCAATAATAGCACTGCGAACAATTTCATCTGAAATTTTTGAAGTAAGTTGAGTTATGGGGGCGGAAAAAAAATCAGAAAAGACTGAACCGATTTCAGCAGTCACTCCAGACACAACTCCTGAAAATAAGACTTGTTTAAAGTCTATATTTTGCCATCCAGAAATAAATCCCTGATTGATTATGCTGTTTCCTGCGCCCAAAAGCGCAGCAGATCCAAAGGGGCCTATATATTCGACTGAAAGTGCGGATAGTGCTCCTACTCCAAACAAAGACAATCCTTGACCAAAACTATGAATATTCCCTGATACAGCATTTGCGATGACATTTATCGTCCCTCCAACCAATCCTAATATCAAATCGTCAATTCCAATATACTCTCCACTCGGGTCGACGTATTTTAACGGATTATTCAGGCAATAAGTATATCGATTGTAGCTTTGTGAGAAGTCGGGAAGTTGCACGTACGGGGCGGGGGAGAGGAAACGGCCGAGAACGGGATCATAGAGACGGGCGTTCATATTAATAAGCCCGAACTCGGGCATGTGCTCATGCCCCGTGTAGCCACGCCGAAGCCCAATGAGGTTTTTAGTTATGACCTGTTTGCCCCAAGGATCATAATAGGCACGGAAGACTTCATTGAGAAGATTTCCTGTAGTTTTATAAACAGCAATGATACTACCCTGATGGTCTGTGGCTACATAGTATAAATTCCCTGATTGTCCCTGTTCTTTTATATAGAGGACTCCATTATCTAACCAGTAGAACTGCCTGATGATGCTGTCTTCCTCCACCCGCTCATAGTTACCGGCATACCGCACCGTCCTTATAATGGAATCGCCGAGCAATAAGTCTGCTTTCCACCGTTCGCGTTCTATCCCATATCGGAAATTCATCGTATAATCACCCTCGGATATACTTTGAATGAGACCAGCATCGTTGTAGATTGCCGACTGTGAGGGTAATACCAAAAGAGTGGTATCTGCATTGCTGATACCGATTATGGCATGGGGTTTGTCAACACTATAAAGATAATCTCCTACGTCACTTTTCGACAGAAAACTTCCTTTGTTTTCATAAATATAGTTCTTTTCGATGCTCGGTCCTGAGTTGTTGCCTAAGAAGGAACATGACTGAGATGAAGTAAGCCGGTCAACATCATCATAGGTGAAGGTATCAATTCTTTTACCTATCGGCCTGGGATTAGGTTGATGCAGAATTGTGGAATAATCATTATACCTTGTCCTTTTCAGCAGATTGCCCGTAATACTGTCATGCTCAAAAGTCATTCGTGAATAATAGGTTGTTTTCTGTGTCGGAGGACCGGCGTTTATGTCATCATCTGTGAGAGGAACCATACTGATGGCATCGGGAACAGTCGCAAAGGATTCCGTTCCTTTGCCATACGGAGAGATTCTTATTCTTGAATAGTTTTCCCTACCACTCATTCTGCCATTATTATCGTAAAAATAACAAAGAGAGAGGGCTGTAGAGGAGAGTGTGTATGCCTCCTGACGTCCGCTATTAGCTGTCATTGTCCATGCGGTCTGTCCGTTCACTGACATGGATATACGGTTGCCATAGCAGTCATAAGTGTAATCGACGAAAACACTATCCGGATATTGTACCGTTGCCAGATTGCCGTTGCTATCATATGTGTAGTTGAAAGTCAGAAGCTTTGCAGCAACGCCCCTTCTTTCTTTGACAAGCCTTCCATAGTTATCACGAGTATAGAGAACCTGCCCTGTCGCAGTCGTCTTTTTGGAGATTAGCTGGGCAGAATTACCACTTCCACCATAGATGTAATTGGTATAGCAATTTGCTATGTAATCCTTCGTAATCCGGTTCAGATTATCATAGGTATAAGTTGTCTGTCGTCCTCTGGCATCGGTCATGGTAAGCGGCTGGCCAAGGGCATTATAAGTATAGGTGAGGTTACCTGCGTCGGGATCGGATTGTGAAATGACATTGCCCAGATGATCATAGCCCATTTGTATGCTGTGCCCGTTGGTAGTGGCTGTTGCAGGTTTAAACTGCGAATTGTAGACGAAGGAAACTGAGGATACCGGGTCGGTAGACTCTTTCAGGTAGCCCCCGCCATCATAAGTCTTACTGTACTCATTGCCGTCTCGGTTTTCAGTAACAGTCTTGTCCTCATACGTAAAGGTGGAACAATGGCCGGTGCTATCGGCATGACGGGTTACTCGGCCTCGTAGATCATAGTCAAATTCTTCATATTGCTGTATGTCACCTGTGTTGGACTCTTTTCGGATGATTTGCCCTTTGCTGTCGTATTCTGTTGCAGTGGAAATGACCATGTCCAATGCTCCGCGTGTTTCGGTAGAGAGCTCACGGCCTGTAGAATCGTAGGTAGTTTTTACCCAAGGCTGAGAGAATCCCCGCTGAAGAGTGAAGAAACCATTAGCCGTAATCCCCCTGTCTATCTGTGTACGCAAGCCTATGGGTGAGACCATGGCCGTTTGGTTGCCCCATCCGTCGTACTCGTATGTCGTGGTCAAAGGATTATTCTGAGTACGTTTCTCTGTTTCCGTAAGAAGGTTTCCCCATGTGTCATAACTGTACTCAAAAGTTGATGATGCGGGAATGCTTGTTGCCCTTACCACAAACCGGTGAGTGTCGTCATACTCGTAACTGGTCTCAATGGTATTGGCTCCTGCTGCTATGGTTTTCTTATTGATGACATTACCATAATCATCGTAGGTGTTTTGTGTCTCAATAGAAAGCGATGTGCCGTCGTGCTCGCGAATGATGACCGTTCGCCCTTTCTCGTCATAGGTGTAAGTTGTGTTGTCGATGTAGTAGGAAACGTCATCAGGATGCCGCTGTGACCGTGCTATGGTTGTCGGCAAATGACATCCGCCTTTAAAGACATAATTGGAGAAACTTGCTGCCTTGAAAATTCCATCGGTATTGGATTGTTCACCGACAGGAAGACAGGTACTCTCGTTATATGTGTATATTGTCGCAGAACTTGACCTATAACCATTTTCGTCTATTATTAATGTATTATTTCTTTTCAAATAATGAAAATAGTTTCCACCAAGATGACTGTAAAAGTCATAGTCTAAGTATGCAGTTGCAGAATAACTGCCTATGCTGTTTATTTCTTGTACACTTAGTGGAGCATAGGAAAAGTCCAACTCGCGTGAAAGTATTTGCCGCAATATGGTTTGCCCTGTTGTTTGATTTCTTGTTTCTGTTTCAGTAAAACCAAGCAATCCTTTTCCTGTGAGTTGTATCATCAACCCCTTATAATAAAAATTCTTAACGATGTTACCACATACTCCGTTGGATGTTTTTACCGAACTCACAATGCCAAGAGGTAATGTAACTGCAGGTGCAGGATATTGGGGGATAATACTGCCATAGCTTGCCGACTCCGTATAGTTGTTCCCTGTACTTAGGTTATCGTAGGTAATTTCAATGGAATTGCCCATGCCATCGGTAATTTTATTTATTTTTCCATTAGCATGGCTGTTATTACTGGCAGCATATAGGTTCATTCGTTTTGTGGCATAGGTACTGCCGTTATAACAATTGTTGCCATAGTTGATGATTTCTGCATTACCCTTGCCGGTATAATTACCAAGAATATAATTTCCCGGAAGGCGGTCATCTACATCTGTCGTGATAGAAGATTTGACTGTGACAAACGAATTACCTGTCGATTTTAACCAATAAGATGCGTTCCGAGTGAAATTATTTCCGCTATATACTCCTTTGTTGATAAACAAATCTGATTTTCCGTCGCCGTTGAGATCGGCCACGAGGCATTGCATGGCATCGTCATCTTTGGAGGTAGCTTGGTTATATACGTCGTAAGGAAGGCTAACAATATTTTTCTGAAATGTCCCATCTCCTTTCCCGTATGCAACAAACCAGTTTACATTACCAAATGTCTCTCCATTATGCAGTAGATAGTCAGCTAATCCGTCACCGTTGAAATCTCCTGTATATATCCATTCTGTTGCAGAAAGGTTGTTTCCTGTTATGGACGATGCATCTGAAAGCGTGTATTCTAGTTGCCCCCCCTGGTTGAAAAAAATCTTATATCCACTTTGATGGATGGCCAACAAGTCAGGTAGCCCGTCACCATTATAATCGGAGGTGAAAAGATATTTGGGATTGGAAGGTAAAGAAAGGCTAAATTCGTGGATATCACAATATGAGGGGGGATTATTATAGAAAAAACGACATTTGTAATTTCCGTTTGTTTTAACACGTTCCATTACTACAACCTCACCTTTTCCGTCACCATCGAAATCTGCCCATGTGGCAATAGGGTTGTCAGGAGTCAGAGTCTGCGGCTCATAACTTCTGACACGCCCGATTACATAATCTCCCCCGTTGGCCTCTTTCATATTGTTACCGGAAAAGAAATGCAGATAATATGAACTTGTACTAATGTCAGGGAAGTAATTATAATAAGGATAAACAGCATCATTTTTCCCGTCTCCATCATAGTCAAAGAACATTGGACCGTAACATTTTGTCACACCAAATTTCCAGTCTACGATTTGCGGAAGTTCGCAAATAAAAGGTTGGCTGAATGTCACTACTCCCAAAGTATCAACATTTGCTGGATAAACGTATGCATAGGTCAGGTTCTGTAAGGGTGCTGTAGGAGGATCGAAATAGTGCCTAGCACTGACTGCACGAATTTCTATGATGTCGCTCAGGCCGTCACCCGTCAAATCTGCTGACATATAAGACGGGGATCCGTTAAAGCCAACACCGTTGCCTTGTGTTGCTAATGGTATGGGAGGAGCTGATATTGTTCTTGACAATGTAGGAAAACCTTCCCATTCAAAGGATATGGAAGGTAATGACTCATTTTGACCGTTTTTTTCTGTTAGTGTATTGAGAACGGATAGTCCTGAAGAAATGTCGTTATTGTAAGAAAACAGGTATTTGCGAAACACCTGATTGTTTGTCATAGAAGAAATCTCTGACAAGCGTTTGTTCATGGTAATTTCTTGCCCGCTAAGACTGTATGAAGTTACATCCGTACGTGGTTCATAGGTGAAAGAGATGACATGAGAAGGACTTTCTGGTGTTACGGTATTTCCTCCATAACTTACACTTTGGGGATATACATGGTTTTCATCACGGAGGAAACCGTATGTCATATAGTTTCCCTCTCTATCCTCTATACGGTTAGCATACCAGCCGTATATTCGTTTTACGAGGTTTTCCGTCACATATAATTGGCTTTCATCAGTTTCCCCATAATTTACAATTTTCCCATCATGAGATTTTAATTCAAACCAAATTGAAGAGCTGTTTTGATGGTAAATGACAGTGTCCAAAGGAAGTCCCTCGACGGTATAACGTGCACCTTCTTGCCCCTTTGTCCCTGAAATAAAGCACAGACGCTTTCCGTCAAGGTAGAAAGCATCAAAACCATCATGTTTGATACCCTGAGATTCTCCGTCGTGGAAAAGGTCTAGTTTCCCGCGCGTGATTATGGAAATCCCTGAAAGGTTAGTTCCCATGCCAGCCACACCATTACCCGAAAGACTGTTATAAGTCAAACCAATACCTGGCATCATGCCGTTAACCCCCTTTGGGGATTCGATGGTAACTTGATACGTGGAACTGCCTAATTCGGAAACTTGAAATGTGCCAATGGGAGTGCCCACGAGCTGTCCTATGCCTGTCGTATCGGGATGGGAGGTGTAACCAAAATCATTTGCGGTTTGTGCGTATTGGATAGTTGAAACTATCAGCATTAAGAGTGTCAATATTATCTTTTTCATGGCATTACTTCTTTATGATTTTCCAGGTGTTTTTGTAGTTTGTGCAGTCTATGCGCAGAAGATAGATTCCGTTAGGCTGATTGCCAAGGTCGACAGTATTGCCGTCGGAAAGGACGGGAACAGTTTGTATATGTGCACCTGACTGAGTGTAGACCGAGATTGTTCCTTCAAAAGAAGTGTTGTCCTGAATGATTTTCACACGAACGATTCCATCTGTAGGATTTGGACTGACAGTGACACTGATACCTCCGAAGACCTCGCTTATTGCAGTTGGATGTTGGCGACTTGGTGCATTATTGCGCTGAGACAGAACAATAGTGCGCGAGATACGATTTCCTGATGCGTCATAGGCATAAGAAATCGTCTGTGCATTTAATGATGACATGTACGAAAACGCACATAGGAAAAAGATAAGTAGCTGTTTCATTTTAGCTGTTCCTTATTTATAACGTTTAAGTAATTGTTTTATTGCAGGAAAGGGACATTTCTATTCTATTTTCTTACGCAGGGAATGAAGAGTTTCCTACCTCTCCTCGCCCCCCATACGAGGGAAGGGTTGAAGATAGTTAGGCTCTGCGTGCAGTTTCTACAACTCTATGGTTGCGTAGAAACAGAAGTTTCCGCGGAGGATTTGCAGTTCATACTCTCCGACGAGTGTCTCGGGAAGTTCTACCTCCGTCATGGTTTCATAGAGTTCTTCGGTGTAAACGGCTACGCCCAAACCATTCACCACCTGCAATGTCGCACCTGGGCAGGGAGTTGTAAAGATGACTGTTCGCGATGCCTCATCAAACGCTACATTAGGTTGGCTTACGGGACTTTTGTGATTACCATTATGACCTGTCGATGGATCGATAATCGTAAAATCGAAATGAATTACAAGAGAATCACTTTGCTGTTCAGCTGCATTAAGTGTCATTGACATCATAAATGCTGTTGCAATTAATAATAATTTTTTCATCGTTTTTAAGTTTAAAGTTTTTTTGATGACAAATTTATATTGTTTTTGTCTCCCTTGCAATACGTTTTTTCACAAGTATTACATGTCTAATACATGTCCATACAAAAATAATCGCTCGTACCATCAAGGTTATCAAGCGATTACACATTGTTTAATCCCCCCAAAAAAATCAATTCTTTTTCTGACTATTTTCGAAAACACTGGTATAGAAGGGTTTCATATTGTCGTCAAAAGTAGCTGCTCCTTCCTCAAAAAACAGTTTTCTGTTAATATTTGAACGGAAATTGGTTATGCTTGATTGCTTTTTTTCCATTAGATTGGCTATTGCCTTTGGGGAAAAACCAATTCGATGTAACATGCATACTCGTATTTCATTTTCCGTAAGAATCGCATCCTGTCGTATAAAATCATCGTATTCTGGAAAATATTGACAAAAGAATCGCTTAAGTTTTTTCCATTCTGACTCCTTAATCCGGTTATACTGTTTTTTAAACAAATTGTGTTTTGAAATAGTTTCATATATAGAAGTTTTGCGGAAAGCTATTAACATGGTATCATTTTTCTCCCTGTCAATTTGTCCTTTGAAGAACTTGACCTGAAGCTTTAGTCTTCTTATCTCCTCATTTTGCGTAGCAACCTTCACGGAGTAATCTTCTTTTGCTTTTGAAATATTTTCCTGTAACTTTTTCAACTCTGTCATTTTCCTGCTGTTGTCAATTGCAAGTATATCTTTTCTCTTCTCGTTTTCTTCTATATTTTTTTGAAGAGAATCTATCTGCACTTCCAAAGACTTTATGTCTTCTGCGTGTTGGTAGGATAAGAGTTTGAGGTTTTGCTTTGCTTCTTCTTTTTCTCTTTGTGCTTCAAGATAGTTCTGTGCAAGCATGGTTACACGTCGACGGTTTCTCTTCCTCACTTTATTGTATAGGAAAAACAACAGAGCTAACAATATCAGTAAACCGAATAGAATGTAGGTATTTAATAGGCGCCCTTTTGCAAGTTTCGCGGCATTCTTTTCAGAAAGTCGTTGATAGCGGCTATAATCATACAGGGCAGATGTCTGATGCACAACTTCTGCATTCGTTTCCATAAACCCTCTGTCGTTGGCTTCGGCATAAAGTTGGGAATATTTGGCCATGGAATCAGGAATGTTTCTTTCACGATATACGGACAAGAGGCCTTTATATGCAGCTTCATCATATCCGTGATATAAGGCTCGACGATAATAAAATTCGGCCTCTGATAACTTGCCCGTTCCTTGCAGATAACATCCTTTGTAATAATAATATATTTCTCTTCCTTTCTCTATGTTTCCATCCTTATCAAACAATCCAGATTCATGTTCATAAACTTCAATATATTTGCCTACCTTGGAATAATCCTCTCTTTCCAACAGTATTGCTATTATTGTAAGTGAAGCTCGGGCTGCACTTTCGATATAGCCATGTTTCCTATATTTTTCCTGAGCACTATAAAGAATGGCAAGAACGCTGTCTTTTTCTCCTTTTAAATAATAAGGTCGAAAACGTAGTTCGTAGTCTTCTAACGCACGTA
Organism: uncultured Prevotellaceae bacterium; assembly: GCA_902776685.1. Classification (GTDB taxonomy): domain Bacteria; phylum Bacteroidota; class Bacteroidia; order Bacteroidales; family Bacteroidaceae; genus Prevotella. Next base: position 15,650 of record CACYRB010000036.1, read on the forward strand.
ATGTATCTTTCGTTTTCCAACTGTATTTTTCGGCTGCAACTTGCGCCTTTAGTTCATCTTCGGCCAAAAACTGACGATGGAATAAACTTGACATCTGCCCATATACGGCACTTAAAGTGTAATAGTCACAGTCGGTGCTGGTGGTGTCGGCACAGTCGATGGCCTGCTGGTAGCAATCGAGGGCGCGAGGAGCCTCGCCCATGTCGTGGCAGGCGCGGCCAAGGAGGTAATAGGCTCGCATGCGTTCGTTGGGTGTGCCGTGGCGGTCGTAGTAACTGACAAGGGCGCGTTGGAGGGTGTCGGAGCGGAAGACGGTGTCGCACTTGTTCTGTGCGTCGAGAAGGAGGAGGTAGTAAGCCTCTCCCCAACCCTCCCCTAAAGGGAAGGGCTTCCCTTCTGGAGTGAGGCTGTAGAGGAGTTTTAATGCACTGTCGGGGCGGGTGCGCATGAGGCTGTCGGCAAGCGACAGGGTGGCCTCCCACCTGCTCCCATCCCGAGCAGAACTCGCCCCCCCGTAGCCTTCCCGATGGGGAGAGGATGACTGACCGTTGCATCCGCCGAGGGCGCACAGCAGGCTGCACAACAGGGCTACATATACAATCTTCTTCATGCTATTAACTGATACAGACGCAAAGTTACAAAATATTTCCGACATAAGAACATAGACACATTAACAATTTAACGGTTTTGGATAAAAAACACGTCCATAGTTCATAGTGCATAGTGCATAGTGCATAGTTCATAGTGCATAGTGCATAGTGCACGAATCTGTTCTTATGTTATTGTGTCTTTTTGTGTTAATTTATCTTAAATCGGAGGCGAAAATGTTAACGGATTTTGTTGAGTAAAATCTTCGTTTTAGAGAATGGAAAGGGTGTTTTTTGGCAAAAATGAGGGTTGTTTTCAAAAAAGGTATCGTTTTTTTGTCATAAAGGATACCTTTATCGGTCATAAAGCATACCTTTTTCGAGCAAAAATGATACCTTTTTTGACAGAAAATTTAAAGGTTACGAACTATTTTCGTCGGTTTGAGGCGGTTAGAAATTGCACACTTGTTTTTAAAGAAGACTCCCAACCCCCTAATTAAGGGGGCTGACGCATTGCACACGTGTGCTTGAAAAATTCACGACCGCGGGGAAAATATTTCAGAATTTCGCAGAAATGGTGTTAAAACGGAGCAATGGATTGTTAATAAATGTAAAATATTAGCAACAGATGAACACGGAAAGACACGGAGATAATGCATAATTGGCAGGGGCACAAACTACGGATTTTTCTTCTACGGATTCATAGGATTTTAGGATTAGAATCCTTTTTTCCCATAAATCCGTAGACGTTTATTCAACGCGGCACGCCGCGCATCCCTCACTGCATAACGCGGCACGCCGCGTCCCTACATGCAAATGGAGTTTTTTTTAACTTTTTAATTTTTCACCTTTTGAAGTCCCTACATGCAAATGGAGGCCTCCGTGCTCTTCCGTGTTCATCCGTTGCAAATTGCTCAACGCGGAACGCCTCGCATCCCTCGCTATGCTTCGCCTTTGTCGCCGCCGAAGGGAGAGATGGTGCGGGGCTGTCCCTGCTGCTGCGGGATTTGTATTTTACCGAACTGCTGCTCATACTTGTAGATGTTCTCCTGCAAGGCCATGAGCAGACGCTTGGCATGTTCGGGTGCCATGATGACACGGCTGCGCACCTGCGGCTTGGGTACGCCGGGGAGCATACGCGCAAAGTCGAGGATGAAATCGCTACTGGAGTGAGTGATGAGTGCCAGGTTGGCATATTCGCCCATGGCTACTTCGGGACGCAGCTCAAGCTGGAATCCCTGTTGGTTGTTGTTGTCTTCCATTGTTTTCCTTTCTATAATGTTATTTGCCTGCAAAGTTACGAAAAGTCGAGGGCAGAACAAAATAAAACTCGTTTATTTTTTATACCGAGACGGAGTAACTTATGTAAAGTTACGAAAAAGTGAGTGAAAAGCCAAATGTATTTGAGCTTTTCTTCGCAAGCGAAGCGTACTAAAGAAACGATTTCCGAGCTGGAGTAACTTCGACGCAGTCAGAGTTACGAAAAGTCGAGGGCAGAACAAAATAAAACTCGTTTATTTTTTACACCCATGCTATGAGCTCATTCTCGGGTACGACGTGCAGGTTGTTCTCGAGGATGGTCTGTCGAGCCAGGTCGGCATTGTCGGTGCGGAACACCAGGATGCCCTTTCCCTTGAGCAGGAACGAGAACATGTAGGCGATGCTGATGCCGGCCTTGCTGAACACCTTGATGGCGTCGGCGGCTCGTCCGGGCTGGTTGTCGAGCTCGAGGGCAAACACGTCGCTCAGTGCGACGGCCACCCCAGCCTTTTTCAGACAGTCGAAGGCTCGCAGCGGTTCGGTGCAGATGAGCCTGTAGATTCCATACTCAGCCGTGTCGGCTATGGTCGAGGCAATGATTTGGATGTTGGCCTCCTTGAGCTGGTCGAGCACCTTGATGAGTGTGCCCGACTGGTTCTCGATGAAAATTGATAGCTGATGTATTGTCATAATGGTTTATGGTTTAGGTTTATAGTTTTCGGTTATCAATGACGTGGGCGCTCTTTCCCTGGCTTCGCTCGATGGTGTTGGGTGCCTTGAGCTTCACCTTTGCCACGATGCTGAGCACGCTCTTCAGCTTGGCGGACAGCTTCTTTTCGAGTGCATCGACGGCAGCCGGCGTGTCGAACATGCCCGTGATGTATTCGGGACGCAGCTCGACTTGCACCTGTAGCGTGTCGAGGTTGTTGACGCGGTCGACGACGAGCATGTAGCGCGGTGCAAACTCGGGCATTGACAGCACGACGCTCTCCACCTGCGACGGGAAGACGTTGATGCCGCGAATGATGAGCATGTCGTCCGAACGGCCCTCGATTCGTCCCATGCGCACTGCCGTCCGTCCGCAGTCGCACGTTCCCGGCAGGAGCGAACACAGGTCGCGTGTGCGGTAGCGCAGCACGGGCATGCCTTCCTTGGTGAGTGTGGTGAACACCAGTTCGCCTTTTTGTCCTGCGGGCAGCGGTTCGAGTGTGACGGGGTTGATGATCTCGGGAAAGAAATGGTCTTCGCAGATGTGCGAGCCTTGTTGCATCTGACACTCATAGCTCACGCCCGGTCCCATGATCTCAGACAACCCGTAGAGGTTATAGCCTTTCAGTCCGAGGCGTTCCTCGATTTCCTTTCTCATGTTCTCTGTCCACGGCTCAGCGCCGAACGCTCCCACTCGCAGCTTTATCTGGTCGCGCGTGATGCCCATGCGGTCCATGGTCTCGGCCAAATAGAGCGCATACGACGGGGTGCAGGCGATGCCCGTGATGCCGAGGTCGCGAATCAGCCGGAGATGCTTCTCGGTGTTGCCTGTCGATGCCGGCACGACGGATGCGCCGATATGCTCCACGCCGTAGTGGGCACCCAGTCCGCCGGTGAACAGTCCGTAGCCATAGCCCACGGAGAAGATGTCGCTGCGGGTGATGCCGAACGACGTCAGGCTGCGGGCGATGCACTCGCTCCATACGCCGACGTCCTTTCGTGTGTAGCCCACGATAGTGGGTTTCCCCGTGGTTCCGCTCGACGCATGCACACGAATGATCTGACTCTGCGGCGCGGCTTGCAGTCCGAAGGGATAGTTGTCGCGCAGGTCTTTCTTCGTCGTGAAAGGCAGCTTCTGGATGTCCTCTATGGTCTGAATGTCGTCGGGACGGATGTCCAGCTCCTGCAGCTTGCTGCGATAGAACGGCACGTTGTGATAGACGTATTCCACAATCTTATGAAGCCGCTTGCCCTGCAGGGCGCTCATCTCGTCGCGGCTCATGCACTCTTTGTTGTTGTTCCAAATCATCTCAAAAATGTTGAAAGGTTAAAATGTTGAAAGGTTGAAATGTTGAAAGGTTGAAATGTTGAAAGGTTGAAATATTGAAAGGTTGAAATATTGAAAGGTTGAACGAATAAAACTCCATTTGCATGTAGGGACGCGGCGTGCCGCGTTAAACACAAACGGGGAACAATTTTTATTTCAACGCGGCACGCCGCGTCCTTACATGCTAATAGAGACTTATCACTTTTCACTTATCACTTTTCACTTCTTAACGCGGCACGCCGCGTCCCTACATGCTAATGGAGAAAAAAACTCATTCTTAATTACAACGGTTGTTTGCCTCAAATATTTTCATTCGTTCTTCGAGCCAGTCGTACTGATGGTCTTCCACGAACGAGGTGCACACTCGCAGGCCTTCCTGCTTTGAGCCTGTCGTGATGAGACAGATGGCCGACACACCGTAGTACATGAGTTCGCGGGCCAGTTGTCCGCTGGACATTCCCGGATAGCCGATGGTGAAGTAGAAGCCGTCGGCGATGGGGCTGTCGAGGTCGCGGTCGTAGACGATGTAGAACCCGTGGCGCAAGAAGATGTCCTTCAGTCGCCGTGCCCTTTCGCCGTAGGTCATCACCTCGTTTCTGAAGTCATACTCACCGTCGGCCGCTGCCCGCATCATCTCCGCCAGCGCATACTGAGCCGAGTGACCCGTGCCGGCACTCAATCCGTAGAGCATCCGCGTTGAGAAGACCAGTCCGAAGGGCAGTCCATCGTAGCGGTCGGCGAGGTCGTCGAAGTGTCGGGAGAAGAGTTTGTCGGCAATACACGCAACGGCGATGCGCTCGCCGGCATAGCTAAACGCCTTCGACCCACTGATGAGCAGGATGTAGTTGTCGGTGTAGTGTGCCACCGAAGGCTGATAAGGCGGTTGGAAGGGTTGCCCCAGGTCTTGCCGGAAATCCATGGCGAAATAGGCCAGGTCTTCGACGACGATGGCATCGTATTGCGTAGCCAGTTGTCCGACGGCTTGCAGCTCGCTCTCGGTGAGGCACACCCACGACGGGTTGTTGGGGTTGGAATAGACAATCGCGCACACCCTTCCGGTTGCGAGGTAGCTCTCCACCTTCGGGCCGAGCTTCTCGCCACGATAGTCGTACACGTCGAACGTCTCATACTTCACCCCCAGCACCTGCGCCTGCATCTTCTGCACAGGGAAGCCGGGGTCGATGAACAGGATGGTGTCTTTCCGTCGGTCGGCCTGCGAACAGGTGAGGAACGAGGCAAACGCCCCCTGCATGGAGCCGCACACGGGGATGCATCCGTCGGGATTGATGTCGACGTTGACAAAGGCTTTCACGAAGCGCGACGTCTGTCGCTTCAGCTCGGGCATACCCTGGATGTCGGGATAGGAACGGGCGATGCCGTCTTGCAGGGCTTTCACCTGAGCATCGACGCCGATCTGTGCGGCAGGCAGTCCGGGGATGCCCATCTCCAGCTTGATAAACTCTACCCCACTCTGCTCTTCAGCCATGGCAGCCACATGCTTCACCTCGCGGATGGTAGCCTTGGCAAAATCGTCGATGCCGAGCTGTGCGACAAGACGGTCGATGAGTTCTCTCTTAATCGGTGTCTGCTCCATTCTCTTTTCCAAGTTTAAGTGCTTTCAAGTTGTCGGCAACCACTTTCTCGCCTTTCCGTGCGAACACGCGCCGTATGGCTTCTTCCAGTTTGCCGTATTCTATGCCTATCGTGGACTGTGCCGCACCGAGAAGAATCATGTTGCCCGAACGCGGGATGGCGTTGTCGCGAGCCATCGACTCGATGTCGATGCTGACCACGCGGGGCAGCCGTCCGAGTGCTGCGTTCAGCCGGGCTTCGTCGGGATAGTTGTCGATATTCTTAAACGGCGTGCTCGAGGTGATAATCCATCCGTCGCTTTTCAGATAAGCCAGATAGCGCAACGCCTCCATGGGCTCCATCGAGATGATGACATCAGCACTGCCTTTCGGGATGAGGTCGCTGTAGATGGGGTCGGACGATATGCGCAGGTTCGACTGCACGTCGCCGCCACGCTGGCTCATGCCGTGCACCTCGGCTTGCTTGATATACAGGTTCTCGTTCATGGCTGCCTCGCCGATGATTGTGGCTATCGAGAGGATTCCCTGCCCGCCGACGCCACAGAGTATGATGTCTGTTTTCATTTCTTCTTTTCTTTCAAGTGTCGTTGAAGGGTCTGCATACACTCACGGCGCGGAATGATGACCGATGTGCCGTGGTAGTTTATCTCGTTGCGAATGGTCGCGGTAATCTCGGGCATGTTCTTCGGTAGCGGGACAACCACATGGAGGTGTTCGTCGCTGATGCCCAGACCGCGACAGATGGCTTCATACTTGTTGATGCCTGCCGAGTCTTGTCCGCCCGTCATGCCCGTGGTCAGGTTGTCGCTGATGATGACGGTGATGTCGGCATTCTCGTTGATGGCATCGAGCAGACCTGTCATGCCGCTATGGGTGAACGTAGAGTCGCCTATCACCGCCACGGCAGGCCACTGCCCCGCATCGGCTGCACCCTTCGCCATTGTTATCGAAGCACCCATATCGACACACGAATGAATGGCACGATAAGGCGGGAGGAAGCCCAGCGTGTAGCAACCGATATCGCCGAACACCCGGGCGTTTTCGTATTCCCTCAACACCTCGTTGAGTGCCGCATAGACATCGCGGTGACCACAGCCACGGCACAGTGCCGGCGGACGGGGAACAACAACGTCAGCGTCGTCAGAGGCAATCGTAGCAGGGAGAGTGACTGACAGCCCTAAAGCCTCTCTCACAGCGTCGGGCGTAAGCTCGCCTGTACGCGGCAGCGTGCCGTCCATGCGGCCCAGGATGTCAGTCGTATCGGAAATGCCACGCACGATGTCTTCCACAAACGGCTGGCCCTCCTCCGCGATGAGCAGTTTGTCGCAATGCGCCGACAACTCTCGCACCAATCGCTTGGGCAAAGGATATTGCGAAACCTTCAAGACAGGGTAAGGACTATTGCCCCCGAAACATTCCATGACGTAGTTATAGGCAATGCCGCAGGCTACGATACCAAGACTGCACTTCCGTTGTAGTCGGTTCCAGGCGTTGCCGATGCCTCGCCAAGCACAATCGGCTGCGGCAATGGCCCGGGCTCGGATCCAGTGTCCTGCGCCGTGCCGTAATTGAAGATGTCCGTTGCGTCCGCGTTCATCGCCGCGTATTCCGCCGCGACCCATGCGGCGTCCTTCGAGCCCTTCGAGAAGCGCACCTCGTCGATCCAGCCGTTCCAGGCGGCATCGCCCATCGTGCCGAACGCGACATTGCAGTTGTTGCCGAAGACAAGCGGTGCGTCGTTGTCGATGCAGGCGTCGATTGCCGTCCAATCCGTTTCAATGCCGTTCTTGAAGACGCGGACTACCGCTCCGTCGTA
>CACYRB010000037.1 GCA_902776685.1 uncultured Prevotellaceae bacterium
TTGGTGAAGGTCTTTTCTACCACTTCGCTGAGGTCGCCCGAGATGGCGTCTTCCTCAATGGCCTTGATGGTGGTCGTTGCGTTGATGGTGAACGGACCACGATAGAGCGTGGAGACTGTGGTGGGGTCGGTGCCGTCGGTGGTGTAGTAGATGGCATCGTCCTTATAAAGCGGGGTGATGGTGACGGTGGTCTCATCGTCGAACGGTGTGGTGCCGCTGATGACGGGCTTGAAGTCGGGTGCTTCGCCGTCGAGGGTGACCACGAGCTTCTTGAGCTGGGTGTTCTTCTCAACGGTGAAGACCACTTCTTCGGCTTCACCTGACCATACGACGGTCTGGTTGTCCATGTCGCCTACGGTCAGCGTACCGGTGCTTGCTGTAGCATACCACTGAAGGGCCTTGTCGTTGGAGTTCCATGCTGAGGTGAAGGTCATGGCGGTGAATTTATGTCCGGCGGGAGCCTTGACGGTCATGGTGCCGCCGTAGAGACGCAGCTTGGGCGATTTGCCCCATACGCGGTTGGGTGTGCCGTTGCCACCATCGAGCGAGGCGGGGTTGGGCGAAACGGTCAGATTGACGCCTTCAACGGTACCGGTCTTTGTCTCCTTAAAGTCACCCACGTCGACGTAGGTGGCTCCGCTACCGCTGGAATAGCCTTCGAAACCGAAGAGGGTCAGAATGTCGTTGTCCTTGTCGAAGTCGAAGGTGATTTCACCGCTTGGATCTGTACCGGGATCTGGACCTGGAGGAGTGACATCGCCGCCACCTGAGCCGTCGTCATCAACATAGGTGACGGTGATGGTGCCGAATCGGTTTTGGGTGCTCATGGTGAATGTTACGCTGTTGGCGCTTCCTGTCCAGGTATGGTCAGAGAATGTACCGACATTGGCTGTAGGTGCTTTATCCCACTTCTTTGCAGAAGAATCGGTGCAGACGATCTTGGTGATGACCTTGCCGGTGGGAACCGTGAATGTCAGTGTGGCCCCTGTGTAGGCACGGAGGTCGAACTTTCCGGTAGAGCTTCCGCTACTTTGCCATACGCGCGTAGTGTTTGCGTTTGGCGCGTCGGTAGACGTCAGAGTAACGTTCTGGTAGGTGATGGCCGTTCCCGCAATGTCGGTGTTACTGCCTTCGGCGGGCACAGCTATGCCTAATGCCCTGATACCATTTTCTGTACTGAAATTGAAAACGACGTCAGTAGCAAAGCCCTTGTTGCCTGCAAACACTGTGGCCAACAATAGCATGAAATAACGTAGATTTTTTTTCATCTTAATGAAATAATTATTGCTATATTCAAAACTTTTCGCAAATATAAATAATATTTTGAAAATACAGTTGGAAATTTAATATATTTAAAAGAAATTATAGAATAACTCAGATGTATTATTTTATTCAAAAAAAGCAACTTCCATGGAAGTTGCTTTAAAGAATAGTTATAAAGGGCATTTACTTCTGAACGAACTTCTTACCGTTCTTGATGACGATGCCGCGATAGGTGTCGTTCACGCGCTGACCGGAGAGGTTGTAGATGGCGTCGGTGTTGACGTTAACGTTATTGTTGACGTTAACACTCTTGATGCCTGTACCGGTGGATTCCTCGATCTTGGTGGGGAAGATCTCGGGTGCGTTCTTGTAGATGGTTCCGAAGATACCGGTCACGTCGTACTTCTTCGTCTCGTCGATCTCGGTGGGGATGATGCCAAGCTCGTACTTGTCGAAGATCTGGACCTTCTTGTCGTCGAGGTTCATGTAGTAGTTGGTAACGGTCTTCTGCTTATCGCCTTCGCCTGTGGTGACGGTCTCGGAAGAGAGGGTGACACCCTTGACGACGCACAGGTCGGCAATGTGCTTGAGTTCGATGAGCTCGTCGAGGGTTGTCTCTATGGGTGCTACCTCGCCGGTGCCTGTGGTGACGCCTTCAATGGTGGTCACATCCTGAATGTCTTTCGTTTCGGGAAGTCCGTAGTAGGGTGTGTAGTTGAACTTGATGTCGCCGGTGAGGGTCTGGCCTTCGGTGAGGTTAAGACCGGTCTGGAAGAACAGGATGGCGTAGTCGCCTTCGCGGACGTATGCGCCCTGAGTCTCGCTGACGTAGACCACGAGTGCATTGTTGAGCTTCAGGTTGATGTTGTCGATGCTTTCGGCAGTCTTGCCGTTGAGGCTCTCGATGGTCTCATCCTGATAAGTTATTTCGCCTGCGTATATGGTAAAGTTCTTGATTTCCCAGCGTCCGGGGTTCTCGGTTGTTGCGAGATACTTGAAGCCGAGCTGGATGGTCTTGCCTGCGTATGCCGAGATGTTGATCTCGCCAGAGGGAGAGAAGTCGTTGCCGTCAGCGTTCTCATGTGTGGGGATGGTTACCTGTGTCCATGCGCCGGTCTCGCCTTCGCGTACCCAGAGGGTAGCCTGTGCCTTGGCGGTCTCGGTGTCGGCAAAGTAGCGCAGATTCTGGTCGAACGAGAGTTTCAGGTCGGTTGCACCCGAAGCGTCGATCTTGGGGCTGATGAACCAGCTCTCGACGTTGCCGGTGCAGTTGCGGCCGTTGGCGGTCATACCATATGAAGAGGCTTTCCATACGTCGGTCAGTCCGCCCTTCTCTACATTATTAATATAGAACTTGCCCTGGCTGCTGATGAGTTTCTCGGTGTAGGGCAGGGTGACGGTCTCGATGACCATCTCTTTCTTGGTGAAGGTTTTTTCTACCACTTCGCTGAGGTCGCCCGAGATGGCGTCTTCCTCAACGGCCTTGACGGTGGTTGTTGCGTTGATGGTGAACGGACCACGATAGAGCGTGGAGGCGGTGGTGGGGTCGGTGCCGTCGGTGGTATAGTAGATGACGTCGTCCTCATAGAGCGGGGTGATGGTGACGGTGGTCTCTTCGTCGAACGGTGTGGTGCCGCTGATGACGGGCTTGAAGTCGGGTGCTTCGCCGTCGAGGGTGACTACGAGCTTCTTGAGCTGGGTGTTCTTCTCAATGGTGAAGACCACTTCTTCGGCTTCACCAGCCCATACGACGGTCTGGTTGTTCATGTCGCCAACGGTCAGCGTACCGGTGTTTGCCGTAGCACTCCAATACAGGGCTTGGCCCTTGGAGTTCCATGCCGAGGTGAAGGTCATGGCGGTGAATTTATGTCCGGCAGGAGCCTTGACGGTCATGGTGCCGCCGTAGAGGCGCAGCTTGGGCGATTTGCCCCATACGCGGTTGGGTGTGTCTTTGCCTCCATCGAGCGAGGCGGGGTTGGGCGAAACGGTTAGTTCGACTCCTTCAACGGTACCGGTCTTGCTCTCCTTGAAGTCGCCTGTGTCGACGTAGCCAGTTTCTGGACTGCTGGAATAGCCTTCGAAACCGAAGAGGGTCAGAACGTCGTTGTCCTTGTCGAAGTCGAAGGTGATATTGCCATCGGGATTTGGGTCTGGGTCGGGATCGGGCGTTATTCCGCCGCCACCTTCGCCGCCGCCTGTGATGACAACAGAATCGAAGTCAAGCTGTCCGCCTTTGGTGTCGCCGTCGCTGCCGTAGTTAGCCTTTTCGCCAACGGTAAAGGTTATTTCGGTGGCACTACCCGTCCACGTGACGGTTTTGTCGCCGGATGCCTGTGTGGCAATGGTACCTGTGCTGGCTGTGATGGGAGCCAGACGCTTCAGTCCCTGTGCAGAGATGTTGAACACGATGCTCGTCATGGGATCGCTACTCGAGGTAGAGATGGTCAGCGTGCCCTTGGCATAGATACGCATGTCGCCACCGCTTTCCACAAATACGGGTGCAGATTGTCCGCCGTTCTTGGAAACGGTAAATGTGAAGTCGCCTGTGGTGACAGGTGTCGTTTCGTTTAAGGTGGTCAAGTCGGTTGATGCCTTAATCGTTGTCTGTGCTGTGGCGTTCATCCCAAACAGGACGAGACACAACAATCCAAAATAACGTAGAAAATTTTTCATAAAAGAATTGTTTAAAATTATTAGATAATAAATATTTGCTTGCAAAATTAAATAATTTATGTTGAACCGCCAATTATTTTAGCATTATTTTACGCTTATTTTTTGATGCAAAATCGTGCTCAATGTGTCTGTTGTCAACCTCAAGTGTTAAAAAAATGCACTTTTTTATGTTTTTCCTTGTTAATTTAAAACAAAAAAACTATATTTGCCGCGTGTTTTTATGATTTCGACATTTACGAAATCGGTCTCCGAGGTTGGTAGCGCCCTGCACCAACCTCATTTTTTTTAAGAAAAATTTGGTGGTTTCGCTAAAAGTCTTTAACTTTGCCGCGATTTAATTAACATTATTGACAACAATTTAAAAATATTACGCCTATCGATAAAGCATTTACTTCAATTTAAAAAGAAAGTAAAAAATGAAGAAATTGCATGATATGACCGACGAGGAGTTGGCCTTATCTTACATCGATGGAAACGACCGTGCTTTTGATTTATTGTTGTCACGCAATCAGTCGAAACTCTATTCGTATATCTTGTTTGTCGTTCGCGACCGCGACACGGCAGAGGATGTTTTCCAGGAGACTTTCGTGAAGGTGGTCACAAAGTTGCAACAGGGCAGCTACACCGCCAGTGGAAAGTTCGGGGCATGGGTTATGCGAATTGCCCATAACGTGATTATGGACTGGTATCGCGACATGCGCGGCGAAAGAATAGTTGAAGCCACCGAGGGCAACGACCTGTCGAATATTGGCGGCGGCGACTTGCTCGACAGCAATATTGAAAACCAATATATTAACGAGCAGGTGCTGCGTGATGTGAGAAAGTTGATGGACTGTCTGCCCGCACCACAGCGCGAAGTGGTCTTCATGCGCTATTTCCAGCAGTTGTCGTTTAAGGAAATTGCCGAAACCACCAACGTCAGCATCAACACTTCACTGGGTCGTATGCGCTACGCGTTGTTGAACCTTCGTCGAATGGCCAAGGAGCACAACATCGCATTGCAGATGGCATGATGATAATGCATGATCAGGTTGGCGCATCGCAACGGATGAACACGGATGAGCACGGAATTAATTCCGTTTGCAGATAGGGATGCGCAGCGGTCGCGTAAATCAGATGAAAGGTTAAAAAGTTAAAAGGTTGAGCAAACGTGATTAGAATGTTCAACCTTTCAACTTTTTAACCTTTCAACCTTTTAATGGTGTTCAGCGGATCGGGTGAGGAGAAAATGTAGCTTCCGCTCACCAAGGCATCGGCTCCCGCCTCCCAAAGACGCGGTGCTGTCTTGTCGTTCACACCTCCGTCAATCTCGATGAGTGCCTTGCTGCCACTCTTCTCGATGAGTGCCCTCAGGCGTTTGGTCTTCTCGATTGTGTTCTCGATGAACGACTGACCGCCAAATCCCGGGTTCACACTCATGAGCAGCACAAGGTCGACATCGCCGATAATGTCTTCAAGCACACAGACCGGTGTTGACGGATTCAGCGTTACGCCGGCCTTCATGCCTGCTGCATGTATCTCTTGGACGGTGCGGTGCAGGTGGGTGGAGGCCTCGTAGTGAACGTTCATGAGCATGGCTCCTGTGCGGGCAACCTGCTGAACGTAGCGTTCGGGCTGGACAATCATCAAGTGTACATCGAGTGGTTTTTTGCAAATCTTTGCAACGGCATCGATGACAGGAAAACCAAACGAAATGTTTGGAACAAACACACCATCCATGACATCGAGGTGAAGCCAGTCGGCTTCACTCCGATTAATCATTTCTATCTCGCTTTCTAATGAAAGGAAATTGGCTGACAGCAACGAAGGTGATAGAATACGAGCCATCTTTTTCTGGTTGCTTTTCAGTTCAGACAATAGTTGGCATTACGGCCTCCCATCTTCAAAACGCGATAAGTGTGGGCAAATTGGCGGATAATGTTCAGAGTCTGTTCAGATGGATTTAATTCTTCAGAAGTAAAATACGTCATAGGCAATATTATTTTTAATTTATCTATTATCATAACGTAAACATTTCCACTTTATTACATTCTTATGAATATTTTTTTTGAATAAAGTTTCTGACGATGTTTTTCCCTTCGGGTGTGAGGACACTTTCGGGGTGGAATTGTATGCCGTGAATGTCGAACTGACGGTGGCGTAGTGCCATGATTTGCCCTTCGTCGCTCTCGGCCGTAATCTCCAGACAGTCGGGAAAATGCTCTTTCGACACTACCCATGAGTGGTAGCGTCCCATGGCAATACGCGTGGGCAGACCATCGAAAATGTAGTCGTTTCTGTGTTGTGTTCCCTCTGTCTGAATGCCGTGGAAGACTTCGGTAATCGTCTCTTTAGTACGCTTCGCTTGCGAAGAAAGGTTGGTCAGTTGTCCGCCGAAGACTTCGCCGATGGCCTGATGGCCCAGACATACGCCAAGTATGGGTTTTCTGCCGGCAAAGGTCTTGATGACGGCGAGCAGCTGACCGGCCTCGGATGGGATTCCCGGTCCGGGACTCAATATGATTTTGTCGAATGGTTCTATCTGTTCCATGTTGAACTGGTCGTTCCGGTAAACGGTGACGGTGGCTCCGAGCTCGCGCACCAAGTGCGCCAGGTTGTAGGTGAAGGAGTCGTAGTTGTCGATGATGACGATGTTCATGTTTTTGATAAAATGAATATAGTAGGGATGTTGTTAATAAAATTGATTATATCTGCTCAGCCAGTTCTATGGCATGACGGAGCGCACCGAGTTTGTTGTTTACCTCTTGCAGTTCATAGTCTTCGTTGCTCTTTGCCACGATGCCGCCTCCGGCCTGAAACCATAATTGTCCGTTGCGTGCAACGAACGTTCGGATGGTGATGGCCTGATTCAGGTTGCCGTTCATGCCGATGTAGCCGATGCATCCGCCATAAGCTCCTCGGTTGTGTGGCTCATATTCAGAGATGAGCTGCATGGCTCTGACTTTGGGGGCTCCCGACAGTGTGCCGGCAGGAAAGGTGTCGAAGAAAGCCTTGAGCTTTGCTGCTGTTTGTGTTTCTATGCTTTGTTGGTCTAATGTTCCGCTGACGCGCGACACGAGATGGATGACATGAGAATAGAATTGCATGTCTTTGTAGAAGTCAACCTTTACGTCGTGACAGTTGCGTGAAAGGTCGTTGCGTGCGAGGTCGACCAGCATCACGTGCTCGGCGTTTTCTTTCGGGTCGTTGCGTAGGTATTCTGCATTTTCGCGGTCTTTCTCTGCGTCACCGGTTCGGCGCGTCGTTCCTGCAATGGGGTCGATATAGGCTTTGTCGCCTTCAATCCTACAATGTGTCTCGGGTGAAGAACCGAAGATGCGGAAGCCGCCGAAATCGAAATAGAACAGATAGGGTGAGGGATTAACGGCTCGCAATGCCCGGTAAAGTTTGAAGTCATCGCCCTCGTAGCGTTGGATAAACCGTCGCGAGAGCACAATCTGAAAGACATCTCCGCGCAGACAATGACGAATGCCCTTGCGGATGTTGGCTTTATGCTCTTCGTCGGTCAATGTCGAGGTGCTTTCGCCAATGGGTTGAAAGCTGTAGGGCTGTATGTTTGACCTGTTGATGGCTTTCTCGAGGTCATTTAATTGTGCTTCGCCATTTCCGTCCTGAGTGAGGGTTATCAGTGTAAGTTTGTTGTTGAAATGGTCGAAAACAATTATGTCCCTATACATTATATATAATATGTCGGGCGCATCGTTGCGGTCGAGCGTTTCGTCTTTCACATTGATGCCCTCCAAATAGCGTACGGCACTGAATGAGGTATAGCCATACAGTCCGCAATAGTCTTTTCCTTCACCATCAATACAAAAGAATGACAGAAACTCGTTCATGAGTTTGTAGAGTGGTGTGTCCTTCGTCGTAGTCCTTTTCTCTGTCCCGTCGGGAAAGGTGAAAACGGCTTCTCCGTGACTAATGGCAAAGCTGGCAATGGGGTGGATGCCGATGAACGAGCGCGAGTTGTCTTTCTCGTGATAGTCGGAGCTCTCCATGAGTGAGCTTTGCGGGTAGAGGTCGCGCAGTCGCATGTAGATGCCGACAGGTGTGTAAAGGTCGGCAAGAAGAGTTCGTGTGAGTGTTGTGTAGTTAAAAGTCTCCATATTCGGCTGCAAGTGTTTTGTTGTTGAGGTAAGTTTCTACATCTTTGTCGCCTCTTCCGCTCACGGTAAGGACGACGATATCTTCAGGACTGAAAGACAGTTTGCTCAATGCAGCGATGGCATGGGCCGACTCGATGGCTGGAATGATGCCTTCCATTCGCGTCAGCTCGTAGCCCGCACGGATGGCCTCGTCGTCGTTGATGGCCATGATGTGGGTGCGGCCGCTCTGGGCCAGATGAGCATGCATAGGGCCGATGCCAGGGTAGTCGAGTCCGGCCGAGATGGTGAAGGCTTCCTTAATCTGTCCGTCGGCCGTTTGCATGACCAGCGTGCGCGAACCATGGACAATGCCTTCTTCGCCACAATGCATCGTGGCAGCTGTGTACTCGGTGTCGATGCCTTGTCCGCCAGCCTCAGCCAGGTATATCTTGACTCGGTTGTCATCGAGATAGTGGTAGATAGTTCCTGCGGCATTGCTTCCTCCACCGACACAGGCGATGAGATAGTCGGGATAGTCGCGCCCGATTTTCTCGGTCAGCTGTTGCTTGATTTCCTTTGAAATGATACTCTGCAGACGAGCAACGATATCAGGGTAGGGGTGAGGCCCCATGGTAGATCCCACGATATAGAACGTTTCTTTAGGATGGCAACACCAGTCGCGAATGGCTTCGGAACAGGCATCACTGAGCGTCATGTTGCCCGTTTCCACGGGATGTACCTGTGCCCCAAGCATCTTCATGCGCTCTACGTTGGTGTGTTGCCGTTCCACATCAGTCTTTCCCATGAAGATTTCACATTTCATGTTCATCAGGGCACAAACAGTAGCCGTGGCAACACCGTGTTGGCCGGCGCCGGTTTCGGCAATGATGCGTGTCTTGCCCATTTGCCTGGCCATCAGGATTTGTCCAACGGTGTTGTTTATCTTGTGCGCTCCGGTATGGTTGAGGTCTTCGCGTTTAAGATACAGCTGGCATCCATAACGTTCACTCATTCGTTTGGCATAATATAAGGGTGACGGTCGGCCGACATAGTCTTTCAGCAGAGCAGCATATTCATGTTGGAAACTTTCGCTTTCCAAGATGGGAAGATAGGCTGCCTGCAAATCGGTGACACACTTGTACAAGATTTCAGGGACATAGGCACCGCCGAAACGTCCGAAAAATCCTTTTTCGTCAACATTGTATTTCATTTTTTCAGATCTTCAAAAAGTTTGTTAAGTGCAGTTTCTGCGTTTCCGGAATTAGATAAGAGCGTGACAAATTTAGAACCGATGATGGCTCCTGCCGCATTGCTTTGTGCTGCTTCGAGCGTCTGTCGGTTCGATATGCCAAAGCCAATCATTCGAGGA
Organism: uncultured Prevotellaceae bacterium; assembly: GCA_902776685.1. GTDB lineage: Bacteria > Bacteroidota > Bacteroidia > Bacteroidales > Bacteroidaceae > Prevotella. The sequence goes on from CACYRB010000037.1 coordinate 9,388, forward strand.
TTACGGAGGTTCATTGCATTGATGCGGTTGAAATACTCCAGTTTGGTTTCGTTGAACGATTGTTGTGCTCCGGTTGTTGAGGCCGACGAAACCATGTAGATGAACCCGTCTGTGTGGTTGTCGATAAAGCGGATGCGCTCTTCCGAGGTCTCAGGGGTAATCATCATGATGATGCGAATGTCGTAGCGGTCGGCTATAGGCTTCACGTCTTTCAGATAGTCGTCGAAGGGCAGGTCGGGAATGATGACGCCTGAAATGCCGGCATCACTACAATCCTGAAAGAACTTTTCGTAGCCGCGATGCATCACGATGTTCAAATAGCCCATCCATACCAGTGGTATGCTGATTTCGTCTTTGATGGCTTTAAGTTGCGAGAACAAAATGTCGGCTGTCATACCATTTCGCAGGGCAGCGGCACCAGCGGTCTGGATGACCCGACCGTCGGCCAACGGGTCGCTGAAAGGCATACCCACTTCCACCATGTCGATGCCTTTATCCTGCATCGTCCTGATAACCTCTCCCGTCATGTCAAGCTTCGGACAGCCCGCACAGAAATACAGTGATAACAGTTTTCTCCCAATCAGTTTTTGTTCTTGAAATAGTTGGTTTATTTTATTCATTGTTTATTTCTTGGATAAATGTTTTCAGTTTGCCGATGTCTTTAACACCTGGTTCGATTTCAAATCTTGAATTGAGATCAATGCCGATAAATTGAGGATGACGGAATGATTTAATCTTTTGTACATCATCGGGGCCGATGCCACCGCTGAGCAGGAAAGGTGTATGCCCTTGGTAGGCAGAGAGAATGCTCCAGTCGAATGCCTTTCCTGACCCTCCTTTGGCAGGAGTCTTCGTGTCGAAAAGGAACAGGTCGGCCAGTCCTTCGTAGGCTTCGCATTGGCTCAGGTCATCAGCCGTTTCGATGCCAAAAGCCTTGATGATTTTTATGCCGGGCTTGATGTCGGGTTCTAATGTGCGCCGCAGGTTCTCAATCATGGTCGGACTTTCGTCACCGTGAAGTTGTACGTAGTCGAGTCCATAGTTGTAGACTCGTGTGACGATGTTCTGAGGCATGTCGTCAACAAACACGCCGACGCGGCTGATTTGCTGATAGGCTTGTGCGTCCGTCTCTGGATTACCGGCTTTGGCTTTCCTCAGTCGTTCTTCACTGTAATCGGGCATGATTCCCGCTTGCGAACTGATCATTCTGACAAAGCGCGGACTCTCCGGCCAGAAGATAAATCCCAACAAGTCAACACCGAGGTTGGACACTTCACGAATGTTTTCGGTCTCACGAAGACCGCATACTTTTATAATCATAGTCTTTTGATAAATTGTTTTAATTCTTCTCCGGGTGCGTTTGCTCTCATAAAATGTTCTCCGATGAGAAATCCGCGAAAACCTACGGCACGAAGTTCCTTGACGGTTTCGGGATTTGAAATACCGCTCTCGCTCACCTTACAACAACCATCCGGCAACATTTCCGATAATCGGAAAGAGGTTTCCACGTCGGTGACAAACGTGCCGAGGTGTCGATTATTGATACCATACATGTCGGGCTTCAGTTCGGCATAGTCGATTTCTGCTTCGTCGTGCATTTCGAGCAGCACCTCCATCCTCAGCTGGTGAGCTTCGTAGAGGAGCGTCTTGCACCTTTCTTTGCTCAGGGCGGCAGATATGAGCAAAACTGCAGAGGCTCCGCACAGTCTTGCCTGAAGCAGCTGATATTCGTCGATGACGAAGTTCTTGTACAGAACAGGTATCGTCACTCCCGATTGCCGGGCCTTTATAATATAATCGTCAAAACCTCCAAAATATTGTGTATCGGTCAGAATACTTATTGCAGTCGCGCCATTTTGTTGATAGGATAGGGGAATCTGTTCGGGTTGTCCGTCTTTCTTAATCCACCCTTTAGAAGGACTGCGTCGCTTAAACTCGGCGATGATTCCGCTTTCCGATTCCGTCAATGCCATTCGCATAGAAGGAACCGCACTGTCCACCATCGTTTCAACCTGCTTTGCAAGCTGATTCATAGGCTGTTGCTGTTTGAAGGTTTCTATTTCTATACGCTTGTGTGCAACGATTTCTTCTAATATGTCAGTCATAACTAATCTTGGTTTATGGGTTGCAGTGAATAGACTTAACTATTGATTTCTACGAATTTACGGAATGTGGCAAGGGCCCTACCGCTGTCAATCGATTCGCGTGCGATAGCGATACATTCGTCAATCTCTTTCTGTCCTCGCTCCAGAACTTGGATGCCGAAGGCTGCGTTGGCCAGTACGATGTTCTTCTGTGCCGGTAGCGCGCGGTTCTCGAGCACCGCATCGAAAATCTCCTTAGCCTCTTCCTCCGTTGCACCTCCAACCAACTCTTCAGGTTTGGCAATGTCGAAACCTAAGTCCTGAGGATGGAAAATACGTTCATAATTATTTGTCGTGACTTTGAAGTCGCCCGTAAGTGATATCTCGTCGTAGCCGTCCATGCTGTTCACGATGCCGTAATCAATGCCGATTTTCTCATAGACATGGCGATACAGGCGCATCTGGTCGAGTGTGGCCACGCCTAAAAGCTGGCACTGCGGACGCGAAGGATTGACAATCGGGCCAAGAAGATTGAATACCGTCGGGAACTGCAACGCTTTTCGTATCGGTCCGACAAACTTCATAGCCCGGGCAAACAGTTGAGCATGCAGATAGACGATGCCTGCTTCGTTCAGACTGCGGTTCAACTGACCGATGTCATCGGAAAATTTGATGCCGTGGTTGGCTATCACGTTTGATGCACCACTGATAGATGTGGCCGAATAGTTGCCGTGCTTGGCAACCTTATAGCCGGCACCGGCAATGACAAAGCAGGCTGTCGTGGAGATGTTGAATGTGTTTTTGCGGTCGCCTCCTGTGCCAACAACGTCAATATAGCGGTCACATTCGAGGGGCACAGGCACGCCGGTCTCCAGTATGCCGTCACGGAAGCCGAGCAATTCGTCGACGGTGACACCGCGCATTTGCAGTGCCGTCAGCAATGCCGTGATTTGTTCCTGGGGAAATTCACTTTTCGTGATTCCTACCAGAATCTCCTTCATTTCTTCTCTGCTCAGTTCTTCGTGATTGAGCATTCGGTTTAGAATTTCTTTCATTGTAGCCATATTCAGATTTTTTTAATTCATAATTCATAATAAAGGCTGGTGCATCTTGAAACTATTGTCTCACCCATACGAAAAAAGTTTAGGGGCCTGTCGTAAGTTCTACGGCAGGCCCCTTGTATTTTTTTACATCCATACACGGCTTGGCAACTCACGACTTGTTGAATCTTGAGTAGCGCCACCTCCATGCGAAAGATGCAAAATGTTTCATTTTATTACTTTTTTTCTTATTGTAAATTATATTTCAGCCGCAAATTTAAGTATTTTCTTTTAATCTGCAAACTTTTTTCTTACTTTTTTTGATTGGCCAGCCAATTTTTGATGTTACGCTCTATGCGAGAGGCCAGGTCTTCGTCTTGTTCTGTTCGTACGAATGTTTTGCCGGTGATATGCTCGTAGAGCTCAATATACCGGTCGCTCACGCTGCAGGCGTACTCGTCGGTAATCTCAGGCATTACCTGACCCGGTTCGTTCATGAAGTTGTGCTCAATGAGCCACTGGCGGACAAATTCCTTCGACAGTTGTCGTTGCGGTTCACCTTTTCTGAGTTTTTCTTCATAGCCGTCGGCATAGAAATAGCGCGAGGAGTCGGGCGTATGGATTTCATCGATGAGGTAAACCTTGCCGTCGCGTTTGCCAAATTCATATTTTGTGTCAACAAGGATGAGCCCTCGTTTGGCGGCAATTTCCTGACCACGTTGGAAAATTCGGCGGGTATAGTCTTCCATTACGTTGTAGTCTTCTTCCGAGACCAAACCTTGGGTAATGATTTCCTCACGCGAGATGTCCATGTCGTGTCCTTCGTCGGCTTTTGTCGTGGGGGTGATGATGGGCTCGGGGAAACGCTCGTTCTCTTTCATTCCGTCGGGCAGGGGCACACCACAGAGTTCACGCTTTCCGGCTTTATAGGCACGCCAAGCCGAACCTGTCAGGATGGAGCGGATGATTATCTCCACACGGAATCCTTCGCATCGCAGTCCTACGGTTGCCATGGGGTCGGGGGTGGCCAGCTTCCAGTTGGGACAGATGTCTGTCGTCTGGTCGAGGAAGTCGGCTGCAATCTGGTTGAGAACTTGGCCTTTGAAGGGAATGCCCTTGGGCAGCACCACGTCGAAAGCCGAGATGCGGTCGGTGGCTACCATCACAATGAGGTCGTCGTCCAGGTTGTACACGTCACGGACCTTGCCGTGGTAAACACTCTTTTGTCCATCGAAATGGAAATCAGTCTTTGTCAGTGCTTTCATTTTTCTTATCATGTTGTTCGTATGCATTCACTATTCGGGTGACCAGTCGGTGGCGGACAATGTCCTTCTTCGTCAGCTCCACCACGCCCAGTCCTTCTACACCTTTTAATATATATAGGGCTTCGATGAGACCGCTCTTCTGTGTACGCGGCAAGTCAATCTGCGACGTGTCGCCCGTGACAATCATCTTCGTGTTCCATCCCATGCGGGTAAGGAACATACGCATCTGCGCTGGGGTGGTATTCTGTGCCTCGTCAAGAATGACGACGGCATCCGACAATGTGCGGCCGCGCATGAAGGCCAGCGGGGCAATCTGTATGATGTGTTTCTCCATCATGTCCTGCAAGCGTGCAAGGGGCAGCATGTCTTCCAGCGCATCGTAGAGCGGTTGCAGATAGGGGTCGATTTTGTCCTTCATGTCGCCGGGCAGGAACCCCAGTTTCTCACCAGCCTCAACCGCCGGACGCGAAAGGATGATGCGCTTGGCCGTTTTCTCCTTTAGTGCCCTCACGGCAAGGGCTATCGACAAATAGGTCTTGCCTGTTCCGGCCGGTCCAATGGCAAACAACATATCGTTGCGTTCAAACTCGTCAATCAGTCGCTGCTGGTTTTCAGAGCGGCTCTTGATGGGGCGGCCCGATATGCTGTAGGCCACAACGCCCTTTGCGGCGTCGGCCTTTGTCTTGTCTCCGTGGTAGAGGTCGACAATGTCTTCGTCGCCGATTACGTTGTGCCTCAGCAGGTGCTTGCGCATCGATTCGGCATGCTCCTCGAAACGGCACATCTGCTCCTCGTCGCCCAATAGCTTGATGACGTTACCGCGAGCCACGATGCGCAGCTTCGGGTAGAGCGACTTGAGCATCTGCAAATGTCCATTGTTGACTCCGTAGAATGCTGCGGGGTCAATCTCTTCCAATACAATATGTTTCTCGGTCAATGTATTTATCCTTTGTAAATTTTGTGCAAAGTTACGATTAAGTGAGCGAAAAACCAAATTTTATTTGAGTTTTCCTGAACTGATGGAGCATCGACAACCTTTCATTATGCAAAAGACAACCTTTCACAAAGTAATATAATATATATTACCGAGTAAAAGTATATATATTACTGAGTAAAATAATATATATTACCGAGTAATATAATATATATTATTTTGTGAAAGATAAACTTTTGTATCACAGAAGACGGTTTTTCGGTTTGCAAAACTTAAACTTTTTCCTTTTTCTTCGCCTGTCAGATGATTGATTCGAAATTTTTTATGTACCTTTGCAAATTGTTATGGATGAGAAATTGAAAAAGACTCAAAAAAGATATCTACAGGTTTTCGGCATTGTGGTGGTCGTTCTGGCTTTAGTGCGTGCTATCGGGTTTCCCGATGGCAGGGTAGGCGGCGCGGCAGTGCAGTCCGATTCTGCCAGCCTCTTCGCCGACAGCGCCCAGTCTGGCTTCGTGGCAGCCAAGGACTCTCACGACTTATCGGGCTCGTCGTCTTCTGTCGGGGAAAGCGCAAGTGGCTTTTCTCCGGTGAAGCATCCTGTGCGCGGGGTGCGCAGCTATGCAGAGGCATTTCCCGACACGAACGATTTGCAGCTATCGGCAGCTCTGCAGCATGGCATTGCTCCGATACCGACGCGTGCCGCAGCACATCAGCATACGACAGAGGGGAAGCAACTGGTTTACATCGGTAGCAGCCCGTTTTATTACGTAGATATGCTCAAGCGCAGTGTGCCCTATTTGGTTCCTCGTGCAGCATCGTTGTTGCACGATGTCGGTCGTGCGTTCATGGACAGCTTGCAAGTGAAGCAAGTACCCTTGCACCGGATTATTGTCTCGAGTGTCTTGCGCACGAAAGAAGATGTGGAACGGTTGCGCGGCCACAATCGTAATGCTACGGAGAACTCCTGTCATTTGTACGGAACGACATTCGACATCAGCTACAATCGCTATAAGGCTGTCGCTGCCTGCGACACTTGCGGCGACCGCGCCCAAAGCGATACGCTGAAACGGGTGTTGTCGGAGGTGCTGCGTGATATGCGCGAGGGAGGACGCTGCTATGTGAAGCATGAACGGAAACAAGGATGTTTCCATATTACGGTAAAGTAGATATAGCTCCTACTCTTTTGCGGAAGGGAAGGCTGGCGGCGTGGTACCGTATCGGTATTCTTCGCTGAGATAGATAGACATGCCTTCGGCAAAATCGAAATAGTGGTCTCGCACCATCCAGTTTTTGTATTCCAATGGTTCTTTGCTGTTTAGGCAACGCGATGCCTGGCTGATAATAAAGTGGGGCTTTTCCAAGATTTTATTTTCTCTTCGCAGGCGAATGCGGTATCCGCTGCCAATTTTGCGACGTCGCCCGTTGTACGAGTCGATGCGCCACAGTTCCCGGCCTTTTTCCAGATAGGCTCCGACCAATCCTTTGCGGTCGATTGCGACAAACAGATAGCGTTTGTTGCTGCTCAGCCAGACGTTGAGCAGCTTTGTATAGCCTTCGGGCGAGATGGTGATGTCGCGGTTGGTGCCTTCTAACACGTCGTATTTGTAGATACGGTCGTCCTTCATGTAGTAGAGGCAGTGCCGCCGCTCGTCGGTATAGCGTGCAATTTCGTGTGCCCCCTTGGGCAACGACATCGCCACACCTCTCACCCTGTTGGCAATAGGCGACTGTGCGGTTGCCGTAGAAATGTTAAACGGTAGAAACGTTGAACAGCAGAACAGCAAGGTTGCGATGAGCGATATTTTCAGATACAACGCTTTCATTTTCAGCTTGCAAAGATACAAAATAATTCATAATTCGTGATTTTTCCAAGTGAAAATTTCTCTACAACACGTCATAATTCATAATTATTTTTTACCTTTGCACCTGTAAATCTGCGTAAGAGTAGATTCAAACAGATAGTTAAAAGTTGAAAGTCATCGTTAGCTTCATCGTTGACGCATGACCATAAACCATAAAGCAAAGTGATAGTTTGTATAGCAGAGAAACCCAGTGTGGCTCGTGACATCGCACGCATTATCGGTGCAACGAGTTCGCGCGACGGATATATGGAAGGCAATGGCTACCAAGTGACGTGGACGTTTGGTCACTTGTGCGAGTTGAAGATGCCCGAAGACTATACGCCGATGTGGAAACGTTGGGCGCTCGGGTCGTTGCCAATGATTCCGCCACGCTTCGGCATTCGGCTGAAGAACGACGATGGCGTGAAAAAGCAGTTTGAGGTCATTCAACGACTCATGCAGGCTGCCGACGGCATTATCAACTGCGGTGATGCCGGACAGGAGGGTGAACTCATCCAACGCTGGGTGATGCAGCTGGCTGGACCGAAATGTCCTGTGCAGCGCCTCTGGATATCATCAATGACCGACGAGGCCATCCGCGAGGGCTTTGCCAACCTGAAAGACCAATCAGCCTATCAGTCGCTTTATATGGCCGGACTCTCTCGAGCCGTCGGCGATTGGTTGCTTGGCATTAATGCCACGCGACTCTATAGCATTAAATATGGTCAGCCGGGCCATCCGCTCAGCATCGGACGTGTGCAGACTCCCACGCTGGCTCTCATCGTGAACCGTCAGAAAGAAATCGAGAACTTCAAGCCCGAACCCTATTGGGTGCTTTCTACCGTCTATCGCGATACGCTCTTCACGGCAACAAAAGGCAAGTTTGCCAGTAAAGAAGAGGGCGAACAGGCATTCCAAACCATAGCAGAAAAACCGTTTGAGGTGACCGACGTGCAGAAGAAAAAAGGCACTGAGGCACCGCCGCATCTCTTCGACCTGACGTCCTTGCAGGTGGAGTGCAACAAGAAGTTCGGCTATTCTGCAGAAACCACACTCAATCTCATACAGTCGCTCTACGAAAAGAAGATTGCCACCTATCCGCGTGTCGATACACAGTTCCTCTCCGACGATATTTATCCCAAGTGCCCGCAAATCATGAACGGACTTTTCAAGACCTCAATGGCGGGTCGTCGGCCCTATGCTGATATCGTGAAAGTGCTTGGAGGTAAACCTTTGAAGAAATCGAAGAAAGTCTTTGATTCTTCGAAAGTTACCGACCACCATGCAATCATCCCTACAGGTGTTCCTCCTGTGGCACTCACCGATATGGAGCAACGCGTCTTTGATCTCATTGCCCGTCGTTTCATCGCAGTCTTCTATCCCGATTGTAAGTTTGCCACGACAACTGTCATGGGTAAGGTCGAAAGCGTAGATTTCAAGGTCTCGGGCAAGGAAATCCTTGAGCCTGGCTGGCGCGAAGTTTTTGCGAAAGAGAAGAAAGAGGAAAGGGAAGAGAGACCAGAAGAAAACGGTGAAAAGAAAGAGGGGGCTGACGCCGAAGAGCGTACCCTGCCCGCGTTCACAAAGGGCGAGAGTGGACCTCACGAGCCAACGCTCACCGAGAAGCAGACCACTCCGCCGAAGTATTACACTGAGGCGACGCTGCTGCGGGCAATGGAAACAGCCGGAAAGTTTGTGGAGAACGAGGAGCTGCGGGCTGCCATGAAGGAGAACGGCATCGGCCGCCCCTCAACCCGTGCCGCCATCATCGAGACGCTGTTCAAACGCCGTTTCATCAGGAAAGAGCGCAAGAGTCTTGTCGCCACGTCAACCGGCATTCAGCTCATCGACCTCATTCACGAGGATTTGCTTAAGAGTCCTGAGCTGACAGGTATCTGGGAGAAGAAGCTGCGCGACATCGAGCATCAGAAATATGATGCCAAGCAGTTCATCGACGAGCTCAAGCAGCAAGTCAACGAAATCGTGTTGCAAGTGTTGCGCGATCCGTCAAACCGTCATGTCCCCATTGAAATAGAAAAGCCGGCAAAGTCAAAGGGTAAAACTGCTCAAAAGACTTCCTGATGGCTCGCGCAGGCAATAAATCACGAAAAAAAACGTTTACATAGTAAATTTAATTGCATTTTTCAGACGAGATATGAAGATAATACATGCTTTGTCAGCGTTGGCAGTCACGTTGGTGTTTGCCTCGCTTTGTTCGTGCGGAGTAGATAAGAATATCAAAAAGGGCGAGAAATATCTTGCCATAGGCGAATACTATGATGCCGGCAACCAGTTCCGTCAGGCTTATTCGAAGACACCGGCCAAGGAACGCGACAAGCGCGGACGCATTGCACTGAAGCAGGCCTACTGTTTCGAGCGCATTAACGCCACGCAGAAGGCTATTGCTGCCTATCGCAATGCCATCCGATACAATCAGGCTACACCCGAGCACCGATTGGCTTATGCACGTCAGTTGCTCAAGAACGGCGAATACAAGCAGGCCGTAAGCGAGTTCAAGATAGTGCTCGACTCCATGCCCGATAATGCACTGGCACGCAACGGTCTCATCTCGGCCACCAAGGCTCCCGACTGGAAGCAGAAGGGTTCTCGCTACACGGTGAAGAAGATGGAGGTGTTCAACTCTCGCCGTGCCGACTATTCGCCCATGCTCACCGGCGACCAGTTCGACCAGATTTATTTCTCGTCCACTCGCAACGATGCCGAGGGCGACGAGCTGAGCGGCATCACCGGTTCGAAGCCTGCCGACATCTTTGTCTCTGAGAAAGACGATAAAGGAAAATGGCAGAAGCCCGAACAGGTGAAGGGTGGACTCAACACCGCCTACGACGAAGGAGCCTGCTCGTTCTCCACCGACGGCCGCGAGATGTATCTCACCCAGTGTGTTTCCGATCCGTCCTATCCCCGCTATGCGCAAATCGTGAAGTCTAATCGTGCCGATGCCGCGTGGGGAAAGGTGTCGCCCGTCGAACTCACACGCGACACGCTGTCCTCCTATGCCCATCCGGCCATCTCACCCGACGGTCTGTGGCTCTATTTCTGTTCCGACATGCCCGGTGGGGTTGGTGGTCTCGACATCTGGCGCGTCCGCATCACGCCCGGAGGCTATGGCGGAGTAGAGAATCTTGGCGCACCCATCAACACCGCGGGCGACGAGATGTTCCCCACGTTCCGTCCTAATGGTGATTTCTATTTCTCGTCCAACGGCCATCCCGGCATGGGCGGACTCGATATCTTCATCGCCACCGTGGGCAAGAGCGGACGCTACGAGCTGGAGCATCCGGGGTTCCCGCTCAACTCGCAGGGCGACGACTTCGGCATGACCTTCGAAGGCCCCTACAACCGAGGCTATTTCTCCTCCAACCGTGGCGATGCCCGTGGCTGGGATCATATCTATTCATTCGAGAATCCTGAAATCGTACAGGCCATCAAGGGCTGGGTATACGAGCAGGACGGCTACGAGCTGCCTGCCGCTCAGGTCTACATCGTGGGCAGCGACGGCACCAATCAGAAGGTCAGCGTGAAGGGCGACGGCTCGTTTGAATATGTCATCAAGCCCCATGTCGACTATCTGTTGCTCGCCACCTGCAAAGGCTTCCTCAACCATAAGGAGGAGCTGCGTGTCGGTACGGTGGAAGAGTCGGAGGAATACGTTCTGCAGTTCCCGTTGGCCAGCATCAGCGTACCCGTCATGATCGATAATATCTTCTACGACTTCGACAAGGCCACGCTTCGTCCCGAGTCAACTGTGGCCCTCGACGAACTGGTCACCTTGCTCAACGAGAACCCCAACGTTACCATCGAGCTGTCGGCCCACTGCGACTATAAAGGCTCGGCCGAATACAACAAGCGACTGGCTCAGCGTCGTGCAGAGTCGGTTGTCAACTACCTCATTGCAAAGGGCATCGCCTCCGACCGCCTTTCACCGGTGGGTTACGGCAAGGAGAAGCCCAAGACCATCCGCAAGAAACTCACCGAGAAATACGACTGGCTGAAAGAGGGCGACGTGCTTACCGAGGAATTCATCAAGAAGCTCAGCGATGACAAGCAGGAGATTTGTAACCAGCTCAACCGTCGCACCGAGTTCATCGTGCTGCGCACCACCTATGGCATGTTCGACGAAAAGGGCAACCTCAAGGAGCAGCCCGCCAAACCCAAGCAGAAGGAAGAACTCAACGAAGACGACGAGTTCTTCTACGAGGAGTAGCAATAATGCATAATGAGTAATGCATAATGCATAATTCATAATGCATAATCAGACTGGCGCATTGCGACGGATGAAATGTATCATCTGCAACGGATGAACACGGATAGACACGGAATTTTATTCCGTGTCTATGTTCTTATGTTAATGTGTCAGAAAAAAGTCTCTTTGTCTCTATGTCAAGCCTCGCGTGCCGCGAAAGCAAAGAGTCTACGGATTTTGAGGATAATAGGAGTTTAGTTTTTAGTTTTTGGATTTTAGTTTTTAGCCGATGGCCGAGAAAATTCCTTAATCCTATGAATCCGTAGAGAAGAAAAAGAAAGTAGGGGCGCGGCGTGCCGCATTGACATGTTCTTATGTTAATGTGTCTTTTATCTGGTCTTATGTATCTTTTTTACTGAAACGTAAAAATAATCCTGATATTTTTTCTTTATAAGAAAAAAGTTGTATCTTTGCAATCGACTTGAGATGCCCACAAGGGCATGAGGGTCAGAATTTTATTGGTAATAGGACGTTTACGAACGTTATCTTCGACTTGCTAATCTCGCAAATTACGCATTCCACCGAAGAAACGCAACCAGTAACGTCCACTTTGGGTGTATTATGCCCTGTCCGCATTTTGTATATGATTGTGGACAGTTTAGTGTAATATCTCACGACGTGGGCTATCTCGAGTTGCATATCCAGTGGAAAGGCGATGCGAGAGCCTGCAAGTGGGATAGGCAGAGAGTAGAGTACCCACGTCTTTCGCATTTCTTTCAGCGAACATTTTATTAACCGCCGAATCCGGGTATCTATAGGCATAAATATTTTAATGCTTATGGCAAAAAGTGATTTATGTATGGTTATGTACAGCACCGAACATTTTAAGGGTTTTACTCCCGACGATTGTCAGGAGGGAAATGAATGCAATCCGGCAGAAGAACGCGTAGGTCGTTTTCATTGCTGGGTAAAAGAAGAAAGAAAAAGTGCACAATCTGGAAATTTTCGTGAAGAAACGGTTGCACTGGTAGAAGATGAAATAACTGGTGAAATGCACCATGTTGACTACAATTTAATGAGGTTCATTAAAGAAAACTAATTAGAAGGTGTCCACTTTGGGGTTCTCGCAAAAGAAAACTTCAAAATGGACACCTACATTATTCAGAAATAATTGTAAAGTAAATCTATGATACATAAAAATAAAACATTCCTTGTGCTTGCTGTGCTCATGAGCATGGCAAGCAAAAGTACTTTTGCCTATGATATTACAGCGAAAAATGCTGACAGTGTAACCATCTATTACAACTACATTAGTGAAGGCAAAGAACTGGAAGTGACATATAAAAGTTATAGTTCTGACTATGGAGAAGCCCGTGGGTATGAAAAAATAACCATAATCAACATTCCAGAAACAGTTTCAATAAATGGACGTAAGAGAAAAGTGACGAGCATTGGCAGCCATGCTTTCGATGACTGCCGTAATCTGAAGTCCGTCACCATCCCCAACTCCGTGACGATAATTGGCAATTCTGCTTTCGCTGACTGCACTCGTCTGACCTCCGTCAACATTCCCAACTCCGTGACGAGCATCGGCGGTTGGGCTTTCCATTACTGTATTTAGAGACCTCTAAACTATCATGAAAAACGAAAACTAACCGAATATAAATCATTGTATAACAGTCACTTTTAGATTTTAACACTTCGGAGACTGTTTTTGGTTGCTTCGGAAATTCCCTATAAATTTGCAACGTATTTCTACCG
>CACYRB010000038.1 GCA_902776685.1 uncultured Prevotellaceae bacterium
ATCCACGCTTACACAGGTGACCAGATGATTCTCGACGGTCCTCAGCGTAAGGGTGACCTGCGTCGTAGCCGTGCTGGTGCTTGCAACATCGTTCCTAACTCAACAGGTGCTGCCAAGGCTATCGGTCTTGTAATTCCCGAACTGAACGGTAAGCTTATCGGTTCTGCTCAGCGCGTTCCCACTCCCACTGGCTCAACGACTATCCTCGTTGCCGTTGTTAAGGGTAAGGATGTTACCGTTGAGGGTATCAACGCAGCCATGAAGGCCGCTGGTTCTGAGAGCTTCGGTTACACCGAGGATCAGATTGTCAGCAGCGACATCATCGGCATGAAGTTTGGTTCGCTCTTCGATGCTACTCAGACCATGGTCAGCAAAATCGACGACGACACCTATCAGGTACAGGTTGTTAGCTGGTACGACAATGAGAACTCTTACACTTCTCAGATGGTTCGCACCATTAAGTATCTTGCTGAACTGAAGTAAGTCGACCGATTTACATAGCATATGAAACGAGAGCCGTTCGATATTTCGGACGGCTCTTTTTATGTTAAAAAATAGCGTATTTGCATTTCTTTTTAACACTATTAGGCGTTTTTTACAAACTATCAACGCTAATTTTTGTTTACCTTGGATGAAAAGCCGTTTTTTAAGACGTTATTTCCTCTTGAAAAGTTTGTCGGTCTCACTTTTTTTTCGTAATTTTGCAACGTTGGTAAAATGCCGCAAAACGAACAGGAAGGCTTAAAATGGCCTCTACGTTGAATTTTTGAAAAATAGAAACAATTAAATAACAAACGAAAAATTTAAAACAAATGGACGAAAATCAGACATTTGATCAAGACCGAATTATTAAAATCAATATTGAGGAAGAAATGAAATCTTCATATATTGACTACTCGATGTCGGTTATTGTGGCGCGTGCATTGCCTGATGTGCGCGACGGATTCAAGCCTGTCCATCGCCGTATTCTCTATGGTATGCAAGGCTTGGGCAATACAAGTGACAAACCTTATAAAAAATGTGCGCGCGTTGTAGGCGATGTGTTGGGTAAATATCACCCGCACGGAGACAGTTCTGTCTACGGAGCATTGGTTCGCCTGGCTCAAGATTGGAACATGCGTTATACGCTGGTCGACGGACAAGGTAACTTTGGTAGTGTTGATGGCGATTCGCCCGCAGCAATGCGATACACCGAGTGTCGTCTTTCAAAGATGGGTGAGCATATCATGGATGACCTCGAGAAAGATACCGTTGACATGGTAAACAACTTTGACGACACGCTGACCGAACCGAGTGTGATGCCGACAAAGATTCCGAACTTGCTTGTCAATGGCGGTAACGGTATCGCCGTAGGTATGGCTACGAATATGCCAACTCATAATCTCGGTGAAGTTATTGACGGCTGTTGTGCTTACATCGACAATCCCGATATCGACACTGAAGGCTTAATGCAATACATTCAAGCTCCCGACTTCCCCACGCGTGCTTACATCTATGGTCTGCAAGGTGTGAAGGATGCCTATGAAACGGGTCGTGGCCGTATCATTATGCGTGCCAAAGCCGAAATTGAAAGCGACGAAAGTCACGACAAGATTGTTATAACGGAGATTCCCTATGGTGTCAACAAAGCCCAGCTCATTGAATATATTGCCGACTTGGTCAAAGAGGGTAAGCTCGAAGGAATCTCGAATGCTAATGATGAGTCCGGACGTCAGGGAATGCGTATTGTTATCGACGTGAAACGCGATGCTAATGCCAATGTCATTCTGAACAAACTTTTCAAGATGACTGCTCTACAAAGTTCGTTCTCCGTGAACAACATTGCACTTGTGAAAGGTCGTCCGCGTTTGCTTACGCTCAAGGAGTGTGTGAAGTATTTTGTTGAGCACCGTCACGATGTAACCATTCGTCGTACCAAATATGATTTGCGGAAGGCTCAAGAGCGTGCACACATCTTAGAAGGTTTGATTATCGCTTGCGACAATATTGATGAAGTTGTACACATCATCCGTGCCTCACAGACGCCGGCTGATGCCCAACGTAACTTGGAAAAGCGTTTTGCCCTTGACGAACTTCAGTCGAAGGCTATTGTCGACATGCGTCTCAGCCAGTTGACGGGATTGCGTGTTGACCAGTTGCATCAGGAATATGAAGACTTACAGAAACTTATCGCTGACTTGCAGGAGATTCTCGACAATCCCGAGCGTTGCAAGCAAGTGATGAAAGCCGACTTGCAGGAAGTGAAGGAGAAGTATGGCGATGAGCGTCGCACTAAGATCATCCCCGCCGAACACGAGTTTAATGCAGAGGATTTCTATCCTAATGACCCGGTGGTAATCACCGTTAGTCATCTGGGCTATATCAAACGTATGCCGCTTTCTGAGTTCCGTGAGCAAGCCCGTGGTGGCGTGGGCATGAAGGCCACACGTCATCGTGAGCAGGATTTCACAGAGTTCATTTATCCTGCAACCATGCATCAGACCATGCTGTTCTTCACTCGTAAGGGCAGGTGCTACTGGCTGAAGTGCTACGATATTCCCGAGGGTGCCCGCGACTCGAAGGGTAGGGCCATCCAAAACCTGTTGAACATTGATGGTGACGATGGCGTGAATGCAATCCTTCGCTTGCGTGGGTTGAACGATGAAGAGTTTGTGAAGAACCATTATGTGGTCTTTGCAACAAAGAATGGCACGGTGAAGAAGACTTGCCTTGAGGCTTATTCTCGTCCGCGTAGCAATGGTGTGATTGCTATTAACATTGCCGAAGGCGACGAGGTCGTAGATGTTCGTCTGACCAATGGCCGTAACGAGTTGATTCTTGCTAACCGAAACGGTCGTGCTGTCCGCTTCCATGAAACGGCCATTCGTACAATGGGACGTGTGGCTACTGGTGTTATCGGTATGCGACTCGATGAGGGCGATGACGAGATTGTCGGAATGATTGTCGTCAACGATGCTTCAAACGAAACCGTCATGGTGGTCAGTGAGAATGGTTATGGTAAGCGCTCTCAGGTGGAAGACTACCGCAAGACCAACCGTGGAACTAAAGGTGTCAAGACGTTGAACATCACAGACAAGACAGGCCGATTGGTTGCCATCAAGAATGTAACCGACCGTAATGACCTGATGATCATCAACAAGAGCGGCATCACCATTCGCCTGGCTGTAGCCGAGTGCCGTGTCATGGGGCGTGCGACCCAGGGCGTCCGTCTCATCAACTTGAGTAAGAAGAACGATGTCATTGCCAGCGTTTGCAAGGTGATGAGTTCTGAGCTTGAAGCCATGGTTGAAGAGGAAAGCCGTGCCCAGTGGGCCAAAAAGCAAGGCGTGGAATTAAACGAAAACAATGAAGGCACGTCAAATGAGCAAAATGGGGTTTCTGTGGATGAGCAATCAACTCCACTCGTGGACTTCACCGAGAGTGATAATGAAAATGAATAAACCTTTTAAAATTATAGAGTTATGAAAAAGTTACTTATTGTGGCTTTGATGGCAGTAGCTGCCACCAATGTCTTCGCTGGCGACAGCGAACCGCTTAAGGCGATCTTGAAGGCATCTACTTATGCAGAAGCCTCGCAGTTGGTTAACTCAACCTTGGGTCAGCTGGCATCTGATGCCGAGAAGGCGAAGGCTTACAACAAGCTTGTTGAATTGGCCATGGCCAAATACGACAAAGAGGCTGCTACAATTCAGCAGAATGAAGTGGCAAAACAGCTTCAGGGTGACAAAGCCAAAGAGCTCCCCGTCGATGTGAAGGGAATGTATGAAGCCGTTTATCAGGCAGTGACGGCTGCTGTGGAATGTGACAAATACGACCAAATGCCGAATGAGAAGGGAAAGGTAAAGCCTCGCTTTGCTGAAGCTAATGCGCAGAAAGTGTGGAATGCTCGTATCCAGTTGGTTAATGCTGGCAATGATGCCTCCACAGAGTCGAATGGTAAAGATGTTTTGAAATACTGGGGCACGTTGCTCGACTCTGAGACAGCTCCTCTGTTTGCTGCTCAGGACCGCACCCAGGAAAGCGAGTTCATTTATCAGATTGCCGACTACACTGCTCGCTGGGCTTATCAGGAGAAGGATTTGGAGCGTGCTAAGCGCTATTGCGACATTGCCATGAAGGATCCCGATGCCAAGAAGGCTAAAGAGGCTCAGACCTTGAAGTTTGTCTTCATGAAAGAGTCGCTTACTTCTCGCGAAGACTCTGTTGCGTTTGTCAACGAAGTAAAAGAACAGTATGCTGCCGACCCGTCAAACGACGAGATGTTCGACATGATATTCAATATGTACGGCTCGCTCGGCCAGCAGGATGTTCAGAAGAAATTTGTCGACGACAAACTGGCTAAAGATCCGAACAATTATATCGCATTGGCCGACAAGGGTCTTATCGCCATGAATGAGAACAATGCCGACGACGCTATCGTCTATCTGAAGAAGGCATTGGCCGTGAAAGACGACGATGCTCTCATCCACACCTATCTTGGCACATGCTACACGGCAAAAGCCGGTAGTATGGAGACGCAGCAGCAGGCCATCCCGTTCTACGACGAAGCCATCAAGTCGTTCGACAAGGCTAAGCAGCTCGACCCGCAGAAGCAGCGTGCTAATTGGGGTTACAACCGCTATCAGGCCTACTATGGCCGTTATGGCGCTAACGACCCCAAGACAAAGGATGCTGAATATGATAAATAAATAATTATATTAATAAGGAATAAGAAATGAGTAACGAGAAGCAACATGTTCTTGACACCCTCTCAAAAGAAGGATGCGGGCTGACCCCTATTTGCGGGGAAGCTGTAAACAATCTTTGCCATAGGGTGGGGCTGAGCACATGTTGCTTCTCGTTCTTGTTGTTTTTCCTTTTTACTTTCCTTCCTGTCGGGGCACAACGTAAAGAACTCTCTCAGGCCCGGCAGTTCATAAAAGCCAAAAACAACCTTGAACAGGCAGAGCAGTTGATGCGAAATTTGCTTGCCGACTCTGCTAACCGTGAGAAAACCGCTGTGTGGCTTACACTTTTTGAAGCCGTTAAAAAGCAATACGAAGTTGGTAATGAAAAGCTCTATCTCAAGCAACAATACGACACGGCTCAGCTTTTCATTGCCACGAAGAAAATGTTTGATGTACTCGAAAAGTTCGATTCCATCGATTCTCGTCCCGATGCAAACGGGCGTGTCAAGTGTAAGTATCGACGCAAACATTCCGAGTATTTAAAGGCTCATCGCCCCAATCTCTATAATGGCGGAGCCTATTTTGTGCGCAAGCACGACTACACACATGCATTCGAGTTTTTCGATGCCTATATCGAGTGCGCCCGTCAACCGCTCTTCGCCCACTACAAATATCTTGAACGCGACACGCTAATGCCGCAGGCCGCCTATTGGGCCGCCTACAGTGGCTATAAGATGCAGAATCCCGATGCGACATTGAAGCACAAAGATTTAGCCTTGAGCGACACCGCACGTCAAGCCTATCTGTTGCAATATATAGCAGAAACCTATAAACTACAGAATGACACGGCGAGCTACCTTGACATGTTGCGACAGGGCAGCAGCCGCTATCCCGCCTTTCCTTTCTTCTATCCCCGACTCATCGATTACTATGTCGAGCACGGGCAGTTGCAGGAGGCCATGACGGCTTGCGACAATGCTTTGCAAACCAACAAACGCAACCTTTACTATCGTTTCGCCAAGAGTACCGTGCTGCTCAACATGGGGCATTATGACGAATGTGTGACGCTGTGCGACGAACTGATAGCCGAGAACGACACACTTGCCGACGTCTATTACAATGCTGGAGTCGCCTATTACAACCAGACCATCGAACTCAGCAAAGGCCCGAATACAAAGGAGCAACGTGCCAGACGTATGGCATTGTACAAGAAAGCTCTTCCTTATTTGCAGCGCTATCGTGCATTGGCCCCGCAGGCGCAAGATAAATGGGCTCTTCCACTCTATACCATTTATCTAAATCTCAACATGGGACGCGAGTTCGATGAAATAGACAAGTTATTAAAGGTGAAAAGTTGAAAAGGTTGAAAAGTTGAAAAATCCTCCATTAGCATGTAGGGACGCTGCGTGCCGCGTTGAAAAGTTGAAAAGTAGAAATGGAACAAACAAAAATACTTGAACGTCTGAACATCAGTGCGTTAAGTGAAATGCAGGAGGCCGTTATCGATGCTTTCTCCAGGCATCATGACGACCTTGTTATATTATCTCCCACAGGCTCAGGCAAGACGCTTGCCTACCTGCTCCCGCTTGTAGAAAGTCTGTCCTCCGAAGGCAGTCAGTTGCAGAGCATTGTGGTCGTGCCGAGTCGTGAACTTGCCTTGCAGTCGGTCAACGTCATGCGAGCCATGCGATGCCGACTCCGGGGCATGGCCTGCTACGGAGGTCGTCCTGCGATGGATGAGCATCGCGAGATGCGTCAGCTCCAGCCCCATGTCATTTTTGGCACTCCCGGACGTTTGAACGACCACATCGACAAGCAGAATATCGACGTCAGCACCGTGCATACACTCGTCATCGACGAGTTCGACAAATGTCTTGAAATGGGATTCCAGGCCGAGATGCAGCAGCTTGTCGGCAGTATGCCTGCCGTTAGCCGGCGCGTGCTCCTCTCCGCAACCGATGCCGAGGCCATCCCCCGTTTTGTCGACATGGC
Source organism: uncultured Prevotellaceae bacterium (assembly GCA_902776685.1). Lineage (GTDB taxonomy): Bacteria > Bacteroidota > Bacteroidia > Bacteroidales > Bacteroidaceae > Prevotella. The sequence continues at coordinate 6,660 of CACYRB010000038.1, forward strand.
ACATGCCATCCGCATCGACTATCGAAGCCATGAACCGACCGACCATCGCATCGATTTCTACACCGTTGCCAGTCCGAGTAAAGACAAGTTGCCGGCTTTGGCCAGTCTTCTGCTGACGTTCGGCCAACAGCAGACCATAGTTTTCTTGAACCATCGAGAGTCGGTCGAGCGCACCGCCCGCCATCTGTCCGACCTCGGGTTTGTGGTGAGCATGCTTCACGGCGGACTCGAACAACGTCAGCGCGAAGACGCCCTCTATCGCTTTGCCAACGGTTCCGCCACCGTGCTCGTCTCCACCGACCTTGCTTCGCGAGGCATTGACCTGCCCGACACCGACAACATCGTGCACTACCATCTCCCTGAGACCGAAAGCAACTACGTGCATCGCATCGGTCGCACAGCCCGTTGGGACAAGCGTGGCAGGGTGTTCTTCTTGCTCAACGGTGAGGAATCGTTACCGTCATACGTAGCCAACGCAAACGGGAACGATAAAACAATAAAAAACTATGAATTAATAATTAATAAATTCCCCCTCTCTCCCCCTGTTCCACTCATGGAGACGCTCTACATCGGCAAGGGCAAGCGCGACAAGCTTTCCAAGGGCGACATACTCGGTTTCCTTTGCAAGACCGGCGGACTCAGTGGGACTGATATCGGTCGCATCGACGTCCGCGAGCACTACACCTACGTGGCAGTGAGCCGTGCCAAGGTCGGCCAGCTGCTCAAGCAGGTTCAGGGAAAGAAGATAAAAGGCATAAAAACAGTTATAGAAAAGTTGAAAGGTTGAAAAATATTTTTTCTCACCTTTTTACTTTTTCCCGATGCACCAGCCAACTCTACACTTTACACTCTACACTCTACACTCTACACTCTACACTGAAAAAAAATGATTACAGTAGAAAACCTGACTGTCTCGTTTGGTGCGACACCGTTGTTTGCTCGTGCCAGCTTTGTCGTCAACGACCGCGACCGCATCGCCCTCGTCGGCAAGAATGGTGCCGGTAAGTCAACCCTGCTCAAGATACTCTGCGGCCAACAGTCGCCCACGTCGGGCACGGTCAACATTCCATCCGACACCACTATCGGCTACCTTCCCCAGGTGATGCGCCTCACCAACCACACCACCGTAAGAGAAGAAGCCCGCAAAGCCTTCTCCGAGACCACCCGGCTGCAGCAACAGGTCGAAGCCATGCAACACGAGCTGAGCAGTCGCACCGACACCGACAGTGCCGACTATCTCTCGCTCATCAATCGCTTCACACAGGCGCACGAGCGTTACCAGATGCTTGGCGGCGACAATATCGATGCCGACATCGAGCGCACCCTCTCGGGACTCGGCTTCCTGCCATCCGATTTCGACCGACCCACCGGCGAGTTCTCCGGCGGCTGGCGCATGAGGATAGAGCTCGCCAAGATACTGCTGCGCCGGCCCGACGTACTACTGCTCGACGAGCCCACCAACCACCTCGACATCAACTCCATACAGTGGCTTGAGCAGTTCATTGCCCAGAGCCCGTCGGCCGTGGTGCTTGTCAGCCACGACCGCGCCTTCATCAACAACGTCACGCGCCGCACACTCGAAATCTCCTGCGGCAACATCATCGACTATCGCGTCAGATACGACGAGTATGTCGTCCTTCGCGAAGAGCGTCGCGAGCAACAACGGCGCGCCTACGAGAACCAGCAGCGCGAGATAGCCGACATGACCAAGTTCATCGAGCGCTTCCGCTATCAGGCCACGAAGGCCGTGCAGGTGCAGCAGAAAATCAAACAGCTTGAGAAGATAGTCCCCATCCAGATCGACGAGGTCGACCGCCCCGCCATGCACCTGCGGTTCCCGCCGTGCCAGCGCAGCGGCGACTTTCCCATTATCTGTGATGAGGTCAGTAAGGCTTATGGCTCGCACACCGTCTTCAGCCACGCCACGTTCACCCTTCGCCGGGGCGAGAAAGTCGCCTTCGTCGGCCGCAACGGCGAGGGCAAGACCACCATGGTGCGCTGCATCATGAACGAGATACCCTTCGACGGCACCCTCAAGATAGGACACAACGTACAGATTGGCTATTTCGCCCAGAATCAGGCACAGCTGTTAGACGAGGGCCTGACCGTCTTCGAGACCATCGACCGTGAGGCACGCGGTGAGGTGAGACTACGCATCAACGACATCCTCGGAGCCTTCATGTTCGGCGGCGAAGCCTCCGAGAAGAAGGTGCGGGTGCTCAGTGGGGGAGAGCGTAGCCGGTTGGCCATGATTAAGCTGTTGCTGCAGCCCGTCAACCTGCTCATCCTCGACGAGCCCACCAACCACCTCGACATGGCCTCGAAGGAAGTGCTCAAGCAGGCCATCCTCGCCTTCGACGGCACCGCCATCATCGTCAGCCACGACCGCCAGTTCCTCGACGGCCTCGTCAGCAAGGTCTATGCTTTTGCCGACGGACACATGCGCGAACACCTCGGAGGCATCTACGACTGGCTGCAACAAGCCCAGGGTCAGCAGCCCCAGCCCCACAGACCCACCCCCAGCCCCTCCCTAAAATGGAGGGGAGCAGAAAGTTTTTCTAATCGAATATCTGAAAAGAGAACTATATGCCCCCCCATCCCGAGCGAAGCTCGCCCCCCCGTAGCCTCCCCCCATAGGGAGGCGCAGGGGGTGGGTCTGCAGGAGGAGGCTTCGGCTGCCGAGACCTGGGCCGACCGCAAGGCTCGCCAGCGGCGCATCAGCCAGATGCAGAAAGCCGTCAGGCAGAGCGAGACGCTCATCGCTGAACTTGAAGCCCGCCTTGCCCAGCTCGGCGACCAGCTCTCGCAGCCCGAGAACGCAGCTAGCCTCGAACTCGCCTCGCAGTATGCCGAGGTACAGCAGCAGCTCGATGCCGAGACGGACCGCTGGCTGCAGCTCTCCGAAGAGCTCAGCGCCAACACTGAGTAGAGAATAATTCGCCCCTGCCAAGCTATCTAAATCAGGGGGGCTTAAAAATGCGGCCTGAAGGGCCAGCAAGCTAATAGCCCAAGGCATCGCCTTGGGTTATCGGGATGTTAAGGGTGCGCCCTGAAAGGGCAAAAGCTGCACATCTACGTTGGGTACCCCCCCAAATCCCTATAATTTAGGGGGCTAATAGTCTTTTGCCCTTCCAGGGCGTGTTTTACAGGCACAGCCTACCCAGGGTATTACCCTGGGCTATTAGCTTGCTGGCCCTTCAGGCCGTTTTTACCGGACACCAATATTTTTCAAATCGGATATGAGACTTGAGAACTAACAGCTTCCTCTTTTGGGAGGAGGGACTGGGGGGAGGGAGAATAAAATAATTCTAAAGTTGTTGTGTTATTAGGTTGAATCCTGCCTTTGCAAATAAACCTTAAATCCCATGCCGAAACATATATCTCTCGGCTCAGGAAATGTTAAAACGCTGTTACTGATTTAACATTTCAATTGGCCCCCTAAATTAGGGTGTTGAGGGGCTCTATCGTCCCTTCCACTCCCCATTCACTTCCCTTTAAATGCGAAACATATACCTTTCACCTTCCAAAAGACCGTCTTTTGTACTCCGAAAGCTTAGCTTTTACCACCCGAAAGCTTATCTTTTGCACCCCGAAACATATATCTTTCGCAAATCAAAGAGCACTCCATTTGCATGTAGGGACGCGGCGTGCCGCGTTAAATACCTAATAACCAACGTGTTACAAAAAGCACCGCACAGGCGCCCATCTCTCACTCGCTGGACCATTTCTCCACTCCGTTTATTTCATGCGATTCTGCGCGTTAAAATTCCGGGCACACTAACCCCAAATTTTAACATTTTCGGATTCTTCATTTCCGCTATGGTGATGTTGTTTTGTCGATACGTTTCCAGGCCTCTCTTCCTTCAACGCGGCTTTTTGGTAACTTCCATTGAATGAAGAGCATGTTTTGGTCGGGACTCAATGTGTAAGTAAGAAGGCTGTCTTCGCCTTCATCGCCCATTGTGTCGTCGGTGAAATGTTCAAGTTTCTCTGTATAAGTTGATTCGGATGTAATGGTGTATGTGCCTTTCGCCCATACTTCAGCCCATTCTTTTTGTTCCCATTGACGAATATTCCAAAATTCTCCTGAGGATGAGAATATTTTATAAGATATTGTGCCAGGTATTTTTCCAGAAGGAAGGGTAGTATGGTCGTTTATTTTTCCGTCAACTCCGATTAGTTGCCATACACCGACAAGTGGATTTTCGTTTTGCTTCTGCGCATAACTTCTGCTGCATAAAAAGAAAACGGTGATGAATAGAATATATAATTTAAGTTTTACCATATTATGTTAATATTAGAATTTTTAATTGTATTTTAATGCAAAAGTAGAATTAATTTTCTTTTTATGCAAGTTTTTTCGTAACTTTGCTCTCAAATGAAGATAATTACTCTACGAATCTAAATCGAAGAATGAAATATTTTATTTTAGTTCAAATACTTTTCCTTAGCAGATTAGTTGGATTTGCTCAGCAGGTTATGTTGGCAGACAGCATAACCAAGAATCCTGTTAGTTATGCTACAGTCTATGATGTTAATGGAACTATAATTGGTCGCTCTGATATTGGAGGGCATATTAATCTTCAGAAAGGTTTAGAATATCACATTTCCCACATAAGCTATGAGCCTAAGAGCTTCATTTATAGTGATAATAACATCATTTTTCTATCTCCATCATCTTATAATTTATTAGAAGTCAATGTTACAGCAAAGATAAAGAAATATTATCATTGCAAAGTTTTTTTTAGGAGTATAGAACATGTAGATTCATGCCTGAAGTATTATATGGATGGAATACGGGAATTCTACATTGACACTAAAAGCAAAAAAGTGCATTGCGGTAATGTCTTAACGAATTATTTTATGTCGAAGAGAAAAGACATTGCTCAGAAGAAACGAAATATGATGATTGTTGACAGGTACATGGCTCTTCCGTTTCTTGACAAGAACACTTTATATGAGAAAACGATGCGTGACAGAAAGAGAAACATCGAACTGGGTATTGTTTACGCTGATACCATATCAATAGGTAGTTGCGAGATTTTTCCTGACCAAAACGAGATGCGCTTGTCTATAGATGCTTTGTGGCCCCAATACACTCTTGTGACAAATTTATTCGGGTACACACAAGTATTATCGAAATACAACAAAACGGAATTATATCGATATGAAACAGATGCTCCTTATGAAATAGATGCTCCTTCTGTTTTCAATTTGAAATCATCCAACAGTTATCGACACCTGACATTAACCCATAAAAAAGAAAACTTTGTAAGGGACATTGATGTTGAAGACGTATTCTACGTTGTTGAATATGAGTATACAGATACAAAGGAATCGTCCTCGTCAAAAGAGCTGCAGGAAGATTATAAGAAGTATTCTGAAATGTTTCCTATAGCTGAAAGAATAAGGGAACAATTGGTTCGAGAAGAATAGCTAACTCAGACATTGGTTATAGACGCGAAATCCGCTGGAAAATGACATCAGACGTTTTTCTTGTTTCTATGTCTATAGCTTGTTGTCATGTGAATTTTTTTCTTGTATAATTTGTGGTTTCTCCGATTTTTATTATCTTTGCGACATTGAAAATAAACCAATAAGCAAAAGAAGATGAAAATGAGACTATTTATTCCGATGCTGGCCATGATGGTGATGCCGGTGGACAGCATGGCACAGAACAAGTCGGGGCTGCGAATGGACAACCTCGACAAGAGTGTGAAACCACAGGAAGATTTCTATCAGTTTGCCACGGGTGGGTGGCAGCAGCGCAACCCGCTGCCTGCGGCCTACTCGCGCTTCGGCAGCTTCGACCAGCTGCAGGAGGACAACAACAAACGCATCAACGCCATACTGACCGACTTGCAGAAGAAGACGTTTGCCGAGGGCACTACCGAGCGCAAGCTCTCCGACTTCTACAAGCTGGCGATGGACTCGGTGCGCCGCAACAACGAGGGCATCGCTCCGGTGCGCCCGCTGCTCGACGAGATGGAGGCTGCTCGCACGAAGGCAGAGCTGACTGCCATTCAGCATCGGTATGCCGCGCTGGGCTATGGCGTGCCCTACGGCTATGGCTTCGGTGCCGACGAGAAAAACGTGACGATGAACATCCTGAACGTGAGTCAGGGCGGGCTGACGTTGGGACAGCGCGACTACTACGTGAACAACGACGAGGCGACAGTGAAAATTCGCGAGGCCTACAAGGAGCATATCGTCAAGATGTTCCGCCTGTTCGGGTTTGACGAGCAGCAGGCCATTGAGAGGCGCGACGCCGTGTTCCGCTTCGAGACGGCGCTGGCACTGGTGTCGAAGAGCCGTACCGAGCTGCGCGACCCGCAGGCGAACTATAACAAGATGACGTTGACGGAGTTTAAGACGAACTACCCGAACATCGACCTCGAGGGCATGGCCAACGCTGAGGGCATCGGATCGGAGTTCTTGCAGGAGATGATAGTGGGGCAGCCGAAGTTCATGGAGTGTCTCGACAAGCTGACGGCAGCTATGACGGCCGACGATTTGCGGGCCTACATGGAGTGGAACGTGATTGCGGGAGCTGCCTCTCTGCTCAGCGACGAGATTCGTGAGGCCAACTTCGAGTTCTTCGGCAAAACGATGACGGGCCGCCAGCAGGACTACCCGCTCTGGAAACGGGCTACCAATGCCGTGCAGGGCGCCATGGGCGAGGCCCTGGGCAAGATGTACTGTGAACGGTATTTCCCCGCCTCGTCGAAAGAGCAGATGGCCAAACTGGTGAAGAACTTGCAGACGGCGCTGGGCGAACGCATCGACGCGCAGCAGTGGATGGGCGAGGCTACGAAGGCTAATGCCCACAAGAAACTCTCGACGTTCTACGTGAAGATTGGCTATCCCGACAAGTGGAAGGACTATAGCAAACTGGTCATCGACCCGCAGAAGTCGTACTACGAGAATGTGATGGCGTGCCGCATGTTCCGCAGCCGTCAGCACATCGAGGAGAAGGCTGGTAAGCCTGTCGACCGCGACGAGTGGTACATGACGCCGCAGACGGTGAACGCCTACTATAACCCGACGACCAACGAGATTTGCTTCCCCGCAGGCATCCTGCAATATCCGTTCTTCGACCCGAAGGCCGACGAGGCGTTCAACTATGGCGCCATTGGCGTGGTCATCGGACACGAGATGACACATGGCTTCGACGACCAGGGCCGACAGTTCGACGACCAGGGCTACATGAAGGACTGGTGGACTGAGGACGATGCCAAGGGCTTCGAGGAGCGTGCCAACCTGTACGACCGTTTCTTCTCGGCCATCAAGGTGTTGCCCGACCTGAATGCCAACGGACGGCTCACGCTGGGTGAGAACCTTGCCGACCACGGCGGACTGCAGGTGGCATACACCGCATTCAAGAATGCTACGGCACAGAAGCCGCTGAAGCAGAAAGACGGCTTTACGCCTGAGCAGCGTTTCTTCATCGCCTATGCGGGCGTGTGGGGACAGAACATCACCGAGCAGGAGATTCGTAACCGCGTGAAGAACGACCCGCACTCGCTCGGCGAATGGCGCGTGAACGGTGCGCTACCCCACATCGACGCATGGTATGAGGCTTTCGGCGTGAAGGAAGGCGACAAAATGTTTATCCCGAAAAACGAACGACTGGATCTGTGGTAACCATTCTCGGCCCTACGGCAAGTGGAAAGACGGCGTTGGCCGCAAGGCTGGCCTACGAGTTGGCCGGGGAGGTTATCTCGGCCGACTCGCGGCAGGTCTATCGGCGCATGGACCTCGGCACGGGCAAGGACCTGGCGGACTATGAGGTGGACGGCCGACGGGTGCCCTATCATTTGATTGACATCTGCGAGCCGGGGACGAAGTACAACCTGTTCCAGTATCAGCAAGACTTCCACGAGGCCTATGCGAAGATAGTGGAAAGGGGACATCTGCCCATCCTCTGCGGCGGAACGGGACTCTACATCGAGGCTGTGCTGAAGGGCTACGCGCTGTCGCCCGTACCGCAGAACGAGGCTCTGCGCCAACGGTTGGAAGGCAAGTCGCTGGAAGAGCTGACGGTTATCTTGGAGGACCTGAAGCGCAAGACGGGCAGCACGATGCACAATCGCACTGACGTGGATACGGCCCAGCGGGCCATACGCGCCATTGAGATTGAAGAGCACAACCTGACGCATCCCATGGCTGAGCGACAGTTGCCGCCGGTCGATTCGCTGATTATCGGTGTGGCCGTCGATCGCGATGAGCGCCGACGGAGAATCAGCGAGCGGCTGCAGCAGCGCATCGACGACGGCATGGTGGAAGAGGTGCGCGGACTGATTGACGAGGGCATCCCGCCGGAAGACCTTATCTACTACGGGCTGGAATACAAATATATTACGGAATATGTCATCGGAAGGATTACTTACGATGAGATGTTCAGCAGACTGGAAATAGCCATCCATCAGTTTGCCAAACGACAAATGACGTGGTTCAGGGGCATGGAGCGACGCGGCTTCCACATCAACTGGATTGACGGCCTGTTGCCGATGGATGAAAAAATAGAAATGATTTATCAGGAGTTATCGGGAGTTAACGGGAGTTAACAGGTCTTCGACCTGTGGAGTTAACGGACAATAGTTTTTCCTATCGCGAGAACTATCGTCGGATAACTCCCGTTAACTTCCGCCGACGCAGTCGGATAACTCCCGTTAACTCCTGAATAAGCGAAACTTGATTAGAAATGATTAAACAACTATGGCAGTGAACAACGAGAAATGGGGCATATTGTTCTGCCCGAAAGGTGATGCGATCTTCCCTGCTAAAAGACGTGAACGAGTGGAGAAAATCTTGCAGGCACGCGGGGTGGACTATGACCTGGTGCAGAGTGAGAATGCAGCCAGCGTGGGACGCTTGGTAAGCATGTTTATCAACAACGGCTATAAGACCATCGTCATCGTGGGCGGCGACTCGGCCCTGAACGAAACGGTGAACGGGCTGATGCAGGTAGAGAAAGAACGACGCGAGGAGATTTGCTTCGGGTTGATTCCCAACGGACTGATGAACGACTTTGCACGGTTCTGGGATATGAAGATGGGCGAGGAAGAGCAGATCATCGACGGGCTGCTGGCTCATCGCGTGAGAAAGATTGACCTGGGCTGCATACGCTATACCAATAAAAAAGGTGAGGCTTGCCGACGCTACTTCCTGAACTGCGTCAACATCGGTCTGGTGGCTACCATCATGAACCTGCGCCGACAGACACGGCATTTTCTGGGGTCGCGCACGCTGTCGTTCATCTTCTCGTTTGTGCTTCTCATCTTCCAGCGCCTGGAGTACAAGATGCACCTGAAAATCAACACCGACACCATTGAGCGACGGGTGATGACCGTTTGCGTGGGAAATGCTCACGGATATGGGCAGACACCAAACGCCGTGCCCTACAACGGGCAGCTGGACGTCTCGGTGGTCTATCATCCCGAGATGACTCAGCTCATCGAGGGTATCTACCTCTTCCTGCGCGGGAAATTCCTCAACCACCGAAGTGTGCATCCCTACCGCACGCAAAAGGTGGAGGTGGAGGCGGCTGAGAAAGCGCTCGTGGGCATCGACGGCAGACTGATGAACACGCCTGTAGGGCCGTTCACGATAACGGTGGAACAGGAAGTGGTGAATTTTCTGCTACCGTAAATAAAAAAGTTGATTTTTGTTTTGTTGTTTCAACAAAAATGAATACTTTTGTACGAACTATCGACCTAAACACAAAAATAAGAGAATGAAAGATAAGAAAAAAAGCTATTTGCGCTTCGAAAAAGCCTTGATGACCAATCTCGAGGCTTCGCTGCCCAAAGAACTCTTGCGCACAAACAGGTCGGGAGCCTATTCGTGTTCAACCATTGTGGAGTGTAACACGAGAAAATATCATGGTCTGTTGGTCGTGCCGGTTCCCGAGCTCGACGACGAGAACCATGTCTTGCTCTCGTCGCTCGACGTCACCGTCATTCAGCACGGTGCCGAGTTTAACCTTGGACTGCACAAGTATCAGGGCAACAACTACAGCCCTAAGGGGCATAAATACATTCGCGAGTTTGATTGCGACAAAGTGCCGACCACGCTCTACAGAGTGGGTGGGGTAGTGCTGAAAAAGGAATTTGTCTTCCAGGCTTATGAAGACCGGTTGCTCATCCGCTATACGCTGGTTGATGCACATTCGCCGACCACATTGCGCTTCCGCCCGTTCCTGGCCTTCCGGAGCGTAAGGCAGTTTACCCACGAGAATGCTACGGCATCGCGTGAATACCATCAGGTTGACAACGGAATAAAGACCTGCATGTATGCCGGCTATCCCGACCTTTACATGCAGTTCTCGAAGAAAAACGAGTTTGTCTTCATGCCCGACTGGTATCGCAATATTGAATATCCCAAAGAGCAGGAGCGTGGCTATGCTTCAAACGAAGACCTGTATGTTCCCGGCTATTTCGAGATGAACATCAAGAAAGGCGAAAGCATTGTCTTTGCAGCGTCTACGTCGGAGATTAAGACGAGTCGGCTGAAAAAGTTGTTCGACGAAGAGGTGGGCTATCGTCCGCCCCGCGACAACTTCTTCCATTGTCTGGTCAATGCAGCCCATCAGTTCCACAACCGCACGAAGAAAGATGAGCGCTACATTCTTGCCGGCTATCCCTGGTTCAAGGCTCGTGCCCGCGACACCTTTATCGCATTGCCGGGACTCACCCTTTCCATTGAAGAGGACGACTATTTCGAACTCGTCATGGAAACGGCAGGAAGAGCACTGCGCGAGTTTATGGCAGGGAAACCGTTGACCGCAAAAATTTATGAGATTGAACAGCCCGACGTGCCCCTGTGGGCAGTGTGGGCTATTCAGCAATATGCCAAGGAATGTGGAAAGGAGCGTTGCCTGAAACTCTACAAACAGTTGTTGTTCGACATCATCACTTTTATTGAGTCGGGCAATCATCCGAACTTGGTGCTCGACGACAACGGACTGCTGCGTACCGACGGACGTGAAAAGGCTGTCACATGGATGAACTCCACGGCAAACGGGCGACCCGTTGTTCCGCGCACAGGCTATATTGTCGAGTTCAATGCCTTGTGGTATAATGCCCTGCGGTTTGTGGCAACTTTGGCTAAAGAGAAAAACCAGACGAAAGACATTGAACACTTGGAGGCTTTGGCCGAGAAGTGCAAGCAGTCGTTTGTCGACACGTTCCTCAACGACTATGGCTATCTGTTCGATTATGTCGATGGCAACATGATGGATTGGAGTGTTCGGCCGAACATGATATTTGCTGTTGCCCTCGATTACTCTCCGCTCGATCAAAAACAGAAGAAAGGTGTGCTTGATGTCTGTACCCGCGAGTTGCTCACGCCGAAGGGACTGCGCTCCCTGTCGCCGAAGAGCGGTGGCTACAATCCGCTTTATGTCGGTCCGCAGACACAGCGTGACTATGCCTACCATCAAGGTACGGCGTGGCCCTGGTTGGGAGGTTTCTACATGGAAGCCTGCCTGAAACTCTACAAGCGTACGCGCTTGAGCTTCATCGAACGTCAGATGGTTGGTTACGAAGACGAGATGTTCTATCATTGCATCGGAACCATCCCCGAACTCTTCGACGGCAACCCGCCATTCTCCGGACGCGGCGCCATGTCGTTTGCCATGAACGTAGCCGAAATATTGCGCACGCTTGAGTTGTTAGAAAAATATAAATATTAAAATAGGAGGATAGAATATGAAAATCTTAATGTTTGGCTGGGAGTATCCTCCTCATGTCTATGGCGGTTTGGCGACGGCTAACTTTGGAATCACCGAAGGCCTCCACGCCCAGGGAGATATTGAAACTCTGCTTTGTCTACCGAAGCCGTGGGGCGATGAAAGTCAGCATGCGGCTAAAATCATAGCCATGAATGCCGTGCCAATTGCTTGGCGCGACGTCAATTACGATTATGTGAAAAACCGCGTGGGTAACATTATGTCGCCCGAAGATTATTTCCGCTATCGCGACCATCTCTATGCCGATTTCAATTACATGAATGTCAACGACCTCGGCTGTATGGAGTTTGCCGGTGGTTATCCGCAGAACCTTCACGAGGAAATCAACAACTATTCGGTTATCGCTGGAGTGGTTGCCCGTACCGAGACGTTCGACATTATCCATGCTCACGACTGGTTGACCTATCCTGCAGGCATACATGCCAAGCAGGTTAGTGGCCGTCCGTTGTGTATCCACGTGCATGCCACCGACTTCGACCGCTCACGTGGAAAGGTCAACCCGACAGTCTTCGGTATCGAGAAAGACGGAATGGACAATGCCGACTGCATCATGTGCGTGTCGGAGCTCACACGTCAGACGGTCATCAATCAATACCACCAAGACCCGCGTAAGTGCTTCACCGTCCACAATGCCGTTTATCCTCTGAAAGAAGAGTTGCAGGAGATACCTCGGCCCGACCATACCGGAAAGGAAAAGGTTGTCACGTTCCTCGGGCGATTGACCATGCAGAAAGGCCCTGAATATTTTGTTGAGGCAGCCAACATGGTCCTTCATCGCACACGGAATGTGCGCTTTTGTATGGCCGGTTCTGGCGACATGATGGATCAGATGATTTATCTGGCTGCCGAGCGTGGCATTGCCGATCGCTTCCACTTTCCGGGGTTCATGCGTGGGAAACAGGTCTATGAGTGTCTGAAAGACTCCGATGTCTACGTGATGCCCTCTGTCAGCGAGCCGTTCGGAATCTCTCCGCTTGAAGCCATGCAGTGCGGAACGCCCTCAATCATCTCAAAGCAGAGTGGCTGTGCGGAGATACTTGAAAACTGCATCAAAGTTGATTATTGGGACATTCACGCCATGGCTGATGCCATTTATAGCATCTGTCACAACGAGAGTCTGTTCCGCTATTTGCAGGAAGAAGGCAAACGCGAGGTTGACCAGATTACTTGGGAAAAAGTGGGGTTATGGATTCGCGAACTCTACGAGAGAACTTTAGGATGGAAATCTTAAATCTTTCAATCTGTAAATTAAAATAAATTGGACTCGCCTTAGCGTTTTTACAAGGCGTGGCGACTAAAAGAAATAGTAAATCGAAAAATTGTCAATTATGAAAACCATCTGTTTATATTTTGAAATCCATCAGATAACCCATCTGAAACGCTATCGTTTCTTCGATATCGGTACCGACCATTACTATTACGACGATTACGAGAACGAGCGTACCATCACCGAGACTGCCGAGCGTAGCTATATGCCGGCCCTCGACACGCTTCTTGCCATGATTAAGGAGAACGGTAAGTTCTTCAAGGTGGCATTCTCACTCTCGGGTGTTGGTATGGAACAACTTGAAATGCATGCCCCGCAGGTTCTTGAGAAACTGCAGGAACTCAACGAGACTGGTTGTGTCGAATTCCTTGCTGAGCCTTACAGTCACGGACTCTCATCGCTAATCAACGAAGAGTGTTTCAAGGACGAAGTGCGCCGGCAATGCGAGAAGATTAAAGAATATTTCGGGCAACAGCCCAAGGTTCTCCGCAACTCGTCGCTTATCTATAACGACGACATCGGTCTTCAGGCCTTCCAAATGGGCTTTAAGGGTATGTTGACAGAAGGCGCCAAGCATGTACTCGGCTGGAAGTCGCCTCACTACATGTATCATTGTGCCTTAGCTCCGAAGCTGAAATTACTTCTGCGTGACGTAAAACTGTCCGACGACATCTCTCTGCGCTTTAACAATAGTGATTGGGAAGGCTATCCGCTTTTTGCTGATACTTATATGGACGAGGTTGCCTCCCATCCTGAAGGCAGCCAGATTATCAATATCTTCATGGAACTTTCTGCCTTGGGAATCGCACAACCGTTGTCGAGCAATATTCTTGAATTTATGCGAGCATTACCTGCTTGTGCCAAACAGCGTGGCGTGACGTTCTCTACGCCGACGGAAATCTGCATGAAGATGAAGAGTGTCGGTGCTCTTGATGTTCCCGATACGCTTAGCTGGACCGATGAAGAGCGTGATGTCAGCTCATGGCTTGGCAACCCCATGCAGCGCGAGGCTTTCAACAAGCTTTATAGCGTTGCCGACCGCGTGCGCATAGCTGCCGACCCACGTATCAGCCAAGACTGGGACTATCTGCAAGCCTCTAACAACTTCCGCTTTATGACGACCAAACCGTCAATCATGGGCGTCGACCGTGGCATCTACAGCAGTGCCTTCGATGCCTTCACCAACTACATGAACATCCTTGGCGACTTCATCAGCCGCGTCAATGCTCTCTATCCCGAGGAAATCGACAACGAAGAACTCAACTCTCTTCTGACCACAATCCGCAATCAGGCCGACGAAATCGAGCGCCGCAACAAAGAGATAGCCCGCCTTCAGGCAAAGATTGAAAAAGTGGAAGAGGCTAAGGAGCAGTTGTCGAAAGTAAAAGAGAAGAAAAAGAAGACCAAGTAATCAATCGGTTTTCTTTGATAAAGAGCTGCAAACTGAGCAGCATAAAAAAGGAGAAAAGGGTCAAATGAAAACCTTTTCTCCTTTTTTCTTGATTTATAAGCAATTACAATCGTCCCGTCCTCCCTTAGAAAAACTCTCGTCCTCTCTATGGAAAACTCCAGTCCTCCATAAGGAGTACTGCAGTCCTCCCTTAGGGGGATTTTGGCTACTTCTATAGGAAGGGTGCAAGGATGTGTGCAAACCATCCGCGAAAGCGTTGCCATGGCGTGCGGAAAGTCTTCCATGTTTTGGGAGTAAGACGGAAACTTTGTCGCTTGTCGCGCTCGAAGAGATTGTCTAATTGACGGGTGGTGCATGGGTCGATTATGACGGCATTCTCTTCGTAGTCCCATCTCAAGCTTCGGGCGTTGAGGTTTGCGCTGCCAACGGTGCAGACAGAACCATCGACCATGATGATTTTTGTGTGATGGAAGCCTGGCGTGTAAAGCCAGACAGTGCAGCCTTTCTTCATCAGTTTGTGAGCATTGTAAAAGCTGCAGTCGGGTGTCAGAGGGATGTCGCTGCGGGTGGAAAGCATGATTTCAACTTTTACACCGCGCTTGACAGCGTTGGCCAATGATTTTTTCAGGCTTTTGTTGAGTGTGAAATAAGGATTGATGAGCTTGATACTGTCCTTGGCGTTGTTGATGGCCGAGTTGTAGAATGTTCTGATGATGCGGTTGCTGCGACGTGGTTCACGATTGATGATGCCCACCATTTTCCGTCCGGCCTCGTCGCAGGTGTCGGCAGTGAGTCCCGTGAAGTTAGCTGTGCTCTCCCCGCCTTGAAAATATTTTGCTCCGTGAATGCTCTGGCGGGTTGTCTTGTTCCAGATTCGCAGAAAGATGTCTTGCAGCGTGTTGACTTCTTCACCTTCGATGCGGCAGTGCAAGTCGTGCCATGAACCGACCTGCCGGGTACCTTTGATATAGTAGTCGGCCACGTTCATTCCGCCTGTGTAGGCGATGCGTCCGTCGATGACAACAATTTTGCGGTGGTCTCTTGAGAATGTATAGTTAATCCACGGGAAACGCATGGGGGCAAATTCGTAGATTTCAATGCCTCTTCTGCGCAGGCTTGTGATGTGGTGTTTTTTCAGCGGTTGGTTGTTAGACGCGTTGCCAAAACTGTCGAAAAGTGCTCGCACCTCAACGCCTTGCTGGGCTTTCATTGCAAGAATGTCGAAGAGCAGGCTTGCGATGGAGTCGTTGCGGAAGTTGAAGTATTCGAGGTGGATGTTGCTCTT
>CACYRB010000039.1 GCA_902776685.1 uncultured Prevotellaceae bacterium
AGGGTTGGGCTGTTCGCCCATTAAAGTGGCACGCGAGCTGGGTTCAGAACGTCGTGAGACAGTTCGGTCTCTATCTATCGTGGGCGCAGGAGTCTTGCGCGGCTCTGGCACTAGTACGAGAGGACCGTGCTGGACAGACCTCCCGTTTACCGGTTGTGCCGCCAGGTGCACCGCCGGGTAGCGGCGTCTGGATCGGATAAGCGCTGAAAGCATCTAAGCGCGAAGCCGGCCGCAAGATTAGGACTCCACATGAGGGTCGTCCCAGACGAGGACGTTGATAGGGTGCAGGTGTACAGGCGGCGACGTCCCAGCCGAGCACTACTAATTGCCCGAGAGCTTTCGCGCGCGTCATGTTTTCAGCCGTATTGTCCTTGTATGCCCTTCGAGATGAGTACACCCTTCCGTATGAGGGAGAGTGCAGTGTCATGGAGAGAGGGTTACCAGTCTTTGCTTTTAGTATGTCAACCGTTTTATTCAGGCGGCTATGGCGGCGGGGTTCCACCTCTTCCCATTCCGAACAGAGAAGTTAAGCCCGCCTGCGCCGATGGTACTGCAATGCAATGCGGGAGAGTAGGTGGCTGCCGTTTTTGATGCGGGTCTGTTCCCAACCGGAACAGACCCGCATCGTTTTTTGTTGTTGTCAGGCTGGGGAGCGGCTAGGATGATCTAGGATAGCCTAGATAGCCTAGAGAATCTAGAAAATCTAGAAAAACTAGATAAACTATATAGAAAAGCTAGATAATCTAGATAATCTAGGATCGCCTAGGATTATCTGAGTGGGTTTGTGGGTGATTTATTTATTGGAGAAAATGGTTTTTGAAGCATAAAATCTTTATTTTCTCGTTCAGTTTAAAATTTCTTTTCATCGGATAAAGAAAAAAACTTAAAAATTATTTGGTAGAATGTTTGCAAATGTTTAATTTTGTGCGTTGCATTTGGTTTTCTTGTGGCGAGAAAGCTTTAAGGGCAACATAACAAAATGAATTAGAACACGTTAAGAAACCTTAGAAAATAAAAGATGAGAAACATCATCGGAACAGGGGGTACATATTGTTGTAAGAATCTATACGTTGTTATGGTTCTCGCAACAATTCTTTTTGTGTTCTCTTCATGTGAAAAAGTTGACGCAGAGGCAGACGATGCAGTTAATGTTGTCGGTGATGGAGGCGTAAAGGTAGACTTTCATATTTCCAATTTAATTATTGAACAATATGCGGGGGAGATGCCGACATCTTTGGCTCCGCAATCATGTAGTCGTTTGAACTTTGCCATTTTTGATGATGTCAAGCGCCTGAAGGTTATTAACCAAACAGCAGAGATGTCGAGTTTCGGGAATATCACGCTTGAGATAAGTCCTGGGACCTATAGTATTGTCGTACTGGCACATAATGGATTGGGAAATGCCTCGATATCTTCGCCTGAGCAGATAAAGTTCAAGGATAACAAGGTTACAGACACGTTTTACTATTGTGGCACGGTGAACATTTCTGGTGAAGCCAGCTATGACATCACGCTTAAACGTGCCGTGGCAAAATGCCACATAACGATAAAGGACCGTTTTCCTTCGGCGGTTGCTTTGATGCGGTTTAAGTATACGGGTGGAAGCAGCACATTTAATGCCGTTACGGGTTATGGTTGTGTGAACTCCCGACAAACCGAGGAGCGTTCCATCCTTGCTCCGGATGAGAATGGTGCAACATCGTTCGATCTTTTCACATTTCCACACAACAATGACGATTTGCTGAATATTACGGTCATGGCTCTCAATGCAAATGGTGATATTTTGTATTCGAAGGTTATCGACGATGTCATGGTAAACATCAACAGACAAACCACTTGTGATGGCAATTTGTTTGAGTCGGACGATACATCGGAAGATGGCGATTTTATTGTTACGACGCATGACGAATTACTGGAATAATAAACATAAAAAATAATAAGTTAATATGAACAAAGTATTTAGATTTTCGAGTATGGTGATGTGTATGGCAGCGCTGTTTCTTGCCTCGTGTGAGAAGGCTGTGGTAGATGAAGACACTTCAGAGGTTTCTGGTGAAACCGTTGATGTCTCATTGTCATTGGGTGGGGAATACATTCATACCACGGAAGGTCCTTTAAGCCGTGCTGCCAATCCTGACGTTGTCTATGGGTTAAACGTGTATGCCCGTAAGGATGGCACGACTACCTATTCTAAATATGCTTACGGTCTTTTCGATGACGTTTCCAAGATGCAGGTTACGTTACGGAAAGGCTATCAGTATCGTTTTGAGTGTACGATTACGCACAACGATGAAGATCAGGTCTATCATGCAGAAAATCTCTATTCTGCACCATTCCTGAACTCTGACGGGGAGATGGCTCAACAGACGCAGCTCGACAATCAGTTCCATTATTCGTCGGTTACCAATCTGAGTGGTTTGCAGAGTGGTGTAACCAATGTGTCGGAAACCGATATCGCCAATTATCCGCGTATGTATCGTTACTATGGCAAGCTTGAAGATTACAGTCCGTCGGCAGACGGTACGGTGAGCATCAGTTTGAAGCGTGCAGTTTTCGGTTTACGTTTCAAGGTAACGCCTCCGTCAGAAGGAGTAGTAAAGATAGAGAGCTGGCCTACAACGTTCAGTGTAAGTGCCGGCGACGCATCCTACGATCATGCTTCGATATACACATTCAATCAGGTTGACAAGGCTATTGCCGACGGATATAATGGCAATGTGCCAGTCACGCTGACGTGGCAACACACCGATGGAACGTCGAAGACAGAGACGAAAAATATCAATATCAAGCGCAATGTGATGACCACCGTCACAGTGGACGTATCGACATCGGCAACCAGTAATCTCATCAGCCTGACCGAAGAATCAGGAGACCTGACAGAGGAAAATGTAGATTGGCATATGGAAGACGATTGACGTAGGGGCTACGAATCATGAAGGAATAATCAACGGAGTTTCTTAGCAGAAGCTCCGTTTTTATGTTAAATAATGTAAAACTGGTTTTCGTGATATAAGTCAATTTCTTTTCCGTTAACGTTAACGGTAATTATTGAGAGTTGGAAAATTCTTTACAATTGTTGATTTTTATACGGTCTTTATACAAAGGGGAAGAGGCTGAGCCGTCATTTTGAGTATTCGGATTTGTAAATGCTTGGATTCACAAAAGGAAACAATATAATTTCTTGATTTACAGCAAGGTAAGCCATGTTTTTGAAACCTTAAAAAAGGTCAATGCCCCTTGTTTTTTCATGGCAGGCTGCCATTTTTTTCGTAACTTTGCACTCGGAAAGTTAAGTCAGACAATGGTTTCTGCCTGTTGTTTCGATTCAGAGACTGTTCGGTAATGACTTGTTTCCGTCAAAGAAAAGGAACAGCAGATGGTCTTTAGCAGTTCTGCTTGTATTGAACAGACCGTTTCGTTCCAAGTATTAACAGGAGTTTTGGCAGTGGGCTTGCACATTCTCACATCTACCCGTTGTCGCGAATAACATTTCCATCAGTTTTATTCAGGCTCCATAAAGTTCAGTAATATGAGAATTGTAAAAGTTTTATTAGTTAGTATGTTGACCTTCGCAGCCCTCCCCTCTGCAGTGATTGCAGACGGAAACATTGGTGAAGAGTCGAAGAACGAGAAAGAGAAAAAAGTGACAGAAGTTTCGGAAGAAACGACAGAGAGCACAGAAACCAGCACTTTTGATTGGAATCCGATTATGGATGCCATTATTCAAGTAGAGAGCGGTGGCAACCGCATGGCACGCAACGGCAACCAGGTGGGTTGCATGCAGATTACTCCCGCCTGCGTGACCCAGTGCAACGTAATTATGAAGACCCGCAACGACTCGCGCCGTTTCACCATGGCCGATCGTTATAGCGTTGAGAAGTCGAAAGAGATGTTCTTGGTGGTACAGTCCTACTACAACCCCGAGAACAACATAGAGAAAGCCATCCGTTCGTGGAACGGCGGTCCCGGCTACAGCCTTAGAGGAACGCAACGCTACTATCAAAAAGTAATGAGCTATATTGATTAAACACTGACGCATAAAGCGCTGAAGACGTCTCGACAACATGTTGTCGGGGCGTCTTTTTTTATTAACATTTTTAAGTTAAAATGGCAATCCGTAAAAAACGAAAAATGAACGATTTTTCGAAAAAACACGAATAAAGTCTTGAAAATGGTCATTTTTTTGTGTTTTCTGTATTTGTCTGTAAATCAGGGGGATGCTTCTTTTTTGAACTTTTATGGACAGTTTTCTGATGTCGGAAATACATGGTTTTCTTGCGAAAGACCTATGTTTCACCTGCCAAAACACGGTCTTTTACCACTCAAAAGACCGTGTTTTGAACATCAAAAGACCGTGTTTTGGCAGGTGAAACATAGGTCTTTCGCAAACAGAAAGCGAAAAATACATCATCAATCGAGCCGTCATCAGACCAAAAACGTCTTTTTTCAAGAAAAAAACACGACTTTTTTGCCCGCGAAAATTTAACATTTGGCCGTTTTTTAGTTCTCTATGGTGCAAAACTTCCTGCCGAGTAACACTTGTGAAAAAAGTCAGTGCCATGTTTTGTCAGCTTGGAATATAATTTGTATCTTTGCGACGAAAACCAATAAATTACGAAATAAGGAAAATGAAACTTAAAAGAAATTTTTTGTTCACTCTGATGTTCCTCAGCTTTCAATGCGCCATGGCGCAAGGCGTGGCTCACGTCACCTATCAGGCATCGAAGCACTACAACGAAAAGGTTGCAGAGTTTGAAAACCTTCCCCCGATACAGTCGACCGACATCGTGATGCTGGGCAATAGCCTGACCGAGTTTGGCGGCGACTGGAGCGAAAAGCTTGGTCGCGACAACGTGGTGAACCGGGGCATCATCGGCGATACCTCGACGGGCATCTACCACCGGTTGTGCCAGATACTGCCTGCAAAGCCAAAGGCCATCTTTCTCCTTTGCGGTACAAACGACGTGAGCCACAACCTTACTCCTCAGCAAGTCTATGAGCATTGTTGCAAGGTGATTGCCAAGATTCGTCGGGACTCACCTCAGACCAAGCTCTTTGTGCAGAGCTTGGTGCCCATCAACGAATCTTTCGGGCGATGGAAACTCCTGAAAGGAAAAACCAATCACATCCCCGCCATCAACAAGCTGCTGAAGTCCTACTGCAAGCGCCAAGGCATCACTTATATTAATCTCTTTCCTCATTTCACCGAAAAGGGGACCAATGTCCTGCGAAAAGACTATACCACCGACGGTATCCATTTTTCCGACGAAGGCTACAAAGTGTGGACTTCCGTGTTGGCTCCTTATGTAGAGACAATAAAATAGGGTTCTTTTTTGTCCGATATTTGTCCGACATGATAGCATAAAAAACGCCGTAACACTTTCAATGAAAGTTGTTACGGCATTTCTTTGTTGCGGAGGCAGGACTCGAACATGCGACCTCCAGGTTATGAGCCTGGCGAGCTACCAACTGCTCCACTCCGCGATGTTAATTTTTAATTTGAAAACCGCTCGATTGCGAATTTGCGGTTGCAAAATTACTACATTCTTTCGACGTATGCAAATATCTTGATGATTATTTTTCAAAAACTTCTTTAAAAACACTTCTTTTGTCTAATTTGAGAAAAGTATTGTTCTGTTTTTACTTGAAAAAATGCAATAAGAAGGAAAAATAATATTAAAATATTTGCATATATAAATAAAATGTAATATTTTTGCACACGCATACATGAGTGTGCAGAATTATAGAGAAAGGGTCATGATATGTCAATATCGAAAACGAGACAACTGTTGGTTGATGTGGCGCGCCAGCTTTTTGCCAAGAAAGGCATGGAGAATACTACAATGAACGACATTGCTGTGGCATCGGGCAAGGGCCGGCGCACGCTTTACACTTATTTCAAAAGCAAGGAAGATATTTACTATGCGGTCATTGAGTCGGAGTTGGAACGTCTTTCCGACCAGCTCGACGAAGTGGCCTCAAAGCGCATCAGCCCGCAAGAGAAAATCATCGAGCTCATCTATACACACCTGAGCATGATCAAGGAGACCGTAGTCAGAAACGGAAACCTGCGTGCCGAGTTTTTCCGCAATATATGGATGGTGGAAAAGGTGCGCAAGCATTTTGACGAAGACGAGCTGGAAATTCTTCGTAAAGTCTATGCCGAAGGCAAGGCCGAAGGAGAGTTCGATATTGACAATGTGGAACTCGTGGCCGACATCACCCACTATTGTGTAAAAGGCCTTGAGGTGCCCTATATCTATGGCCGGCTTGGACATGGCATGACAACAGAGGACACCAAACCCCAGGTGGCAAAGTTTGTCTATGGTGCTCTCGGTCGGAAAATCATGAATAAATAATCAATAATCATTTATAAAATAAGAAGAAAAATGAAATTATTAGAAGGAAAAACTGCGCTCATCACAGGTGCAGCACGTGGAATCGGGAAGTCTATCGCACTGAAGTTCGCCTCAGAAGGTGCTAACATTGCATTTACCGATTTGAACGTCAACGAAGAAACCGAGGCAGAAATCGCAGCTTTGGGTGTAAAGGCCAAGAGCTATGCTTCAAATGCGGCCGACTTTGCCGAAACAGAGGAGGTCGTAAACAAAGTGAAGGAAGAGTTTGGCAGCATCGACATTTTGGTCAACAATGCCGGTATCACCAAAGACGGGCTCATGCTCCGCATGACAGAACAGCAATGGGATGCCGTGATTGCCGTAAACCTGAAGTCGGCGTTCAACTTCATTCATGCCTGTGTGCCCATTATGATGCGTCAGCGCAGTGGCTCTATCATCAATATGGCATCGGTTGTCGGTGTTCATGGTAATGCCGGACAGGCCAACTATGCAGCCTCGAAAGCTGGTTTGATAGCTCTGGCCAAGTCGATTGCCCAGGAAATGGGACCGCGTGGCATCCGCGCCAATGCTATTGCCCCGGGCTTCATCGACACCGCCATGACGCAGGCTCTGCCCGAGGACATCCGTAAGGAATGGACCAACAAAATACCACTTCGCCGTGGTGGAACCGTTGAGGATATTGCCAACGTGGCAACCTTCCTCGCCTCCGACATGTCGAGCTATGTCAGCGGACAGGTCATTCAGGTTGACGGTGGCATGAACATGTAAGAACGGTTGAAATGTTGAACGGTTGAAATGTTGAACGTTTCCGTTAGCCGACTATGCAAGTAATTTACGAAGACAATCACATTATTATTGTCAACAAGCAAAGCGGAGAGATTGTGCAGGGCGATAAGACCGGCGATACTCCGCTTTCGGATATCGTTAAGGCTTATCTGAAAGAGAAATACCACAAGCCGGGCGATGTCTTTCTTGGCGTGGTGCATAGGTTGGACCGGCCTGTGAGCGGAGTGGTGGTCTTTGCCAAAACGTCGAAGGCACTTACCCGATTGAACAAGATGTTCAGTGGGGGAGAGGTCCACAAAACCTATTGGGCCATCACGAAAAATGCTCCGAAGGAAGTAGAGGGAACGCTCGAGCACTGGCTTGTGCGCAACGAGAAGCAGAATAAAAGCTATGCCTACGCGAAGGAAAAGCCACGGTCTAAGCATGCCGTGCTGAAGTATCGGCTTTTGGGAAAGACCGACAACTATCATCTTATAGAGGTTGAACTGTTGACCGGTCGTCATCATCAGATACGCTGTCAGCTGGCGGCAATGGGATGTCCGATAAAGGGCGATTTGAAGTATGGTGCCAAGCGTAGCAACCCCGATGGGAGCATCTCGTTGATGTCGCGTAAGGTTGAGTTTGTGCATCCCGTGTCGAAAGAAACGATTAGTGTGGAAGCCCCTGTTCCCAATGACAATATTTGGAAGACCATCGCAGGATAGACCATCCGATAAACAGAGAGGGCACCTTGCCAATGGCGAGGTGCCCTCTTTGTTTGTCCATACTTATATTTTACTTAATCACAAACTTCTTACCATTGCGGATGTAGATACCGCGCTGTGGTGTGCCAGTGATGTGACGTCCGTTGAGATCATAGGTCTCACCTGCAATGGTGTGCTGTCCGTTCACAACGGTTTCAATACCAGTAGTGCTGCCGAGTGTGACGGTGTTAGAGAAAGCTGACTCGCCATCGTCGTAGACAACGGTCACGTTATACTCGTGGCGTACATCGCCGATAACTTCCTCAAAGTCTACTGTGCTGAGAGGCTCGTCGTTCACCTTTTCTCCGTCACGATAAAGGTTGTAGCCGAGAATCTCGTGAACCTTGCCCAGGTATTCGATGTCGTCAATCATCAGGAAGAACTGGTCTTCTGATACGCATCGGATGGCAAAGTGCTTGGCACCTTCGGGCACATCAAACGAGAATTCAGTCCATTCGTCAGGCACTTCAGTCACCTCATTGCCGTCAATCTCGACCACCTGGAAGTCTTCCGGATTGGTTCCCGTTGTAGAGTAGAGCACCTGGATAGCTTCGGCGTAGGTTGTCGGCTCGCCCGAATAGTAACCCATCGAGGCATAGCTCTGTGCTTGGAAGGTGATAGTTTGTGCTTCGCCTGAGAGTTCGGGGCTGATCATCCAGTCATCGTTTTGTACGGGGACAGACGACGTGCCTTTGGGCATCACGCTTGAGAAGGCAATGAATACCTGGTCGCCGCTGTAGGGCATGAACTGGCTTTCGGCATATTCATCGGCAGCAATGGCTACGGGCTCCAAAGACAGTCCGGCCATTTCCGGATTGAACACCATGAAAGCCATCGGGCGGTTCTTGTTGGGATACTGGCGTTGGCCTTCAGCAGAGTTCATGCTGACGGTATAGCCTTTATCGCCATCATACATGGTCCAGTCACCAATCTCGTCGATGATGAAAGGAGCATAGTTCTCAGCTCCGTCGATGATTGATTCCGACTGGTCGGGCTCTTCCCATTCGAGCTGAGCCTTGCCGTCAAGCAGACGTCCGTAGAGTTCTGTGGTGCTCAGGTTGGGGTAGAGGATGACCACGTTATAGGCAACAGAAGTGTTGTTGCGTTCTATTTCGTCGCGTGGGTCTTCAACAGTAGCATAGAATACCGACTCCTCGGAGTCGCCTTGCTTGGCAGTGTACTCTATCTGATAGTACTTGCCTTCGCCAGACTCCAGGGCATCGCCGTTGACGGTAGCAACCAACTTGTCGTTGCAATAGAGGTTTACCTTATAGTTCTCTGCCTTCATCTCGCCGAGATTCTTCACATAGGCCGAGAAAGTCCCGGCTTGTTTCACCTTGATTTGCTTTGGCGTAGAGAGCTCAATGGCGAGGTCGTAGTCGCGCTCCATGTCGGTACCGCCTACAACGTAGAGACCACTGAGTTGCTGGCGAACAGGTAGTTTCTTGATAAGCGTAGCCACACCGCTCTCTGTGTTGACCTCGTATAAACCAGTATCGTAGCGACCGGTTCTTGTTGTCAGGTTTTTGCCTGTAGAGTCCTTACCCGTATTCATGAATCCAACCCAGTAGAGTTTTCCTGTTCGCATGTCGAAGGTAGCCGACTGCCGCTGCGCCTGGGTCTTGAAACCGACATTTCCAATGGCCGATGGTGCACCGGTTTGCTTGTTGAATTCCCAGAAAGAGCCGTCGGTAGAGATACCGAAGAGCCGGCCTTCTGGTGAAACGGCCAGAGCAACAAAAAGGGTTTGGAAGAAACTGCCGGAAATCTGTGTCAGAGTCATAGTCTTAAGGTCGATGGAGCAAAGCTTATAGCCCGAGTTTGCATCGTCGCCCGACCCTTCAGCTATTTGAAATACGCCATACACCTTGTCGTCGTACGGGTCGTAGCACATGTCTTTCGATTCAAGGTTTTCCGACATGGCAAATGTTTGTTCGCCTACCTTCTCATAGGTGTTTGCATCCCACTGGCGAATGATAAATTCCCAGTCGTTGCCGTCGGTGTCGGTCTCTGCACGTTCATGGGAAAAGAAAGTATAGATGTAGCCTTTCCGATAGACAGCGCCCGAGTTGGCCACTTTAAGGTGGTCGGAATTAACTTGCTCGATGTTCTGGAACTGGTCGTTTTTGAGTTTGATGCTCCACACGCCATAATCAGAGTTACCTATAATGGCTGTTTGTGTCTCGTAATCCCATCCAATGTATCTACCCGGACTTGCTTCATCACCATCATCGGTACGTAAATTAACCAGTATGCCGCGCAGCTCAACATCCTCTACCTCAGTCAGTGTTTGCGCACAAGTAGTTGTGGGCAGGGCAAGGCACAGTGCAGCACCAATCAGTAATTGTTTCATTTTTTTCATTTTTTTGTTTGTTTTATTTTTTTCTATTTTTATTTTACGATGAACTTTCTACCGCCAACGATGTAGACGCCAGATTTGAGTTGTTTTTCTGTCACTCGTCTGCCTTGCAAATCATAAACCACGTTGTCATTATGCATTATGCATTCTTCATTATGCATTGCTTTGATTCCTGTCGGCGTGTTATCGGTCAGAGTGAGCGTTCCGTCGGTGGCTTTTACAAGCGTGTAGTCGCTCTCGCCGCCAGGGTAGATAGCCGGCACGGCATTGGCGTCGCGGTTAATCTCTTCATCAGAGAAGCTGCCGAGGTACAGGTGATATCTTCCGGCCTTCAGCGATGCCAGCTCGCTTCCGCTGAAAGTACCCTGCGAGGGGGCAAATGCGCTCTCGCCGCCAAGAGCCGCCACGTTGGTCAAGTGGTTGTCGATGGGTTGGAACCCCGAGTTTGCCGGGTTGTCGAGGCTCTCAAAAGCCAGCCCGATGTAGCCGCTGAAAGGCTTGTAATGGATATTGAACAGTCCGAAGAACGTGACCGACAGCCCCTTCCCGTCTTCGGTCACGCTGATGGCGTCGGGCATATACATACCCCATTGTGAGGTGTATACCTGTCCCGCTTCTGGCTCGGGCGAAGTACGGAAACCGTAGATCATATATTGGTTCTGGTTGAAGCGCAGCGTCGTGTTAAATCCGAGGATGCCCGTAACGGCGAGGTCGGCCAGACTGAAATAGCCGTCGGCATTTCCATCCCATCCCCAGTTCACGTGCACCAGTCCTTGCTCGTCATAGCCGTCGAGGATGAAGGCATGACCGCCATAGGTCTCGTCGGCGCCGAGATAGACGATGGGTTGTTTCGCGTCGAGCGTCGAGTAGATGTTCTCCATCCATTTCTTCTCGCCCACATAGTCGCGAATCTCGCATTTGATGGCCAGTGGGTCGTATGAGAAATTATTTACAAATCCGTTAGTCGCATCGAACGGCGTGGCCCCACTGCCGTCGAGCGTGTATTTCATGGCGGTCGCATATCCGCAGTCGCGCATCAGGTAGGCCACCGCGTTCATCTGTGTTGACGAGAAATGCCATTCGCCCTCGGGCAGGTCGGCCTCCGTATAGCCGTTGAGCATGTTGGCATAGTCGTAGACCTTAGAAATTGTTTTCGTAGTCGGTGCAGTAGCGTCGCCCAGATAGTAGGATCCCTTGCCGGTACCCTTCTCCGGGTATTCATAGTACTTCAGTACTTGAGCCATCGCTGTAGCCACGCAGCCCGTGGGAGCCGCAGTGTTGTTTATCTTGGGGCACTGCCTGTTGTAAGGATCCTCTTGTCCCCACCTTGTCTTGATAAACGGCTCCACGCTTTTCCCCGTTGCAGTCGCAGCGATGGGAGCGGCGGCCTCGGCACATTCCTCTACGGCGTTCAGCCACCAGCGCAGTCCGTCGGGCATCTGAGACTCGTCGAAGTCGCTGTCCGAATAGCCCAGCACCGCCGACTGCTCTCGTCTGTTTCCTACCACCACAAAGCCTTTGCCCTTGTCGCCATACACGCTGTAGGTATTGGCTTGCTTGAGTTTCTTCACATCGCCTGCCTTGATGAACTTCCGGGCAATGCGCAGCTTCTCACCGTCGCTGCGACGCTGAGCCGGCAAAGTCGCCGAGACTGCAAGACATAAAGCAATAATCCATAAATGCTTCATTCTTCGTCAAATCAATTTATACTTAACCATTTAATTTCAAGTAGACAAGTTTTTTATACTGTTTGTCATATATAAACTAAAAACGTCTATCGGGCTGCAAAAATAATCAAAAAATCTGAATTAAGCAACAAAACAAAACGAAATAACGTTTTCAAAAGTCGAAAAATTGAAAAATAAATTGTAAATAGTAAATCGTCAAATCGTAAATTAAAAAGATTCTTGGCAGAAACGCTTGTGTATTTCGGAAAAAATGTTTTATTTTGCACTCTTGATGAAGAAATTGCTGAAATGGGGTGTGGCAGCCTTGGCTGCTCCCGTTGGCGTGGCGGCCATGCTTGGTGCGCTGCTTTACTTGCCGCCTGTGCAGAACTGGGCGGCTAAGAAGGCTGCGCGATACGCGTCGGAAAAGACGGGTATGGACATCAGCGTGGGCAGGGTGAGGCTGGACTTTCCGCTCGACCTTTCGCTCGACGACGTGAGGGTGGTCCACGAGGGCGACACGATTGCCGACGTGGGCGAGGCTAAGGTGGATGTGCAGTTTCTTCCGTTGTTGAAAAAAAAGGTTGAGATAGACCGTCTTGAGCTCAACCGTGTGAAGCTGAATACCAATGGTTTTGTCAATGCTGCGCGTGTGAAAGGCACTGTGGGTCGACTGGCTCTTGAGAGTCACGGCATCGACCTGAGTGGCGACAGTCTTTTGGTGAACCGTGCCCGTATGGAGGATGCGAGGCTTGATGTGGCATTGGCGGACAGCGTGCCGTCTGACACGAGCAAGAGTGAGAACCGATGGAAGATTGGGGTGGGGCAGTTGGATTTGCACCATTCCGATGTGACGGTCCACACTCCTGGCGACACGTTGCAGGTGCAGGCTAAGCTTGGCGACGCCCAGGTGAGGGAGGGCAGGTTTGACCTTGGGAGAGGCGACTATCGAGTCGGGAGGCTCGACGTGAAAAAGGGTTCGGTGAGATATGATAACAGGTTTAAGAAACCGGTGAAAGGTCTGGATGTCAATCATTTGGATGTGACTGATTTAAGTTTGTCTGCAAGGAATATATCCGCCTGCCCCCAGCCCCCCAAAAAAGGAGGTGAGAAGGGGGGGAGCTTAATTTCTGCCGACATTGACAATGTGTCGTTTAAGGAAAAAAGTGGAATTCAGGTTGACCGGCTTTCAGGGCACGTCGCCATGGACGACGAGCGACTGCGGGTGAAAGACTTGCATCTGAAGACTCCTGAGTCGGAGGTGAACACCGATGTTGACATGGCACTCAATGCCTTCGACGACTATCAGCCTGGTCATATCAAGGCTACGGTGCACGGCTCGCTCGGTAAGCAGGACATTATGCGCTTCATGGGCGACATGCCGTCGGGCTTCCGTAGGAAGTGGCCCAACTATCCGATGAAAATAGATGGTGTGGTGAGGGGAAACATGAGTCGGCTGAACTTTTCGGGTCTGAATGTCGATTTGCCCACGGCGCTTAAGGGAAAGGCCAACGGGTGGATAGAGAACCTGAACGACCCTGCCCGGCTGCGGGCCGACGTGGACCTTGATGTCAAGGCACACGATATCTCTTTCGTCAAGGAGCTTCTCCCTGCCGACGCACGCAATAGTTTTAACCTGCCCAAGAACATCGGCTTGCAAGGCAACTTCAAGGCAAACGGGAATCAATACACCGCCAATTTCAAGGCTTCCGAGGGTGGGGGAAGCGTCAGCGGCAAGGCGACCTTCGATGGCGACCGCATGGCCTATCAGGCTAAGCTTCTGGCCCGAAACTTGCAATTGCAGCATTTCGTGCCAGGGCAGGGACTGTCGCCTTTCACGGGTATGGTAGACCTGAACGGGCAGGGCACCGACTTGATGTCGCCCCGCACGCGACTGACGGCGAAGGTGAAGATAGATAAGTTCAACTACGGAGGGTATGACCTTGCCGGGATGACTGCCGACGCCTCGCTGGTGAACGGGCGCCTGGGCGCACTCGTGAACAGCAACAACCCGTTGTTGGGCGGACAGTTTAGGATTGGCGGACTGACGCAGACAAAGAACGGCATGTGCATCACGCTTGCAGGTGACTTCAGGAAAATCGACCTCTATCGCCTGAGGATTACCAGCGAACCTTTCACCGTAGGCGGTTGCGGGCATGTGGATATCTGTACCGACCTGAAAGACTATTACGATGTTCACGGCTATCTGAGCGACCTCTCGGTAGTGAACCGCGGCGAGCTCTTCCGCCCTGAGGATATCAACATCGATCTGCTCACCCGTCGCGACACCACGCATGCCATTGTCGATTGTGGCGACTTCCATCTCGACATGGATGCCAGCGGAGGCTATCGCCGGTTGCTGAGGCAGACGGATGCCCTGACAGCCGAGCTGCAAAAGCAGATGAAGGAAAGGTATATCGACCAGAGCCTGTTGCGCAGCCGCTTGCCGAACGGACGAATAAGCCTCACGACAGGACGGGAGAACTTTGTGATGAAGATGCTGAGTCGGTTGGGCTACGACGTGACGACGGTGAACTGCGAAATGACCTCGTCGCCCGTTGGCGGACTGAACGGACAGCTGCACGTCGGCGGACTGACGGTCGACAGTATTCTTGTCGACACGATAAACCTGGCTATTCGTTCCGACGCTGACAATATGCGCTACGAGGCGCAGGTGCGCAACAACAAGGATAATCCGAAATATGTGTTCAACGCTCTTTTCGACGGGGCATTGCACGAAAAGGGAACTAGTCTCACCGCACGGCTGTACGACGAGCACGACAAGCTCGGCATAGCCCTTGGCTTGTCGGCATCGATGGAGGAAAACGGAATCCGTCTGCAGTCCTACGGGATGGACCCTGTGTTGGGCTATAAGCAGTTCAGCATCAACGACGACAACTACGTGTTCCTCTCCGATGACCGCCGTGTGTCGGCCGACGTGAAGCTGCGTTCGGCCGATGGTATGGGCATCCAGATCTATACCGACGACGAGAACGAAGAGGCCCTTCAGGATATCACGTTTAGCCTTCATAAGTTCGATTTAGAGAAAGTGCTTTCGGTCTTGCCCTACACGCCGAGCATATCGGGTGTGCTCAATGGCGACTATCACGTCATCCAGACACCCGAAGACCTCTCCGTCTCTTCCAATATGACCATCGACAAGTTTGTCTATGAGCACAACCCGATGGGAAACGTTGGTGCCGAGTTCGTCTATATGCCACAGGCTGACGGCGGCCACTACGTCGATGGCATCCTCATGAGCGAGGGCAACGAGGTGGCCACGATTAAAGGTACCTATAGGTCGAGCTCGGAAACGGGCGACGGATGGATTGACGCCAAGCTCGGGCTGAACCGCATCCCGTTGTCGATGCTCAACGGATTCTTCCCCGACCAGATTATCGGTCTGAAAGGCTTTGGCGAGGGCATCCTCGACATGAAGGGTTCCTTGAAGAAACCGCAAATCGACGGCGAGGTCTATCTCGACTCGGCCTATCTCGTGAGCGTGCCCTATGGGGTGGAGATGCGTTTCGACAACGACCCCGTCAGGATTGCCAACAGTCATCTGTTGTTTGAGAACTTCCAGATGTATGCCCACAACGACAGCCCGCTCACGATGGCAGGCTACTTCGACTTCTCTGACCTCGACCGCATGTATCTCGACTTAAAGATGCGGGCAGAGAATTTCCAGATTATCAATGCAAAGGAGAATCCGCGTTCAGAGGCCTATGGCAAGGCATTCGTCAATTTCTTCGGCATGATGAAAGGTCCGGTTGAGAGACTGCAGATGCGCGGCAAGCTCGATGTGCTTGGCTCCACCGACATGACCTACGTACTGCGCGACTCGCCGCTCTCTACCGATAACCAGCTCGACGAACTGGTCAAGTTCACCAACTTCAACGATTCTACCGAGCAGGTGGTTACCCGTCCGCCCATTTCCGGTTTCGACATGGACCTCTCTATGAGCATCGACGAGCAGGCTCACATTATTTGTGCACTGAATGCCGACCATTCCAACTACGTCGATTTGATAGGCGGCGGCGACCTCAGAATGCAGTACAATCCCGCCGACAACCTCCGCCTGACAGGACGCTACACGCTCAACAACGGCGAGATGAAATATTCGTTGCCAGTTATCCCGCTCAAGACGTTCACCATTCAGGACGGCAGCTATATAGAATTTCTCGGCGACCCGATGAATCCGAGGTTGAACATCACGGCAACCGAGGAAACCAAGACTTCGGTGTCAAACGATGGCAGCTCTGGTCGCATCGTGACCTTCGACTGCGGCGTCGTCATCACAAAGACGCTGCGCGACATGGGACTCCAGTTCATCATCGATGCACCCGAAGACATGACTGTTCACAACGAGCTGCAAACCATGTCGGAAGAGGAACGCGGCAAGCTGGCTGTGACCATGCTGACCACAGGAATGTATCTGGCCGACGGCAATACCAACTCCTTCTCTATGAACAGTGCGCTCAGTGCCTTCCTCAACAGCCAGATCAATGCCATATCGGGAAATGCACTGCGAACACTCGACCTGAGCTTCGGCATGGACAACACCACGACAGCGACGGGTGCGCTGCACACCGACTACAGTTTCAAGTTTGCCAAACGTTTCTGGAACAATCGCTTGCGAATAGCTATCGGCGGCAAGGTGTCGAGTGGGGCAGAGATAGAGAACCAGAACAACACCTTCTTCGACAACGTTACGTTCGAGTACAGGCTGAGTCAGACCTCCAACAAATATCTCAAACTCTTCTACGACCGCGACAGCTACGACTGGCTCGACGGCGATGTAGGCCAGTTCGGGGCGGGTTTCATGTGGAAACGCAAGTTACAGCATTTCCGCGACATCTTCCGGTTCAAGAGTGACAAGCCGTCGATGCCCCCTGTTCCGCAGAGGTCTGACAGCATAAAGGTAAAGACAAATGAGGAAAACGACAAATAAACTATTCATCCAGCTGATGGCCTGCACATTGTTGGCGGGTATCTGTTCATGCTCCTCTACAAGCGGCGTGCCCGAAGGCGACCAGTTGTTTACGGGCTTGAAGAAAATCAGCTATGCCGATTACGAGAAGGGCGACCACTTCACCGCCACACGCGTGGAGGTCGAGGCTGCCTTGGCCACGGCACCCAACGGCGCACTGTTTGGCAGTTCTTATCATCGCACACCCTTTCCCTACGCGCTATGGATATGGAATGCCTTTTCCGATTCAGAAAGCGGATTTGGCAAGTGGATGACCAAATCCTTCGGCAAGGCTCCTGTGCTGATGAGTTGGGTGAATCCAGAGCTCCGCTCTTCAGTAGCCAAGGAGGTGCTGCGCTCGCATGGATATTTCCGAGGCAGTGTTGACTACAATGTCGTGGAGCAGAAAAATCCGAAGGAGGCCAAGATTTCCTATCAGGTGCGTCCCGGACATTTGTTCACCATCGACACCCTGCGCTATGTCAACTTCCCTGAAGAGGGCGACAGCCTGATTGCCGCCACCGCTGACGAGGCCAAGATACACAGCGGCGACCCGTTCAGCGTGTCGGCTCTCGATGCCGAGCGCACACGTGTCAGCAACTTGTTCCGCAACAATGGCTATTACTATTATCAGCCCGGCTATGCCTCCTATCTGGCCGACACCGTCAGTGTTCCAGGGAAAGTGCAACTGCGTTTCCAGCTGGCCGACGGCATTCCCGAGGCGGCTAAGCATAAATGGTATATCGGCCGTACCGACATGCAGCTGCGCAAGACATTCATGGAGAAGCTGAACGATTCCATCCAGCGACGTCGGCTTACCGTGCACTTCAACGGCAAGCGGTCGCCCATCCGTCCGCGTGTCATCCTGAAAGACTTGAAGCTGCGTCCGGGTCAGCAGTTCAGTTACGACGATTATCTTGAGTCGGCCAGCAAGATTTCCGGGCTGGGACTGTTCAGCATGGTCGATTTCAAATTCACGCCCCGCGACACCACAGCCCTTTGCGACACGCTCGACCTTCATCTGAACTGCATCTTCGACAAACCCTACGACTTCTATGTTGAGGCCAACGCCATCGGAAAGACCACTGGCGCATTCGGCCCTGGCGTCGTCGTCGGTCTGACCAAGCGCAATGCGTTTCGTGGCGGCGAGACGTTCGATGTGAATCTTCGTGGCAGCTACGAGTGGCAGACAGGCCACCGCAGCGACGGCACAAAGAGTCGCTTCCATTCCTACGAGTATGGCATCGACGCCTCGCTCGAACTGCCCCGCTTGCTGCTGCCCTTCCGCGTGCGCCGTCGTTGGGTGCAGACGCCCACGACAACCATCAAGGGCTCGATGAGCGTCATCAATCGCGAGAAATACTTCAAGCGCCACGTCGTTTCGGGCGAATACACCTACCGCTTCCAACCTCGTGCCACCATGATGCACGAGTTCAGCCCGCTCATCCTGCAATACGAGTACATGACCCACCAGACGGCTGAGTTTGAAGAGATATTGCAGACCAGCCCCTACCTGCAGGTGTCGATGGCCGACCAGTTCGTACCCAAGATGCGCTACCAGTTCACCTACACCTCACCGATATCGTTCCGCAACCCCATCTATCTGCGTGCCACCGTCAGCGAGGCTGCCAACCTGCTCTCACTCGGCTATGCGGCCTTCGGCGAGAAATGGAGCGAGAAGGGCAAGACCATGTTCAAGAATCCTTATGCGCAGTTCTTCAAAATTGAAGCCGAGTGGCGCAAGACGTGGCAGGTAGGCGAACACAGCTCGCTCGTCGCCCATGCTGCCGCAGGCATCCTCTGGTCGTATGGCAATGCCCTCAGCGCTCCCTACACCGAGCAGTTCTATGTGGGTGGCGCCAACAGCGTGCGTGCCTTCAACGTGCGCAGCATCGGCCCGGGCTCCTACCACACCAACGAGAGCAGGCTGTCCTACCTCGACCAGACGGGCGACCTCAAGCTGCAAGCCAACCTTGAGTATCGCCCGCGGCTGTTCGGCAACCTCTACGGAGCACTGTTCCTCGATGCCGGAAACGTGTGGGCACTGCGCGACGACGGCTACCGTGCCAACTCGCAGCTGCAGATGAAAAACCTGCTCAAGGAAACCGCTCTCGGCACCGGCATCGGTCTGCGCTACGACCTCGAGTTCTTCGTGCTGCGCATCGACTGGGGCTTTGCCCTTCACCTGCCCTATAAGACAGGCTTCTATAATGCCGACAGCTTCCACGATGCTCAGTGCTTGCACTTCGCCATCGGACTGCCGTTCTGACATCAGCCCGCCCAACATTTCATCATTTCATCATTTCAACATTTCATCATTTCATCATTTCAACATTTCATCATTTCAACATTTCAACAATGGAAATAGCAAAATGGTTAAAAGGAATACCCTATGAAGTTGCGTTTTGGAACAACGTTTACCGTTGGAAGCACACGCGCGACGGGACCTTGCGCTGGTCAAACTATGGCAAAGTAATTTGCCTTGACGGTTTTGATGCGCCAACCTATCTGAAGCAATTTTCCAATCCTGTTGTCTTAGACGTAGGCTGCGGCATGACCTATGCTCCGGGCAATCATCTGAAAGCAGGCGAAGAGCTTCTCCCGCTCGACATCCGTTATGTCGATCCCCTTGCTCCTTTCTTTAACAAGATAAAGAACCGATATCGTGCCGACCTGCCCGAAATCAGCTTTGGCATGATGGAGTTTCTTTCGTCATTCTACCCCGTCGACAGCGTTTCGCTCGTCATCATCCAGAATGCGCTCGACCATTCCTCCGACCCCATGAAGGGAATCATCGAGTCGCTTGCCGTATTAAGGAATGGGGGAGTCCTCTATCTGAACCATCACCCCAACGAGGCAGAGGTCGAGCATTACAAAGGATTCCACCAATATAACATAATGAATGACGGCGGCCGGCTCGTCATCTGGAACCGCGAAAGCCGGTGCGATGTCGCCGACGTGCTTGCCAGCGTTGCCACTGTCGAAGTCAGCGAGACCGAAGAAGGCCATGTCGTCGCCGTGCTCAGGAAGACCGCAGCAGTCCCCCCTGCCATGCTTGCCGACAAGGAAGACAAACGCCAGCTGTGCGAGGCCATGATCAACCGATGCACCGCCACCTTTGGCGTGGCAGGAGGAATGCGCTCGGGCCTTACCTATTATAAATATAACATCATCCAGTTTTTTGTTCAGGCACTGCCGTGGGAGACAAAGATGTGGCTGAAGAAAAAGCTCAAACGATGAATAAAAATTTAAAAGAATGGTCAAAACTTGCAATAAATAAAAAATATTTAGTAATTTTGCACCAAATAAGCAGAAAAACAGTATTCACCTTAATGAGGGAAATGAAGATCATTCATACATTATAATTAAAAACAGCTAATATGAAACCAACTTTATTACTGCTTGCAGCAGGAATGGGTAGCCGCTACGGCGGACTCAAGCAACTCGACGGCCTCGGCCCCAACGGCGAGACCATCATGGACTACAGTATCTACGATGCCATCAAGGCCGGCTTCGGAAAAATCGTCTTCGTCATCCGCAAAGACTTTGAACAAGACTTCCGCGAGAAGGTGCTCTCCAAGTACGAGGGCCACATCCCCGCCGAAGTGTGCTTCCAGTCGCTCGAAGACCTTCCCGAAGGCTTCAGCGTTCCCGAAGGCCGCCAAAAACCCTGGGGCACCAACCACGCCGTGCT
Organism: uncultured Prevotellaceae bacterium; assembly: GCA_902776685.1. GTDB lineage: Bacteria > Bacteroidota > Bacteroidia > Bacteroidales > Bacteroidaceae > Prevotella. The sequence goes on from CACYRB010000039.1 coordinate 20,578, forward strand.
CATGGCCAAGGACATCATCAAAGAACCGTTCTGCGTCATCAACTGCGACGACTTCTACAATCGCGACGCCTTCATGGTGGTAGGCAAGTTCCTCGCCGACCTGCCCGAAGGCTCAGCCAACAAATATGCCATGGTAGGCTTCCGCATCGGCAACACCCTGAGCGACAACGGCACCGTTGCCCGTGGCGTATGCTCGAAGGATGCCGAAGGCAACCTTGCCACCATCGTCGAGCGCACCGAAATCATGCGCGTCGATGGCACCGTCTGCTACAAAGACGAGCAGGGCGAGTGGCAGCCTGTTGGCGGCGACAACACACCCGTGTCGATGAACATGTGGGGCTTCACACCCGACTACTTCGAGCATAGCGAGGAATATTTCAAGGAGTTCCTCAGCGACCCGAAGAACATTGAGAACCTGAAGGCTGAGTTCTTCATCCCGCTCATGATGGACAAGCTCATCAAGGAAGGCACAGCCACCTGCAAGGTGCTCGACACCACGTCGAAGTGGTTTGGCGTCACCTATTCGGCCGACCGCCCCGGCACCGTAGCTCGCATCCAGCAGCTCATCGACGAAGGCGTTTATCCCGAAAAACTCTTCTAAAAACAAATTAGCATACGTTTGAGAAGAGCGCACGACAGGCATCCCACCCGCCTGTCGTGCCTTTTTTATATCCTTAGCCCCATTAGCCCCCTAAATTAGGGGGTTGGGGGGCTTATGCGCTTCGCTAGTGAATAGAGAACAGTGAATAGAGAACAGTGAAAAATCTCCATTAGCATGTAGGGGAAGGCTACGGGGGGGCGAGCGCAGCGAGGGATGCGTGGCGTGCCGCGTTATCATTTCGACAAAGAGACAAAGAGACATTTTCAACGCGGCACGCCGCGTCCCTACATGTTAATGCTATCTTATTCTGTGTCTATCCGTGTTCATCCGCTGCAAATTATTCAACGCGGCACGCCGCGCATCCCTCGCTGCGCTCGCCTACCCGTAGCCTTTCCCCTACATGCAAACGGTATCTTATTCCGTGCTCTTCCGTGTTCATCCGCTGCCCGTTTTTCTTCCCTTTAGGCGGAGGCTTTGCTTTTGCAAACAAATCTTAAATCAACAACCGAAACATATATTTCTCACCCCGGGAAATGTTAAACCGCCATTCCCGTTTTAACATTTCATTCTGCCCACTAAATTAGGGGGGTGGGGGCCTCTATCGTCCCTTTCACTCCCTTTTCACTCCCCTTCAACTCCCCTTTCACTCCCCTTTAATTGCGAAAGGTATACCTTTCACCTTCCAAAAGACCGTCTTTTGCACCCCGAAAGCTTACCTTTCACCACCTGAAAGCTTAGCTTTCGCAACCCGAAACATATACGTTTCACAAATTAAGGAAATCTCCATTAGCATGTAGGGACGCGGCGTGCCGCGTTAAACCATTGAC
>CACYRB010000040.1 GCA_902776685.1 uncultured Prevotellaceae bacterium
CTGTTTTATGTAACTATGTCAAAAGAACGACTTCTTGATTTCGCCGACCGCGCAAATTTTGCGCGAAAGCGGATGCAAAGGTACGACAATTTTACCAAATACCAAAATATTTCAAAGGAAAAATTCGAAATAAACGTTTTTTAACACAACGGAGCGGAAAAAGGAGGAAAAAGGAGCAAGGCACACATTATTATATATTACACGCACATACGCGCGAAGCGCGGAAGAGAAACGATTGGGCGGACACGGGTGGCGCAAGGCGGCGGCTGAGTCGCCGCATACGGAACAGAGGCAGGCGGGATTAACGAGGTAAAGGCGGAGAGCCGGGGAGGGAGCAGGTTCGCCCCCATGCTGCAATACCCTATTGTTAAAATTCGGCCGGCGGTGCAGGAAATTTTAACGCGCCTGTCGGGCGGAAAAGACACCTGTGGCACAACGGTCCACGCACAAGAAAATATCGCCCCACGCGAGGCGTTTCGCAATCCTTTGTCAGTCAATGAGTTAAATCACCCATCACTCTTCACTTATCACTCTTCACTTCCGAAACATATATGTTTCACCCTGCGAAAGCTAAGCTTTCGGGTGGTGAAAGACGGTCTTTCGGAAGGCAAAAGACCGTCTTTTGCAACCCGAAACATATATGTTTGGGAATGAAAGGGGAGTGAAAAGGGAATGAAAGGGAAGTGGAGGGGACGATAGGAAGCCCCAAACGCCTAATTTAAGGGGCTGAGGGAAATGTTAAAACGGAAATGGCGCGTTAACATTTCGCGAGGCGAAAGGTATATGTTTCACCTCGGCCGTTAAGATTTTTTAAGGTTACGTTCACTGATGCCATTTAATCCGAGAACTTCCATGTTGTTGCCAAGAAAAAACACGTCATTGTTTTGTTTTTCACACGTAAATGTGTATCTTTGCCGACAGAAAAGCAACGTTCCCACAGGGGAGCCCAAGCTTTCACCACCTTTGGTTTGTATTGTTCAAGCATGAAGAAATTGACGGCATCGCTACTTCTGCTGTTCTTGGGCATTGCGTCTTTACAGGCTCAGATGTACAGCTACTCAGCCAACTTTTTGTTGTCGGAGCGCAATTTCTGCGACACCATCCCAATCGTCATCGACAACGACCTGATCTATATCGACGTGGAAACTGCGGGACGGCGCTGCCGCTACCTGCTCGACACGGGGTCGGGACAGGGCATGGTCTACGAGAGCGACGAGGTCAGACGCTACCGCGAGCTGGGCAACGTGGTCTCATACGATGCCAGCAACCACAAAGACACGGTCCGCGTGGTACAGCTGCCCGCCTTCCGCATGGGTCGGATACGCGTGAGCGGCTATGTGGCTTCGGTGCTTCCGCGCCCCGCCACGCGCCAGAAATACGATGCCATCATCGGCTTCGACCTGTTCAACAAGGGCTTGTATGCAAAGATTGACACGCGCCGCAGGCACCTGATACTGACCGACCGCCAAGACATCCTTGACACAGAGCCGGGCTACGAAATCAAATACAAGCTGAAATGGTGGGTGCCCTATATCTACGTCAGCCCCTTCATGCGCCACGTAGACCAGGTGTTGTTCGACACCGGCTCGCAGAGTCTGTTCAAGATGAACAAGCAGAGTTTCGACACCCACGCCTACAAGAGCAAGAACGTAGAGTCGCAGGTGGAGGAGCGCATAGACGGCCATCAGGCCATTGCCACGCTGGGCACCGAGACGTCGGGCGAGATTGTCTTCCTGCATCTTGACCGACTGAAATGGGGAGAGTTCTCGTTTCTCGACGTGCATGCCACCACCACACAAGGTGCCTCGCGCGTCGGCGCACAGCTGCTCAGCTACGGCAGCGTAGTGGTCAACCCCAAGCGCAAACGGCTGACATTCCAGCCCTACAACCAAAACGACAACGTCGTGGTGGGCAACAAGACGCCGAGCATAGCCTACGTCCCCTTCAACGGCCAGGCATCGGTCGGATTCATTCGCAGCGACCACCAGGCCTACGACGCCGGCATGCGCCAGGGCGACATCGTGCTCCGCATCAACGGCGAAGCCATCGACACCTTTGAGGATTTCCAGAGATATCCCTTCGTCGAAGGCCGCACCTATACCTTTATCCTGAGAGACAAGCGCGGATTCGACAAAGAGGTGAAAATAGAAAAATAAGAACACAATGAACCCATTTCCCCTGCTCCGACACTGGCTGAAAGGCATAGGCAAGCTGCGCGGATTCGGCATACAGTCGCCTTGGGCCTACGACTTTGTGAGAGATGTCGTCGCCGAACGCAAACCATACTATAAATATGTAGAGATTGACAAATTGGCAGTCGACCGACGCGAGAGGAAGCTCTGCCGGTTCTTGCTGCGCACGGCCAACTTCTGCCAACCCGCCACCGCCTTCGTTGACGACAGCCTGCCCGCAGCCTACGCCGACAGCCTGAAAGCCGGATGCACGAACACGCGCCTCGTCGACAATCCGCAGGAAGCACGCCTGCTGCTCCTGCCCGTCTTGTCGCCCCATGCCAAGACCGCCCTACCCCACCTGCCCGCCGACTCAACACTCATTCTCTTCGGCATCAACCAGTCGGCAGCCACCCGACAACGATGGGCCGAAATCAGCACCGACAACCACAGCACCACAACGTTCGAACTATGGAAAACAGGCATCATTTTCGTACAAAACCGCTATCAGCAACAACACTACATCCTGAATTTTTAAACTTTCTTATACTTATAATCGAAAAAACTTGGCATAATGCTTGCAAATAACAAGAAAATTATTACTTTTGCACGCAAAAATTGAAAACATAAAAAAGAAAGGAAACAGATATGTATTGGACACTCGAATTAGCATCAAAGTTGGAAGACGCTCCCTGGCCCGCCACCAAAGACGAGCTGATAGACTATGCCATCCGCTCGGGAGCCCCCTTGGAAGTACTGGAGAACCTTCAGGAGATAGAAGACGAGGGCGATGTCTACGACAGCATTGAAGACATCTGGCCCGACTACCCCACCAAAGAAGACTTTTTATTCAACGAGGATGAATATTAAGAGCTATATGTAACTCAAATGACTGAATACCAGCGAGATAAAGAGATTATTTCTTTTTATCTCGCTGGCGCTTTTATGGCATACAGATAAACAATCTGAGGGTGTTACACCTCTGTTGCCTTGCATCACTATTGTAGCCATTATTTCTTTATGTCGAAATAGCTTTTCAGTGCTTCGACATAATTTTGAAAGGCTTTCAGTCCTACGGGCGTCATGCGGCAGAGCGTACAGGGGCGCTTACCCTTGAACGTCTTTTCCACATCAATATAGCCTGCCGCCGAAAGTTTGTCTATCTGCACACTCAGGTTGCCCGCCGTGGCTCCCGTCTGCTCCTTGATGTAGGGAAACTCGGCCTCCTCGGCACTGATGAGCAGCGACATGACAGCCAGTCGCAATTCTGAATGCAGCAGTGGGTCTAACGGTTTGAACATGTCGACACCTCCTTATTTCTGGTTTTGCAAGAGAATAGTCACACCAGGCACGATTAGGCCTATTAAGGCTACGATAGCCATCACGTAAAGCTGTGTATGGTCAGAGAAATGCAATGCGCCGAAGAATCCTCCGATACCAGCGATAAGTCCGCACACCTGAATGACGCGGTTTTGGATGACGAGGCCTGTGATGGTTGTACCCATTCCGAAGCACAGGGAGATGACGCTCGTGATGCAGCCGAAAGCATATACTTTGGGTAAGATGAGATCCATTGGCAGCATGCCGCATCCGATAAAGCCGAATATCATGCCTACACCGCAGCAAAACATGCCAAATGTTGCCCACACATGACCGATGGTCTTCCCTACAAAAGTTGTCGGCACACGCTCTCTTCGCTTGTCAATGAGCCAGTTGCCTGCGTAGCCTATCAACCATAATACGGCCCAAAGCATATTCCATGCCGGCCCACCATGATTCTTCCAGAGGTATGCGATAAATAGCGAAAACGCGACAACGCAGGCTCCCCACCAGATGAGCGGAATTGCCGAGTTCTTGTTGATGGTGCGCTGGCTGCGTTCTATCTGTTCTGTGATGATTTCCAGACTGCGCTCGGCAGTCAGATTATTCTTTTCTTCCATTGTTGTTTCATTTTTTTAATGATGTTCTACTTTTTGTTTACTACTCTCTGACCTCATCCGCGCTCCTGCAGAAAGCCCGTCTTCGGCCAATTGTGTCCGGTTCACGGCGCAAAGATAAATAAGTTTATTTTATAAACCAAATTATTTTGCAAATATTTTTCAATTAAGTTCGTTTTTTAACATTTGCAAAGAAAAAATCCCTATAACCGAACAGCGATTTCGTTATAGGGACATGACGAGACGGGTAAATGTCGTGGCGGGACTATTTCTTTATACCTTCACATATGTATTTATGAAAAGACGTGCCCCCTACAGTCGGGTGGCGTTGTCGACCGACTTGAAGAGGCGCTTGAACTTGAAGGCCTGGGCGAGGTATTCCTGGTAGAAGCGGCTGAGGGTGTCGGGGCAGGTGGTGTAGGTGGCCTCGTCGGTGAAGGTGGTGTCGCCCATGTTGCGCTGCTTGGCGGTCAGTTTGACGAGCTTGCCGCGGTCGAAGTAGAACCGCAGCTCGCTCTCTTTCCCGTCGGTTACGTCGGGACTGAAGGCATAGACGAAGGCGAGGTTGCCGTCGTCGTCGAAGAGATATTCCTCGTAGAACTGTCGGGCGGCAAAGTTGTATTTCGTGGTCACGAAGAAGATGCGGTGTGCGGGATAGACCACGTCTTCGGGGGCAGGTTCCTCCTTGAAGATCATCAGCACGTCTTCATGGTGAGGGCCTGTGCCGGGCAGGTTCTGCACGACGTTGAGCTGATAGTATTCGGGGGGATAGCCGTCCTCGTTGGTGATGTTGGCGATTTCGGCCTTTGCCTCGGCATAGGCTTTACGGATGTTCTCGACGACCGACTGTGCGGTGGCTGCCTGGCTGCTCACGACCGCAGCCAGCACGAGCAGATAAAGTTTCTTTAGCATGGTTTGCTCCTTTCTATATTTACAATAATGGTTCAAAAAGCAAATATAATAAAAAAGTTGGTTTTTTGCAAAAAAATCAGAAAACTTTACATTTTTTAAGAATCAAAATTTTGCGTTTTTCGGAGCTGAAAAAACGGTTTTTGAGGCGGTTTTCGATGTTTCAAGGGGCGAAAAACGGGCTCCGATTTGCGAAACATATATGTTTCACCCTGCAAAAGACGGTCTTTCGGGTTGCAAAAGACAGTCTTTCGCACCCCAAAAGCTTAGCTCTCGCGAGCGAAAGATATATGTTTCGCAAAACGAAGCACTTTCCGTCGTCGAAAAAAAGCATTGCAAACCACTCATTTTCAACTCGTTGCAAAAGAGTTCGAATTTCGGGCTTTCTCGGTCGCGGTGGACTGTTGCCCCACCCCACAGAAAACTCGCGATTCTGGAGGGTGTCGATTTTTGTTAACAGAACTTAAAAAATCGGGGTTTTGACGATTTCCATCCCGACCAGACAAATGCATAGGGCTCGCTGTATTTTCATTTTTCTGCCGTTCATTTTTTTGCGGAGATACAATAAAACGGTGAAAAACACGTTATATCATCGTGTTTAGTCGCAAAATAACCATACTGACGGTCGTTTTGTGGCTCTCGGCTCTATGCGCGAGTGCCCAATACGATCCGTTGTTCAGCCACTATTTCGACATGGAGCCGTCGTTCAACCCGGCGTCCGTGGGTAAGGAGTCGAAGATCAACATCGCGGCGGCCTACAATATGTCTATGGTCGGATTTGAAAACAATCCCCAGACCATGTATGCCGCAGCCGACATGCCGTTCTTCTTCCTCAACCAGTATCACGGCGCGGGCATTCAGTTTATGAACGACAAGCTGGGTGCCTTCACCCACCAGAAGCTGGCGCTGCAATATGCGTTCCGCCACAAGCTCTTCGGCGGACAGCTGGCTGCAGGCTTCAACGTGGGACTGCTCAGCGAGAGCATCGACGGCTCGAAACTCGAGTTTCCCGAGGACGACAACGACCTGGCCTTCCCCTCGTCGGAGGCCGACGGCAACGCGCTCGACCTGGGTGCAGGTCTCTACTATCAGCGCGGCCCGTGGTATGTCGGACTGTCGGCGCAGCACCTCACCTCGCCCCTCGTAGAACTGGGCGAGACCAACGAATTGCAGATTGACCCCACATTTTATTTGACGGGCGGATACAATATTAAGCTCAGAAATCCGTTCTTACAAATAAAGCCATCGTTCATGGTGCGCTACGACGGCGCTGTATGGCGCGGCGACATCACCGGACGACTGGTCTACACGAACGACAAGAAAGTCATGTATGGCGGCCTGTCGTACAGTCCTACCAACTCGGTGACCGTGCTCGTGGGCGGAATGTTCCACGGCATCAACTTGGGCTACAGCTACGAGATTTACACCTCGGCCATCAGCCCGGGTAACGGCAGCCACGAGTTGTTCGTGGGCTATCAGATCGACATCAACCTGATTAAAAAAGGGAAAAACCTGCACAAGAGTGTCAGAATACTCTGACGAAAACCTGAATAAAGTTGAATATCTAAAAATATGAGAACGAAAAAAAGTTTTATTGCACTTTGCATCATCGCGCTCTCGTTCACACTGGCCGGATGCTTCGGCGGAAAGATGGCAACATCGTCCGGACGCGGCGGCGAGGTGACAGGCGTGAGCGGCAAAAGCTTCAGTGAGCCGACGCCCTACGGCATGACCCGCATCGACCGCGGATTCCTGCGCATGGGACTTGAGAAAGAAGACAGTCTGTGGGGCAAGCAAACCCCGGTGAAAGACATCTCGGTAGACGGATTCTGGATGGACGAGACCGAAGTCACCAATTCAGAATACAAGCAGTTTGTCTACTGGGTGCGCGACAGCATCCTCCGCACGCGCATGGCCGACCCCGCATACGGCGGCGATGAGACCTACATGATCACCGAAGACAAAAACGGCGACCCCGTCACCCCGCATCTGAACTGGAAGAAACAACTGCCCCGCAAGATGAACGAAGACGAGCAGCGAGCCGTAGAAAGCCTCTACGTCATCAACCCCGTCACCGGAGAGAAACTGCTCGACTACAGCCAGCTCAACTATCGCTACGAGGTCTACGACTACACCGCTGCTGCACTGCGACGCAACCGCATGGCAGTAGAAGAGCGCAACCTCAACACCGATGTCGCTGCCGACCCCAACGAGGTGGTCATGATATCGAAAGACACTGCCTACATCGACGACGAGGGACGCATCGTGCGCGAAACCATCAACCGCCCGCTCTCCGGACCCTGGGACTTCCTCAACACCTACATCGTGAACGTCTACCCCGACACCACCTGCTGGGTCAACGACTTCAAGAACTCGGAGAACGAGACCTATCTGCGCAACTATTTCTCCAACCCCGCCTACAACGACTACCCCGTCGTCGGCGTCACATGGGAACAGGCCAACGCCTTCTGCGCATGGCGCACCGACTACCTGCTGAAAGGTCTGGGCGGCGAGGCACGCTACGTGCAGCGCTACCGTCTGCCGACCGAGGCCGAATGGGAATATGCCGCACGAGGCAAAGCCGGTAACGAGTTCCCCTGGGAGAACGAGAGTGTGAAGAGCGGCGACGGATGCTTCTTTGCCAACTTCAAACCCGACCGCGGTAACTACACCAAGGACGGAAACCTCATCACATCGAAGGTGGGCATCTACTCAGCCAACAGCAACGGACTCTTCGACATGGCAGGCAACGTGGCCGAATGGACCTCGACCATCTACACCGAAGCCGGCGTAGAAGCCATGAACGACCTCAACCCGCAGCTCGAGTACAAGGCCGCCAAGGAAGACCCCTACAAGATGAAGAAGAAAAGCGTGCGCGGCGGATCGTGGAAAGACCCCGAGTCTTACATTCGCTCGGCATGGCGAACATGGGAATATCAGAACCAGCCCCGCTCATACATCGGATTCCGGTGCGTGCGCAGCCTGGCAAATACAACAAGTGGAAAACAGAAAAAAGGTAAGAAATAATGTCAGAATACAGTAAATTCAATATCGTCTACCGCCTGCAGCGGTGGATGGACAGCGTACCGGGACAAACGTTCCTGAACTACGCCTACAGCTGGGGTGCATCTATCGTAATCCTCGGTACATTATTTAAACTGACCCACCTGCCGGGTGCCAACTTCATGCTCTTCCTGGGTATGGGCACCGAGGTCGTCGTGTTCTTCCTCTCAGCCTTCGACCGCCCGTTCGACAAGACAGCCGACGGCCGCGAGTTACCCACCCATCTCGGCAAACGCGCTGAGGATGAAGAAGAGCCTGAAGTCACTATCGGCGGCATCGAAGTCGACGACGAAGACGCCGAAGGACGTCCCGCAGCAGCATTCGGCGGCGGCACAGGCGGCACCATCATCATCGGCGGTGGCGGCCCAGCAGCCTCCACAGGCGCCGCAGCTGCCATGTCGGGTGCAGAAAGCGTCGAGGGCGAAGGTCTGCAAGGCGTTCCCGCAGGCGGTGTAGCCGTTGGCGGAACAGCATGGCTGGGCCAGCAGGCCGAGTCGACTCCCGAGATGATCGAGGCACAGGGCGACTACGTGGAAAACCTGAAGAAACTCAACGAGACCCTTGCTAAGGTGGAAGAGCAGAGCCAGCGACTCACACGCGACTCCGAGGAAATGGAAAACCTCAACCGCACACTCACCGGCATCAGCAAGGTCTACGAGATGCAGCTTAAGGGCGCAAGCGCACAAATCGGCACCATCGACGAAATCAACGAGCAGACGCGCAAGCTGGCTCAGCAGATTGCCGAGCTTAACAAGATCTATGCCCGCATGATTGAGGCCATGACCGTCAACATGCCCGCTGCCGCAGCCGGCCTCGGAGCAGCAAACGTAGCTCCTAACGGCGAGTAAATAAAATCCGATTAGTTGTATAAGCCCTGTCACCCTGACAGGGTATAGAAACAAGTAATAAACAATGGCAATAAAGAAAAGACCAGTAAGCCCCCGCCAGAAGATGATCAACCTTCTCTACGTCGTCCTCATGGCCATGCTTGCACTGAATATCTCGACCGAGGTGCTCAACGGTTTCTCCATCGTGGAGGAAAGCCTCAACCGCACCACTGCCAACTCCTCGAAAGAGAACGAATCGCTGTTCGGCGACTTCTCCGAACAGATGAAGCGCAATCCTTCGAAGGTAAAACAATGGTTCGAGAAAGCCAGCTCGGTGAAGTCGATGAGCGACTCGCTCTTCAACTTCGCACAAGAGCTCAAGGAAGCCATCGTCAAAGAAGCCGACGGCAAGAACGGGGACGTGCTGAACATAGAAAACAAAGACGACCTTGAAGCAGCCAGCCACGTCATGCTCGCACCAGGCACAGGCAAGGGCCGACAGCTCTTCGATGCCATCAACAGCTATCGCGAACGCATCATGACCATGGTGACCGACGAACAGCAGAAGAAAATCATCGAGAGCAACCTCACCACCAAGCTCCCCGCCAAGGCCCACACCATGGGAAAGAACTGGCAGCAATACATGTTCGAGAACATGCCCGTGGCCGCCGCCGTGACGCTGTTGTCGAAACTACAGAGCGACGTGCGCCATGCCGAGGGCGAAGTGCTCCACACTCTCGTCTCTAACATCGACATGAAGGACATCCGCGTGAACAAGCTCGATGCCTTCGTCATCCCCGACAAGACCACGCTCTATCCCGGCGAACGCATGACGGCACAAATCGTCATGGCAGCCGTCGATACCACACAGCATCCCGAAATCTACATCAACGGCACTCGCGTGAACACCCAGAACGGCAACTATGCCTTCAACGTGGGCGGCGTGGGCGAGCATACCTTCTCGGGCTACATGCTCATGCGCAACGGTCAGGGCGACATGCTGCGCCGCGACTTCACACGCAAATACTCGGTCATCGCTCCGCCAAGCGGAGCCACCGTGGCTGCCGACCTGATGAACGTGCTCTATGCCGGCTATAAGAACCCGATGAGCGTCAGCGTGCCGGGCGTGCCGCAGGCCGACGTCAACGTGACCATGTCGGGCGGTTCGCTCACCTCAACCGGTGCAGGCCACTATATTGCCGTGCCCTCGACCGTAGGCCAGGATGTCACGTTCACCGTGTCGGCCAACGACAAGGGCACTCACCGAGAGATGGGCAAGTTCACCTTCAAGGTGCGCAAACTGCCCGACCCGACCATCTACATCGCCGTCGGCAGCGACCGCTTCAAAGGCGGCGGACTGGCCAAGGGCTCGCTCATGGGTGCCTCCACCGTCAGTGCAGCCATCGACGACGGACTGCTCGACATCCCGTTCCGCGTGCTCGGATTCGAGGTCGTGTTCTTCGACAACATGGGTAATGCCGTGCCGATGGCATCGACCGGTGGCAGCTTTACCGAACGCCAGAAGGAGACCTTCCGCAAGCTCTCGCGCAACAAGCGATTCTACATTACCAGCGTGAGCGCCGTAGGACCCGACGGCATCACCCGCAAGCTCAACGCATCGATGCAAGTCATAGTGAAGTAGTGAAAGAACATAAATCATAAATCATTTCAAGAATGAAACGCATATTATTCGTGTTATTGATAGCCTGCGTGGCTGCAACCATCAACGCCCAGCCCGCAGCGCGACGTGCCGAACAGCAAAAGGCCGCACAGAAGTCGAATGCCAACAACATGACCACACGTGCACAAATCTCGTTCCCCACACAGACTCCCATGCAGGAGGATGTGGTGTGGCGGCGCGACATCTACCGTGAGCTCGACCTCACCGAAGATGCCAACGCCGGACTCTACTATCCCGTAGAGCCAGTCGGCACGCAGATGAACCTGTTTACAAACATCTTCAAGCTCGTCATGCGCCGGGCCGTTCCCGCCTACGAATACCGCATCGACGGCAACGAGGTGTTCAGCGATGCCGCCAAGGTGAAGCAGATGACCATACTCGAAGACTATAAAATCTACTTCGAGCGCACCGACAAAGGCATCCACATCGATGACAGCGACATCCCCTCAGCCGAGGTCAAAGGCTACTACATCAAAGAAAGTGCCTATTACGACCAGGCCACAGCCTCGTTCCACAACAAGGTGCTGGCCCTCTGCCCCATCCTGAAGCGTGAAGACGACTTCGGCGACGGCACCACTTCCTACCCCATGTTCTGGGTGAAGTACGACGATCTGGCCCCCTATCTGGCCAAGCAGACCATCATGACGAGCAACCTCAACAATGCCGCCACCATGAGCATCGACGACTACTTCACAAAGAACATGTACCGAGGCAAAATCTACAAGACCACCAACATGCTCGGCAAGACGCTCAGCCAGATTACCGGCGGCAACGACTCGCTCATGACCAAGGAGCAGAAACGCATCGAGGGCGAACTGCTGGCCTTCGAGAAGAACATCTGGGGCAAGCCCGAGAACAAAGATTCGCTCGACAGCATCGCCAACCTCGACAAGAAAGAGTTGCGCGCACTGAAGAAGAAGAACCGCCGTGCCGGTGGCAACCAGGCCACACAGACCAAGACCGTCAAGACCCGTCGCTCGGCAGGCACACGCCAGTCGTCAAGCTCGTCGAACGCCCGCGTCACTGTGCGCCGTGAACGTCACTAAAGAGGTGAAAAGCGAAGAGGTCCCTACACATTCGCATTCTGACCTCACCTTAAAATAAATAAAAAGAAATCGTTAAACCATTTAGAATATGAAAAAGATTTTTTCCGTAGCTCTGTTGGCAACCATGCTGTTCGCCACGAGCGCAAGTGCACAAATTGATTTCGGTGTTAAGGGCGGTCTCAACGTCACCAGTATGTCACTCGACAGCAAAGTCCTCGACGCCTCCAACCAGGCCGGATTCTTCATCGGTCCGACCGTGAAGTTCACCCTCCCCATCGTAGGCCTCGGCGTTGACGCATCGGCTCTCTACGACCAACGCTCTGCAAAGATCGGCGTAGAAAACAACGAAGGCGGACTCACCGGCGAACAAACCGTAAAGCAGCAGCAGATTGCCATCCCCATCAACCTCCGCTATGGCATAGGACTGGGCGATGCCGCCAGCATCTTCTTCTTTGCCGGACCGCAGTTCGGCTTCAACGTAGGCGACAAAGAACAGAAGCTGTGGGGCGTGACCGACTGGAAGATGAAATCCTCCAACTTCAGCGTCAACCTCGGCCTCGGTGCCACACTGCTCAAGCATCTGCAAGTATCGGCCAACTACAACATTGCCTGTGGCAAGACTGGCGAGATTGAGGCTGTCGATGCCGTCAAGAGCGTCATCGGAAAAGGCGAAGGCAAGAACAACGCCTGGCAGATAGCCGTAGCCTACTACTTCTAAGAAGAATCCCCATTCCCATCTAACATTTTTGCCCCCTAATTTAGGGGGTTGGGGGGCCTAAAAATAAGCCTACCCCCGACTTTTCCCAAGAGAAAGGTCGGGGGTAGTTTTCGTTTTTCGTTAGGACAGGAATTGACTCTAACAGAAGAGGGACAAACACAATCAACCAAAATCATAAATAAGTATTAATCCCGATCAACCGGCACTACAACTAAGACTAAAAGCAGTCAACCAAAATCGTTAAACTACACGTGTTATTATGTTAATATGTCTATTGTAAACCACACATGTTATGGTGTTAATATGTCTATTATAGATAATGTGTCTATGCCGAAAAAAGTATTCGCAGAGTCTCACTATTTGGAACATGGATTCCCACAAAGTGAGAAGCCTCTTTTCAAGTTTTGAGAAACGGCTTCTCACTTTATGAAAAACCGTTTCTCAAAATCGGGTGTCGGTTTTGAGAAACGGTAATTAAAAAACACTTAACCAGACCCTGCCGGTTCATTTCTTCGCAAACGGCTTCAGACCCTTTGCCGCTTCCTTCGCCGTAATGCGGCGGCCGCCGTTGTCGAGGTCGATGAGCACATAGCGGTCGTTGCCCATGCCCAGCTCCTTCATGTAGGAGAGCTGGCGCAGACCGTGACGCGTCTCGATGCGCTCCACCATGTCGTGATGCTCGTCGGCAGTCATAGCGTAGATGATGTCGATGCAAGCCTGGTCGATGGCCAGGATGTCGGTCGACGAGAGGATGCCCACGTCGGGCGTCACCACCGGCTCGGCGGCCACACCCTCGCAGTCGCACGACACCGACATGTTGCGCATCACGTTCACATAGCTGACATGCTTGCCGAAGAAATCAATCGTGGCCTTCGTCGACTCCGTCATGCGCTCCATGAACTCCTCCTCCTTGATGTCCCACTGGTCGTCCTGTCCGGGCGTGGTATGAATCCATGCCTTGCCGATGCGGCCGTCGGCACAGCCAATGCCGATGTTCTTGTTCGAGCCGCCGAAGCCGCCCTGCGTGTGCCCCTTGAAGTGAGTCAGCGCCAACATCGAGTCGTAGTTGGTCAGATGACCACCCACAGCCATTTTCTTAAACCATTTTCCTCCCACAACGGGCAGCGTCGTCGTGCCGTTCTCATCGATGATGTCGACCGGACAAAACGTCCAGCCGTTCACCTCCAGCGTCTTGCGGTGCTGCTCGGTGGTGTAGCGGTCGCCCTCGTAGTAGGTGTTCGTCTCGATGATATTCGCCCCCTTCAGGTCCTTCTCCATCAACGCCTTCACCCACTCGCGCGGGATGATGTTGGGTCCGTGCTGCTCGCCTGTGTGCAGTTTCACGCCCACATGTCCCTCCATGCGCCCCGCCACCTGCTCGTAGGCCTTGATGAGCCCCTCGGCCGAGAGGTTGCGCGTGAAATACACCACCGACTCGTTGCCGGGGCGATTCTCATAAGCCACATACCGGTTACCATCCGTCCCCGGAACGGCTTTTTCTGCTGTTGTCTGTGCCATAACGTTACTCGTCATTAACAAACCGGTCAATCCGGCCATCATCAGTTTTTTCATATTATTTATTTGTTTTTATCGATGCAAATATACAAAATAATTATAAAACGACAAAGTTATTTTGGTGTTGGGAAGGAAAATTGTATCTTTGCATTCGTATGCGATATGTTGAAGTGATATTGCCTGTGCCGCTCGACGGCACGTTCACCTACTCGCTGACCGACGAACAGGCCGACAGGGTGCAGGCGGGAATGCGCGTGCTGGTGCCGTTTGGCGCGAGCAAGCGATACATGGGCATTGCCCTTCGTGTGCACGACGAGAAGCCCGACTTCAAGGTGAAGCCCGTCGTTCAGCTGCCCGACGAGGAGCCTGTGGTGCTGCCTCGGCAGCTGGAGCTGTGGCAGTGGATATCGCGCTACTACATGTCGCCCATCGGCGAAGTCTACAAGGCAGCCCTGCCCTCCGGCCTGAAGGCGGAGGAGGGCTATGCGCCGAAGACGGAGACTTTTGTCAGACTGGCCGACAGGATGGGTGACGAGCGGTCGCTGCACATCGCCTTCGACATTCTGAAGAACAGTCCTACGCAAAGCAAGGTGCTGACGGCGATGGCCGAGCGGGGCGAGGACATGGCTCGCGACGAGCTGATGAACATCACGGGCTGTACGGCTGCCACGCTGAAAAAACTCATCGACCGCGGTTTCCTTGCGACCTATGAGCACGAGGTTGGTCGACTGGGACAGGGCGGCGAACCGCATCCCGAGTTGGCCAAACGGTTGAACACGGCTCAGCAGGACGCCTACAACAACATCCTGATGCAGTTTATGAAGCGGAGGGTGGTGTTGCTGCACGGTGTGACGTCGTCGGGAAAGACTGAGATTTATATCCACCTCATACAAAAGACCATCGACGAGGGTCGGCAGGTGCTGTTCCTCATGCCCGAGATTGCACTGACGGTGCAGATGATGGAACGGCTGCGCCGCGTCTTCGGCAACCGTCTGGGCATCTATCACTCGCGCTACAGCGATGCCGAGCGCGTGGAAATCTGGCAGAAGCAGCTGTCGCGCAACCCCTACGACGTGATACTGGGTGCCCGCTCGGCAGTGTTCCTGCCGTTCCAGCGTCTGGGACTGGTGATTGTCGACGAGGAGCATGAGTCGAGCTTCAAGCAGCAAGACCCCATGCCCCGCTATCACGCCCGCGACGTGGCGATAATGATGGGAAGCCCCCTCCCAACCTCCCCCCGAAGGGGAGGTGATTGCGCTAACGTTCTACTCGGTACGGCTACGCCCTCGATGGAAAGCTACCAGAACGCGCAGACGGGTAAGTATGGTCTGGTGAGTCTCACCACGCGCTATCAGGGCATTGAGCTGCCCGAGATTCAGCTCATCGACGTGAAAGACCTGCAACGGCGCAAGATGATGCGCGGACCTTTCTCGCCACAACTCATCGATGCCATGCGACAGACGCTGCGCGAAGACCGTCAGGTCATTCTCTTCCAGAACCGCCGAGGCTTCTCGCCGCAGATCGAGTGTCGCACATGCGGATGGGTGCCCCGATGCAAGAACTGCGACGTGTCGCTCACATGGCACAAGCGCCTCAACATCCTCACCTGCCACTACTGCGGCTATACCTACGCCATTCCCGACCGTTGCCCTGCCTGCGAGGAAAAGAACTTGCGGTCGCGCGGCTACGGCACGGAGAAGATTGAGGACCTTGTGAGCGATCTGCTGCCCGAGGCACGCGTGGCACGCATGGACCTCGACACCACTCGCTCGCGCAATGCCTACGAGCGTATCATCAGTGATTTCTCGGCCGGACGTAGCAACGTGCTCATCGGCACACAGATGATTACGAAAGGCCTCGACTTCGACCGCGTGCAACTGGTGGGCATCCTCGATGCCGACGCCATGCTCAACCAGCCCGACTTCCGCGCCTACGAACACGCCTTCATGATGATGTCGCAGGTGGCCGGACGTGCCGGACGGAAAGGGCGGCGAGGCCTTGTGATGCTACAGACCAAGAACAAGGAATTGCCTGTCATCCGACAGGTGATACAACACGACTACCGTTCGTTCTATCACGACCTGCTCGACGAGCGTCGCGACTTCCACTACCCACCCTTCTACCGGCTCATCTATGTCTATCTGAAACATCGCAGCGACGACGTTGTCGACACCGCGGGCATCGAGATGGGCAGCCGGCTGCGCCAGTGGTTCGGCCAACGCGTGCTCGGCCCCGACAAGCCTTCTGTGGCAAAGGTGAAGTCGCTCTGCATCCGAAAGCTCGTCCTGAAACTGGAGAACGGCATCGACATCTGGAAGGTGCGGCAATACCTCACCCTCGCCCAGCAACAGCTGATGCAGCAGAAACGCTACGCCGCCCTGCAAGTCTACTACGACGTGGACCCGATATAAGAAAGGTGAAAAGGTAAAAAGGTAAAAAAGTAAAAAGGTAAAAAGGTGAAAAGGTGAACGAACAGTCCTCCATTAGCATGTAGGGACGCGGCATGCCGCGTCCCTACATGCTAATGGAGGACTTATCATTTTTTCAACTTTTCTTAAAAGTCGATGTCGCAGCCGATGCCGAGCACACGGTTGGTGCGGGTGAACGAATCGCTCACAAGCGGCTCGGTGGAGGTCACTCGATCGTAAGTGCTGTAGTTGGTCTGGAAATAAGCCACCTTCAGTTTCACCTTGTCGCTGACCTTGTAGTTTGCACCAAAGCCGAAGCTGTAGCTGTTGACCACAAACGACATGTCATTCATATACTCGTCACTCATTCCGTAGCGAGTGAGTTGTGCGCCGGTAGAAACCGTCAGCCTGTCGTTGATGTCCCACTCCACACCAGCCAGATACTCGTTGGTGTCGTGGTCGAGCAATTTCTGCGAATTGTTATACCAGTCGGCATGCTTGTCGAAATAGTGATGATAGCCCACATTCAAGCGGACAACGTCCACCGGACTCCACTGTGCACCGACGGTGAGCAGTGCAGGCTGGTCCTCGTTCACGCGCTCGCCATCGCGGAATTTGTTGACGGCAGAAATTTCACTGGCCTCGTTTACGGTCGACTCGTTTTTCATACGCATCTGCGTCTTGAACTCGTACTTTGCAGCCACGTTGAACCGGCCAAACTTATAGTCAATGCCCAGAATCGGCGCAATGCCAATAGCGCTCTGGTTGCAAAGCAGATTCACACCCTGCGAATATTTCTGCAGACCGTTCAAGCTCTCCTTCGTACCTTCGAGCTGGGCCTTCTGTGCCATCAACGCCTCAGGAACAGGCACGCCCATCGCCTCATACTGGGCAATGCCCGCGTTGACCTGCCCCAGTCCGGCATCTACCTTCGTCTCGGCACCTTCGAGGAAACTGCCGAAGTCTACATAAGCGTTACCCTCTGTACGCACTTGGATGTTGCTGATTTTTGCCTTATAGGTAGCACTGCCGTAGAGCAGTCGCAGACCACCATAGACCGAGAGATTCTTTGTAATCTTGTATGCGCTACCCAGTTGCACGCCGAAATAATATTGGCGGCCCTGCATGTATCCGTTCATGTCGTAGCCAGTTGCGCCGAGCGGTGCCAGCTGATGGGCAATGTTGCCGACAACACCTTCAAACGAGCCGAGGCCATCGCCGAACTCGCACTTTCCGCCACCGCCAGGCACCGAGAAATTGAACTGGAAACTCCAGTTGCCTTTGTTATAGGCAGCCTGCAGAGAGGGAATGCACGGAGCGTCGGCCACACCCTCAAACACCTTCATCGTAGCACCGTTGTTCTTGCGACCCAGAGCAAACAACGGATTGTTCGACGTGATGGTACGCGTCTGGTGGGCATACTGCCAGTTGATGCCGAGATGGAAACCTTCGGGAAGGAAAATAACACCAGCAGGGTTTGAATAGACTCCATCGAGACCGATAGCGGCGTCGCGAGCCGGGTTGCGAAGAAAATCGATACTTTGATTTGTGTTAGTTAAGATGCCACCGGCAGTGGCCGAGGTTGCTGCAGCCAAGAGGAATGCGGCTGTGAGCATTTTCATTTTTTTCATATCCTTTAAAACAATTTTTATAAAAAACCGGCTGCAAAGGTATCTATATTGTTCTGTTTATCCATAAAACTGTTCTCTCATTTAACGGTTATTAACTAAAAAATCGCACATTATTGCACATAATGCGCAAAATGTGCGACTTTTTAGCCCTTTTTCTTGCACAAAATTGAATTTGTTGTGCAGGTTTTAGCCATTAAGCTTGCAATTTGAACGTGACGGGAAGGACAAACTTCACACGCACAGGCTTTCCGCCCTGTTTTCCCGGTTTCCACTTCGGCATTAGGTTGGCCACACGCAGTGCCTCGGCATCGAGCAACGGGTCGACCGACCGTACTACATGAATATTAGAGAGCGAGCCGTCTTTTTCTACCACATAGCTGATTAGGACTCTCCCTTGAATGCCCTTTGTATGTGCCTCTGCAGGATATTTTATATTCTCACTCACGAATTTCATCATAGCCTCCATGCCACCGGGATACTCGGGCAGCACCTCACACACGTCGTAGACCGGATTGTCGTCATCGTTCACTTGCTCCATGACGCTTTGAGGATACTGCTCCGCTTGCGAATAGGCTATGACTGTGGTCTCAGGAATTGCCGAACCATACGTTACGACACCGTCTTTAGTTGCAGCACTGTTATTCTTTGCTTTCTTCAGTGTGATAAGGATGACCCCATTCTTGCCCTTCTCGCCGTAGGCTGCCGTCGACTCTTCGTCCTTCAGCACAGTCATAGTCTCAATCTGTTCGTTTTTGAGTTGCTCGAACTGGCCATACTTGACTTCCTTGCCGTCGATGAACACAATCGGGTGTTTGTCGCCCGGCACAGCAACGGGCTCTGCAACAGGTTTGGCCACTTGCGCCTGTTTTGTCACGGGTACCTGCCGGTACTCGACGATAGTCTTTGCCGTGGCAGCCAAGGAGAGGGCTACGACGGGGATGACGTAGAGCGCTTTGGCTCCACACCATCGGTTTGATTTTTTCTTTAGCATACGTTTGAATCTTTTTTTAAGCGTACTGTTACTGATGCCGTTGGCCATGGAGTACGCGCCACGGCCTGTGGCTTTCTGTATCAACATGTTGAAATAGGTGCGCATGTCGGTGCCGCTGCCGATGACCGCCGCGTCGGCCTCGTACTCGTGAACCGTCCTAAGGTCCTGCCGAATCATCCACACAACAGGGTTGAACCATTGCAAGGCAGTAACCAGTTCGACGAGCAGCACGTCGACAGAGTGGTGGTGGCGAATGTGGCTGCGCTCATGGGCCAGCACGGCGGGCGACAGCTCGTCGTAGTCCGAACGCGAGAGCATGATGGTGCGCATCCAGCTCGACGGTACTATCGGCTCATCGCTCACGGCAATCCTCACGCCGTCGGCCGTCGTGTGCAACTCGCACCGGCCGATGAACCGGTGCAGCTGCCATATATTATATATAAGGTGTAGCAACATCAGCACGGTCACCACAAGCAGCAGTGCCCCTACCGCCCCACTCCACCGTTCCCACAGCGTAGGCTCGGCAACAGCTTCGGTCACCCAGTGGTTTGCCGTTACCACGCCAGTCTCAACAGGAATCATCTCAACCTGATGGAACGTGATGACACACATGGGCAATACGAACGAGCCGACAGCCGTGCCCAGCAACACCATGCGGTTGAGCCGGTGCAGCGTCTCACGCTCCAACAGCAACCGCCAGAACAAGTAGAACACGGCCATCAGCGCCGCCACCTTCAAGCTATATATCAAATAATCGGTCAACAACATTTTAATTTCTGAAACCTTTTAGTTATCAATACTTTATCGTTTGGTTCAGTACTCCTTAGGGAGGACTGGAGTTTTCCTTAGGGAGGACTCAAGTTTTCTTTAGGGAGGACCGCAGTACTCCTTAGGGAGGACTGGAGGTCAGACGCTGCTTCTCGAATCCAAGGAGTCGATAATCTTGCGCAACTCGCTAATCTCGGCCTCGCTGAGCGACTCGCGCCGGGCGAAGAACGAGACGAGCGACGCGGCCGAACCGCCGAAGAACGTCTGCTTCACGTCGTCCATCACCGCACCGGTGTATTCCTCGCGACTCACCAACGCACGAAACACGTGCGACCGACCGTGTTTCTCGGCTTCCACATAGCCCTTCTCGCGCAATATCTTGAGAAACGTGAGCAACGTGGTCATGGCCGGACGGGGCTCGTCGTAGCGTTCCATGATGTCGGCGGCATAAGCCTCGGCCTTCGGCATCGACCAGAGAATCTGCATCAGCTGTGTCTCGGCCTTGGTCAATGGTCTTTTCTCTTTCATAGCTTCTTCACATTCTAAAGTTTTCGAATGCAAATATAGGCGTTTCGGAAATACGCTCCAAACATTTCATTCTAAAAGTTTAGAAATTTAACTTTCATTGTTAGAATAAAGGCATTTTTGTTAGAACGAACCAGCTGCGACAGATGACAATGTTAGACAAACCATGAAAAATAAATTCTTAATAAAATAAAATAATGTAGAAGAAAAAACGTTATAATAGCAAATAAAATAAGAAAATTTATCGTTTTTTAAATTTAAACAAAATGAAAAAGTATTTAGCAGAAATGGTAGGCACATTCGTGCTTACATTCCTCGGCTGCGGTGCAGCCGTTGCATTGGGTTGCGGAGAAGACGTTATTACACACGCGCCGTACACCGCAGCCATCGTGGGAACAGCCTTTGCCTTCGGTCTGGCTGTAGTTGCCATGGCTTACACCATCGGCGGCATCTCGGGTTGCCACATCAATCCGGCCATTACCCTCGGTGTATTCCTGAGCGGACGCATGAGCGCCAAGGATTGCGGCATGTACATGGTGTTCCAGGTTATCGGTGCCATTCTTGCTGCTGCCGTTCTGGCCGGCATCGTTGCTACCGACCCCAGTGCCGTCATCACAACCGCAACAGGTGCCAACGGTTGCACCTATGGCGTGACCAACGCTCTGATTGTTGAGATTGTGCTCACCTGCCTCTTTGTGCTCGTAGTGCTCGGCGCCACAGCCAAGACCAACGGTGCCACCAACAACTTTGCCGGTCTGGCTATCGGTCTGTCGCTGATTCTGATTCACCTTGTTGGCATCCACTTCACCGGCACGTCGGTCAACCCCGCACGCTCTATCGGTCCGGCTCTCTTCGAAGGTGGTCAGGCACTTACCGACCTCTGGGTATTCATCGTCGGCCCGCTCGTAGGTGGCGCCATCGCAGCCCTGATCTGGAAGTGCATCGAGCCTGCTGAAAAGGAATAAGAAAGAAAGAAAGAAAAAAGGGGCACCCCCACAGACCCACACAGCAGACCCACCCCCTGCCCCTCCTTTTTAGGGAGGGGCAGGGGGTGGGTCTG
>CACYRB010000041.1 GCA_902776685.1 uncultured Prevotellaceae bacterium
TAGGGGGCTTACTTTTCTGAAAATAAAACCGCAACGCCTATTTAAAGGCATTGCGGAAGATAATTTTTGCGCATTTCACTTTTAGCGGACAGCAATAAATATTGATAGCAAAAGAAAAGCGCGGGCGTTCTGGTCGGTGGGGCCATAAACGTCCGCGCTTAAATATAATCCTTAATTCTGAATTCTCAAGTCAAAGACTCCGAAATCCTTAATCCTGAATTCTCAAGTCAAAGACTCCGAAATCCTTAATTCAAAAGAATCTTAGTCGAGCCACTTGACGTAGCAGAAGTCTTGACGGTGGGGCAGGAGGTCGCTCTTGGGATACATGCGTACGGCGCTCTTGAAGATGCCGGCCTGCTTCGGATGTATCTTGGCTTCGAAGGTGTAGAGGTTTCCTTCGCGGCTCACCACGTCGAGCTGTGTCTTGCCTACGATATGCTCTTCGCCGTTCTTGTCGGTCTGAATGCTGACCACCTCGAGGGCGATGGCGTCGTCGAGTCCTTGTGCGTCGATGACGTAGCGGATGGTATAGGCCTGTCCTGTCTCGGCACCGGCAAAGGGTACGTCCCAGTTAGACGATACGACGCGTATGCTGTCCCAGCGCTCGGCCACGGTTTCCTTCCAGTGGGCGATGTCTTTGGCCAGACGGTTGTCGTTGGCCGACAGCTTGTGGAAGCGCTTGGCCTGACGGCAGTAGAACTTCGAGTAGTAGTCGTCGAGCTGACGTTTCATCGTGTAGTGCGGGGCAATCTGTGCGATGGAGTTCTTGATGACCTTCACCCATTTCTCTGAGTAGCCTTTCTTGTTCTTGGCGTAGTAGAGCGGGATGATCTCGTTCTCGAGCAGCGAGTAGATGGTAGCGGCGTCGAGCTGGTCTTGGTGAGCCTGGTTCTGGTAGGTGCGTTTCTCGGTGAGGGCCCATCCGGCACCTTCGCGATAGCCTTCGAGCCACCATCCGTCGAGCACGGAGAGGTTGACCACACCGTTCATCTCGGCCTTCTCGCCGCTGGTTCCCGATGCTTCGAGCGGTCGGGTGGGGGTGTTCATCCAGATGTCGACACCCGATACGAGTCGGCGGGCCAGCAGGAAGTCGTAGTCCTCGAGGAAGATAATCTTGCCGAGGAACTCGGGGCGCTGGCTGATTTCGTAGATGCGCTTGATGAGTCCCTGACCTGCTCCGTCGGCGGGGTGAGCCTTTCCGGCGAAGAGGAACTGCACGGGATGCTCGGGGTCGTTTACAATCTTGGCCAGACGGGCCTCGTCGGTGAAGAGCAGGTGTGCGCGCTTATAGGTGGCGAAGCGACGGCAGAAGCCGATGATGAGTGCGTTGGGGTTAATGCGCTCGAGCAGCGAGAGCACGCGCGAGGGGTCGCCCTGGTTGCGGAGCCATGTGTCGCGGAACTGCTGACGGATGTAGTCGACCAGCTTTTGCTTGAGTTGCAGGCGTGTGGCCCATATTTCCTCGTCGGGCACGTTGTAGATGGCTTCCCAGATGTTCTGGTTCGACTGGTCGCCCATGAAGGCCTTGTCGAAGTATTTACCGTAGAGCTTGCGCCATTCGGTTGCGGCCCAGGTGGGGAAGTGTACGCCGTTGGTGACGTAGCCGACGTGGTTTTCTTCGGGCAGGTAGCCTTTCCAGATGGGGGCAAACATCTTCTGCGATACCCATCCGTGGAGTTTGCTCACGCCGTTGACCTCCTGACAGGTGTTGCAGGCGAAGGTCGACATGCAGAACTTCTCTCCGTGGTCGTCGGGGTTGGTGCGTCCCATGCCGATGAACTCGTCCCATGTGATGCCGAGCTTCTGGGGATAGCCGCCCATGTATTTGCCGAAGAGGCCTTCGTCGAAGTAGTCGTGTCCGGCGGGCACGGGTGTGTGCACGGTGTAGAGACCGCTTGCGCGCACCAGCTCGAGGGCCTGGTTGAAGGTGAGTCCGCTCTCCACGTAGTCGCACAGGCGCTGCAGGTTGCACAGGGCGGCGTGGCCTTCGTTGCAGTGGTAGATGTCTTTCTTGATGCCGAGCTTCTTGAGCAGCAGCATACCGCCGATGCCGAGCAGAATCTCCTGCTTCAGTCGGTTCTCCCATTCGCCGCCATAGAGCGAGTGGGTGATGGGCTTGTCGAACTCGGAGTTGAGGTCGTTGTCGGTGTCGAGCAGATAGAGCTTCACGCGGCCGACGTTCACGCGCCACACGTAGGCATGAACCATATAGTTGTTGTAGGGCACGTCGATGACCACGGGGTTGCCGTCGGCATCGAGCTCGCGCTCCACGGGGAGCGAGTTGAAGTTCTGTGCGTCGTACTGTGCAATCTGCTGTCCGTCCATCGAGAGGCTTTGTGTGAAGTAGCCGAATCGATAGAGGAATCCGATGGCGCACATGTCGACGTTCGAGTCGGATGCTTCTTTGACATAGTCGCCTGCGAGCATGCCGAGGCCGCCCGAGTAGATTTTCAGTGCCGAGTGAATGCCATATTCCATGCAGAAGTATGCCACGCTGGGTCGGCTGCTGTCGGGTTCCACGTCCATATACTCGCGGAACTGGCTGTAAACGTTTTTGATGCGCTTCATAAGCGCTTTATCCTTAACAATCTCTTCTTTTCGGTTGAAGCTCAGGAGTTCGAGCAACTGCACGGGGTTGTGGCGCACGTCGTGATAGAGTTCGGGGTCGAGGTCGCGAAACAGGTCGCGGGCTTCGTAGTTCCACACCCACCACATGTTGTGGGCGATTTCGTCGAGGCATTTCAGCTCTTCGGGCAGGCTCGACTTCACGGTGAGCTCCTTCCACTGGGGAGCATTCGAATTGTCTGCTTTGATTTTCATCTTTTTTATTTACTATTTTACAATTTACGATTTACGATTTATTTTTTCATTTTACTATTTTACAATTTATCATCTTGTTTATTTACTATTTTACGATTTACGATTTACGATTTATTTTTTTATTTTACTATTTGACAATTTATGATTTCGTTCTTATTTTTTCCATTTCGTTTGAGGTAAGCCTTACTCTCATCGTCATAATCGACTTGACAATAATGCTGAGCAGTTCGTTGCATTCTTGATATAAAGGCTTTATTCGTGTGGGCTTTATAAATTCGCAACGCATGATTAAATCCAGCCAGTGGCAAGTCTCATCAAGCTCTTCTTCTACCATTTTCAGTTTATTAAGAAAATCCTTGTCCGATTTTGCAAGACATGCAGCCCTGTAGTTGGCTGAGGGAGAGGTCCCTGAGCGGACAATCTGCTTTGCGATGGTTTGTGCGCCTAACGACGAAGGTAATGCGTCGGCCATTTTTATGACTCTTACGGCAAAGTTCGTCATTCGTTCTTGAAGCTCTTTCTTGTCCATCGTGATGCAAAATGCAGAAATAGGAAAAATCCTTATATAAATTGTAAATGGTAAATTGTCAAATTGTAAATCTCTTCGCGGCTTTCGTCAGAGCGATGTGGTAGGCCTCTTGGTAGTAGGCTATGAAGTGCTGCCAGAGGGCTTTCTTCGAGAGGTTGAAGGCCTTGCGCCTGATGTTCTCGACCGTCTTCTTGTCGCAGCGTGCGAAGGCCATGACAGAGTCCTTGATGCTGTCGGCCACGTCGTGATAGTTGTGGTCGGTGCGGTGGATGACCTTCACGCCGTCTTCCAGTTCGCTGTAGCCGCCCTTCACCGTGTTGGCCCAGAGTCCGAAGCCGGCCAGGTCGGTGGTGATGCAGGGCACGTGGAAGGCGATGCTCTCGAGCGGCGTGTAGCCCCACGGCTCGTAGTAGGAGGGATAGATGGTGAGGTCGTTACCGGGCAGCAGGTCGTAGTAGTGCATGTTGAGCATGCCGTCGTCGCCCGTCAGATAGTTGGGCACGAGGATGAGCACCACGCGGCTGTCGCGACGGTTGTCGAGTCCGAGGTAGCGCATCATGCCGCTTGCGCGGTCGTCGCTTGTGCAGCCCGGCACCTCTATGAAGGCGGCGATGCGGCGGTTGAGCCGGTTGTCGTTGTTCAGTCGGGCCATGGCCTCGATAAACACGTCGATGCCCTTGTTGCGGAACTCATAGCGTCCGCTTGTCGAGATGATGAGCGTGTCGTCGTCAAGGTTGTTGTCGGTCAGCGAGTTGGCAATATTCAGTAAAGCCTTTCTTGCAGCCTTTCGCTTAGCCGTGAAAGCCGCACCCTTGGGCACGAAGTCGTCTTCGAAGCCGTTGGGCAGCACCACGTCGACCTCCTTGTCGAGCAGTTCGCGGCACTCCTTAGCCGTGATGTCGCTCACCGTGGTAAAGCAGTCCACATGATGAGCCGTCTGCTTCTCAATCGAGTGCTTGCTCTGCATGTTCAGCTCGGCGGCCATCTGGTCGCCGTTGTAGGCAAAGAGATAGTCGTAGAGCGGTTTGTTGTTGCCCGCTATAGAGCGGCCTATGCTGGTGGCATGAGTGGTGAACAGCGTGGCCACGCGCGGCAGGGTATGCCTGATATAGAGCAGGCCGAGCCCCGTCATCCACTCGTTGCCGTGATACACCACGCGCTTGTCGTCGAGATGGAAAAATCGGTAGTAGCTCTCCACCACCCGTGCGGCAGCAAACGAGAACATTGAGGCCTCGTCGTAGTCGCCGTAGGCGTGCAGGCTGTCCACGCCGAACAGCTCCCAAAGCTTGGTGTAGATGGCGTTCTTCTTCGGGTAGAACACCGAGAAGTCCACGAGCACCGCGATGGGTCTCCCGGGAATATTCCAGCGGCCCACCTTGATGTTGAGGCCGTCGTTCTTACCCGCCGCCGTGCGCCAGTCGGCCAGCAGCTTCGGGTCTTCCTCGAAATAGGGATTGTGGCTGTCGCCCGCAAAGAAGGGGCCAATGAAAACAATACGGTCGGGCATGACGGTCTGCAGCGATTTCGCACGAGTAGAGAGCACCGTATAGATGCCGCCCACTTTGTTGCAGACCTCCCAGCTCGATTCAAATATAAAGTCGGGGTTAAGCATTTTCTCCTTGCTGCTTAACTTCAGGTTATTCTCCATAAAAACACTTAATTGGCTGCATAGATTTTGCCAACGAGCGCAATCGCAGTATGCTCCGATTTTGCCGAGTGCAGCTAAATTTTGTGCAAAATTACTAAAAAAAAGCGAAAATATGCGTTTCGGGCGTACATTATTTTATACGAACGTGCAATTTCTTGATATAAAACATTATCTTTGCCGAGAATTATAAAGCAAGAAAAGGCAATGAAAAGAGTCGTTGATATGATGAGCCGGCAGCTCAGAAGGGCGTTCCTGATATGTTCGATGTCGTTGTCGCCCGCCCTCCTTTTCGGGCAGACGCAGCCCGTCTTCTCGGGCCATATCGAGAACAAGGACTATGGCGTCTACGTCGTCATGGACTTCTACCACGAGGGCGTCAGCGTGCCTGGTCAGGAGCTGTTCGGTCAGGTGCCCGGCTTCCTGGCCCAGACCGCCGACAGCCGCAAGTGGATCATCGTCGAGGCCAAGGTCGTCAAGCCCACCCTGGCCGAGCTGACCATGGTCAACGACTACGGCTCTGAAGACCTCACCGCCACGCTCACCCTCGAGCCCAACGGCACCTACACCCTGCGCCAGCTCGAAGGCAGCGCCCTGAAAATCGTCGCCAACCGCAAGTGGGTAAAACTCCCCAAGAAGCTCACCCTCAAACGCTGAGGGCAGAGAAGGACTTTTCAGGTTGAAGGAATTGACATCTCCCTGCGACATGCTTTTGTCTCAGTCTTCTTTGTCAAGTTATATGGCCTGTATAACCATGCTATATGGGCCATATAACTCACCTATATGGCCCATATAACTTTCCGAAAGACCGTTGTTCGGAATACGTTATATAACTTGTTGGTTTTCAAAACTATATTGTTTGCAATACAAAAGACCGTCTTTCGCAGAAAATTCCCTAAGGAATTTCTTCCGAAAGACGGTCTTTTAGATTTATAAAGTTAAGCTATTAACTTACAGTCCGAGGCTCTTCTTGATGGCTTCTATCTTTTCTTTCGACTCGGCGATGCAGCGCTCGTAGCAGCCGGCGCACTTCATGGTCGGGTTCTTGATTTCGAGATAGAACTTTATCTTGGGCTCGGTGCCGGAGGGGCGCACGCTGACCTTCGTGCCGTCGTCGCAGAACCACTGCAGCACGTTGCTGGTGTCGGGCATCTGTATCGGCTCCACGGTGCCGTCGGCCTTGCGGGCCTCGAGCTTCAGGAAGTCTTTCGACAGCACGATGCGCGAGCCGCCGAGGTCTTGCGGCGGGTTGTTGCGGAAGTTCTCCATCATCTGGCGTATCTCGTCGGCGCCGGTCTTGCCCGGGCGTACCACGTTGATGGTGTGCTCGTAGGAGAAGCCGTATTCGAGGTAGATGTCCATGAGCAGGTCGTAGAGTGTCTTGCCATGGTCTTTGGCCCATGCCGCAATCTCGCAGATGAGGCAGATGGCTGCGGGCGCGTCTTTGTCGCGTACCTTGTCGTAGGGCAGGAAGCCGAACGACTCTTCACCGCCGCCGATGTACTTCTCGCGGCCTTCGCTGACGCGTATCTCGTTGGCTATCCACTTGAAGCCGGTGTAGCAGTCGCGCAGGGCCACGCCTTGGCGGTCGGCAATCTGCTTGATGACCTCGGTGGTGACGATGGTCTTCACGAGGAACTCGTTGCCGCGCAGCTGTCCGAGCTTCTTCTTGTTGGTGATGATGTACCAGGAGAACATCATGCAGGTCTGGTTGCCGTTGAGTATCTCCCACTCGCCCTTGGCGTTGCGGCAGACGATGGCCAGACGGTCGGCGTCGGGGTCGCTGGCGATGACGAGGTCGGCGCCCAGCTTCGTGCCGAGGTTCATGCCCATGGTCATGGCTTCGGCGTTCTCGGGATTGGGCGAGACGACGGTGGGGAAGTTGCCGTCGATGACCATCTGCTCGGGCACCACGTGGATGTTCTGGAAGCCCCATGTGCGCAGGGCGGCGGGGATGATGACGCGGCCGCAGCCGTGCAGGGGCGAGTAGACGATGTTGAGGTCTTTCTGGCGCAGGATGACGTCTTGGTCGACCATGGCGTCTTTCACGGCGCAGAGGTAGTCGACGTCGAGCTCGCCGCCTACAATCTGTATGAGGTCGGGGTTGCCCTCGAACTTCACGTCGTCGATGCCGACCTTGTTCACCTCGTCGATGATGCCCTTGTCGTGGGGGGCGAGCACCTGGGCGCCGTCGTCCCAGTAGGCCTTGTAGCCGTTATACTCCTTGGGGTTGTGCGATGCCGTGACGTTCACGCCGGCCTGACAGCCCAGATGGCGGATGACGAACGAGATTTCGGGCGTGGGGCGCAGACTCTCGAAGAGGTAGACCTTGATGCCGTTGGCCGAGAAGATGTTGGCCACGGTCTCGGCGAAGAGGCGGCCGTTGTTGCGGCAGTCGTGACCCACGACCACGCTCAGGTCGTCGCGCCCGGGGAATGCCTTGTTGATGTAGTTGGCAAAGCCCTGCGTGGCCATGCCCACGATGTAGATGTTCATGCGGTTGGTGCCGGCACCCATGATGCCGCGCAGTCCGCCCGTGCCAAACTCCAGGTCGCGGTAGAACGCGTCGATGAGCTCGGTCTTGTCGTCGTTGTCGAGCATGGCCTGAACGGCCTTGCGTGTGGCCTCGTCGAACGACGGCGAGAGCCATTCCTTAGCCCGTGCCTCGCACTGGGCAATCAATTCATTGTTTTGTGACATAATTGCTTGTATTGTTAATAGTTGTTTTTTACTTTCAACCGACAAAGTTAATGATATTTTTTTAATTACTTCACGTTTTTACGGATTTTTGTGAGGTATTGCTTCATTCGGTCGGCATCTTTGTGGTCGATGATGTCGAGCAGCTCCTTCAGCTCGATGCGTATCTGCGACACCTGGTCGTGGGTGTAGGGGTTGAACAGCACCTCTTGCAGCAGGTAGTCGTCTTCGCCCATCACGCCCTTGGCTATGCGCATGTGGCGCTTGAAGGTGGTGCCGGGCGCGTCTTGGTGTTTCATGACGGCGGCAAAGACGAAGGTGGAGACGAAGGGGATGGAGAGCGAATAGGCCACGGTGCGGTCGTGCTCGTCGAACGTGTATTCGTAGATGTTCAGCCCGAGGTCGTGGTAGAGCTCGCGGAAGAACTGACGGCCGTCGCGGTCGCCTTCGCTGATGATGATGGCGTTCTCCTCGGAGAGCTGGTTGAGGTTGGCAAACGTGGGGCCGAACATGGGGTGGGTGCTCACGTAGGGATGGCCGCACTGCTCGTAGAACTCCCTAAGACCGGTCTTCACCGAGGCGATGTCGCTCAGGATGCAGTCGGCGGGCAGGTGGGGCATGACCTCGTTGAACGCCGCGATGGTGTACTTCACCGTGACGGCGTTGATGACGAGCTGGGGCTGGAAGGCGGCAATCTCGTCGAGACTCGTAAACCGCTGACAGTTATAGGTGAACCGCATGCGACGGGCGTCTTTCTCGTAGACCGCCGTCTCGTGGTCGAAACTGAGCAGGTCGAGGAAGAAACTCCCCATCTTGCCTGCTCCAAGAACAAGTATTCTCATTTTTTTTATCTGATTATTCTGATTACTCTGATTACTCTGATTACTTCTACTTTCTCCTAAACTCTGAGCAGACGATGGCGGTGGCCACGGCCACGTTCAGGCTCTCGGCTCCCTGTCCGGCAGGCCGGAAGTTGGGGATGAGCAGCCGATTGCCAATCATGCGCCGCAGCGCCTCGGAGATGCCGTTGCCCTCGTTGCCCATGACGATGATGCCGTGAGGCGTGAGCGCCTTCTCGTACATATTCTCGCCGTCGAGCAGGGTGCCGTAGACCGGTATCTCCTCGGGCAGACCGGCAATGAGCGCGGGCAGGTCGGTGTAGACCATTTCCACCCTGGCGATGCTGCCCATCGAGGCCTGCACCACCTTCGGCGCGTAGGCGTCGGCGGTGTCGGGGCTGCAATAGATGCGGTTGATGCCAAACCAGTCGGCTATGCGGATGATGGTGCCCACGTTGCCAGGGTCTTGCACGCCGTCGAGGGCCAGATAGAGCTCGTCGGAAGAGGGTAAGGGGGTCTCTCTGTGCTTTCTTAAATGGAACAGTCCCACCACGCCTTGCGGGTGTTGCAGGAAGCTGATGCGTTCCAGCACGTCTTCGGGGACGAGCGTGGCAACCGCTTTCAGCTTTTCGGGCAGACGGTCGCATCCGGCTTGCGAGGCATATACGGCAGAAAAGGTCCATCTGGCAGCAATCAGGTCGCCCACCACTTTCGGACCTTCGGCGACGAACAGTCCCGCCTCCTCGCGGTTGCGCTTCGACGACAGCGAGCGTATCTCCTTAATCCACTTTGCGTTTGACATACTTTTCTCTATTCTTATTCGGAAGTGATGGGTGCAAAGTTATAAAAAAATTATGGAAGATGTATTGCGGTTTGGAAAAAAATGTGTAAGTTTGCAGCACAAATAAGCAAGAAAGACAAGATTATACACAATGAAAGCATCGGAACAAACCCTCCAGCAAGTAGAGCGATTCATCAGAAAGACCGCCCAGAAGTTTCCTGTCAGCGATGATGTGACCGCGATGACCGACATCCATGTGCGCGTGTCGCAGGACAGCGGCGAACTGCTCTCGTTCGACGACGACGACCAGGAACTCACCCGCTGTGTGGTAGAGCAATGGATAGAGAACAAGGACGAACGGTTCTTCGACCACGTCACCCAAACGCTGCGTTCGGTGCTGATGCGCATGAGCGATATGGTCGATAACCTCGGCATCATGAAGCCTTACAGCTTTGTTCTTGAGGACGACGAGCGAAACGGCATCGCCGAGCTTTATGTGGCCGACGACGACACCATCATCATCGGCGGCGACCTGATGGAGGGATTGGAAGAAGACCTCGACGACTTCTTCAAACATTTGTTTTAATAAATAGTTGTATAACTGAATAACGTGGCCTTCCAAACCCGCCCGTAGCCGACCGCCGCGTCTCTACATTCTTATTGCTCTTTGGCATCATCTCCATTAGCATGTAGGGACGCGGCGGTCGGCTACGGGCGGGTTTGGAAGGCCGCGTTATTCCTTTCACCTTTTCACCTTTTTTAAAGTTTGACTTTCTTTTTGGCGGCGACACTCTCGTTGCCCACACGGTCTAACGAGGTGACCACATAGGTGTAGGCCGTGTTGCCGTCGGAGTAGGGCAGCTTGTAGTAGGTGTCGTAGGTGATGGCTACGATGTTCGACGGGTCGTTCAGGTTGACGGGCTGTCCCTTGGCAAAGCGATAGACCACAAACTTGTTCACCTCGTCGCCCCATTTCTTGGCTTTCGGCTTCTGCCAGAACAGGATATAGCCGTCGCTTGTCCATACGGGCTTCACGGCCTTCGGTTTCTTGGGTGCCTTGTCGTCGAGGAACGGCATGAGCGGTTGCAGGGCAGGATATTTCCAATACGAGTTTCGGAGCACGCTGCCGTAGTTGCCGGTGTTGTCGACAACTGCCTTGGCATACCACAGCACGGTGCCCTTCACGTTGGACAGCTGGTTGTGAAGCTTGTATTTGGCTGCCATCTGGTTGATGTTGGGATTGTCGACGTCGGGGAACTTCACGGTGCGCTCCACGTCTTCGCCGATATAGAGCGGACGCTTTGAGCAATACTTGTTCCACCAATGGATAAGAGTCTCGTAGTCAGCAACTTTAAGTCCTATCTGCCAGTATAGCTGCGGCACGCAATAGTCAATCCATCCGTTGTTCACCCAGAGCAGCACGTCGGCATAGAGGTCGTCGTAGTTCTGCAGGCCGCCGCTCTCGCTGCCAATCTCGGGAGCGTTGCGCTTGTTGCGGTAGATGCCGAAAGGCGACACGCCGAACTTCACCCAGGGCTTGCGCTTGTGGATGGTCTCGCCCAGTTGCTTGATGAAGAGGTTTACGTTGTCGCGGCGCCAGTCGCCAATGTCGCGAAAGCCGTTGTTGTATTGGCGGAATTCTTTGTCGTCGGGTATGGCGTGGCCTGCCGAGGGGTAGGGATAGAAATAGTCGTCGATATGGAAGCCGTCGATGTCGTAGCGGCTCACGATGTCGTCGGCCACACGACAGATGTATTCGCGGTTCTCGGGCAGTCCCGGGTTGAGGATGAAAAGCCCGTCGTAGGAGAACACACTTTGCGGGTGGGTGATGGCGATATGGTTGTTGGCCAGTTTGTTCGTGTTCTTGGTCTTGGCTCGGTAGGGGTTGATCCATGCGTGGAGCTCCATGCCGCGCTTGTGACATTCGTCAATCATCCACTGCAACGGGTCCCAGTAGGGCGAGGGGGCCTTGCCTTGCTCGCCGGTCAGGAAACGGCTCCACGGCTCGATGTTGCTTTCGTAGAGCGCATCGCATTCGGGGCGCACCTGGAAGATGATGGCGTTCACCCCGTCTTTCTGCAGCTCGTCGAGCTGGTAGCGAAGTGTTGACTGCATCGTGGCAGTCGACATGCCGACGAATTGTCCGTTGACACACTGAATCCATGCCCCGCGAAACTCGCGCTTGTTCATAGATGCCTGAGCGAATACTTGGCCGCACACCACTAAGAACAGCAGTATTGCGACCGACCTTACCATTGTTTGAACCTTTTTCATGTATCTATAAATTTTCGGCAAAGATACAAAAATTTCGATTAAGCGAGAAGAAAAGAAAGGTATTTCTTTACTCGCGCCTGAGATTTTTATGAAATGAATGAGTGATAGTCACCAATTTATTCAGGTCTTTCCGTGAAGTTTGCAACGCGTGAATAAAAAAGAAATTGAGCCTGTCCTCCCGACAAGCTCAATTTACATACTTACTAAAACTAAATTAACCACTAAAAAAACTAATCTTAATCAATTAGGAATTTCGCCTTTTTGCTTATTCCGTTGCAAAGTTACTATTTTTTTTAATACGGCCAATCTTTTTTGTGTTTTTTATAGTTAAAAAACGTGAATCACTGGTAATGCCATGTTTTTTTCGTAATTTTGCAAATCGAATATGGAAATGATGGATATAAACATTTTGACAGACCGCCAACGAGAGAAGCTCGAGCAACAGATAGAAGACAATCAGAACATCATTATTACCTGCCATAAGTCGCCCGACGGAGATGCCCTCGGCTCGTGTCTGGCATGGGCTGAATATCTGACGACACAACACGGGAAAGCCCCTGTCGTCGTCATTCCCGATGCCTTCCCCGACTTCCTGCAATGGCTGCCAGGCACGGAGCAAATCGTGCGCTACGACAAGCATAAGGAACATGTGGAATTGCTGTTGAAGACGGCCGACCTTGTGTTTTGTCTCGACTTCAATTCGGCCGACAGGGTCGACACCATGTGCGAGGCGCTGAAGAACACGCCCGCCAAGCGTGTGATGATTGACCACCATCTGAATCCCGACCTCGACACCGTGCTGCTCATCTCGCGGCCCGAGATGAGCAGCACGGCTGAGCTCGTCTTCCGCATCATTTGGCAGATGGGCGACTTCGAGAGCATCACGAAGAAATGTGCCACGACCATCTATTGCGGCATGATGACCGATACGGGCGGCTTCACCTATAATTCCGCCCGTCCAGAGATATTCTACATCATCGGGCTGTTGCTCACCAAGGGCATCGACAAAGATAAAATCTACCGAAAGGTTTACAACAACTATAGCGCCTCGGCCATCAAGATGCGAGGCTACGTCATGTATGAACGGCTGCAGGTGTTTCCCGAGAGCCATGCCTGCTACTTCTCCATCTCGCGCGGCGATATGACCCGCTTTCATTTCATCAAGGGCGATGCCGAAGGGCTAGTCAACGAGCCGCTGCGCATCAAGGGGATGAGGCTTTCGATTTCGTTGCGCGAAGACGACCGGCGCGACAATCTCGTGTGGGTGAGCCTGCGTTCGGTGGGCGAGTTTACTTGCAACGACATCGCCGAGCGCTACTTCAACGGCGGCGGTCACAAGAATGCCAGCGGCGGAAGGCTCTTATGCTCGCTCGAGGAAGCCGAGAAGGTGGTGGCACAGGTGATTGACATGCTCAAGATTCGGAAAACGGAAAAACTGAAAAAATGTCAACAAACAGCATTTTTTCGGGCTCTATCTTTCATCCTTCCTCCTTTTTTGTTAATTTTGCAGACTGAATAGAATCAATAACGACAGAAATGAAAAAAAGTTATCTCTCTCTCTTGCTTCTGATGCTCGTGGCGCTCTTTGCTTCGTGCGACCATACGGAGACCTATGCCGAGCAGAAGGACAAGGAACGCGCGGCCATCAATCAATATATTGCCGACCGGCACATCGAGGTGATTTCGGAAAAGGCTTTTATTGCCAACGGCTACAAGACCGATGTGGCGAAAAACGAGTTTGTGCTGTTTGAGAACACGGGTGTCTATATGCAGATTATTCGTGAGGGTTGCGGCGAAAAACTTAAGGACGGCGAGACGGCAACCGTGTTGTGCCGCTTCGACGAGTATAACCTGCTGACCGACTCCTTGATACTCTCGAACCGCGTGCTGACCTATTCGTCGCAAGTCGACAAGATGTCGGTCAAGAACACGTCGGGCACGTTCCGCGGCTCGTTCGTGAAGGGCGCAAGCCTGATGTTTGCACGCTACAATTCGGCTGCCGTACCATCGGGATGGCTCGTGCCGTTCTCTTATATCAAGATTGGCAGACCCGTATCGGAAGACGACGAGATTGCACGCGTGAAACTCATCGTGCCCCATACGCAAGGCCAGCAATATGCAGCCGAAAGCGTCTATCCCTGTTTCTATGACATAACCTACGAGCGTGGACGGTAGTTTTTGGTTCATCAACCTTTCAACATTAAGAAAATATGACACTGATAAAATCTATTTCCGGCATTCGCGGCACAATCGGTGGACGCGCCGGCAACACCCTGAATCCTTTAGACATCGTGAAATTTACTTCGGCATACGCCACATTCATCCGTCGTCAGGGCGGACTCGGGCGTGATGCAAGTTTCAACCATAACCGTCCTACGATTGTCGTAGGTCGCGATGCCCGCATCTCGGGAGTCATGGTCGATAATGTCGTTTGCGGTACGCTCATGGGCATCGGCTACGACGTGGTGAACATCGGTCTGGCAACAACGCCTACCACCGAGCTTGCCGTGCGCACGTTGGGTGCCGACGGCGGCATCATCATCACCGCCTCGCACAACCCTCGGCAGTGGAATGCCTTGAAACTGCTCAACCGCGAAGGCGAGTTCCTCACGGCAAAAGACGGCGCCGAAGTGCTGGCCATCGCCGAAAAGGAGGATTTCGAATATGCCGACGTAGACCAGTTGGGCCATTACATCAACTGCGACGAGGCGGACCAATGGCATATTGACGGAGTGCTCGAGCTCGACCTGGTCGATGTCGAGGCCATCCGTAATGCCCATTTCCGCGTGTGTGTCGATGCCATCAACAGCGTGGGTGGCATCATCCTGCCCCGTCTGCTTGAGGCGCTCGGCGTAGAATACAAGATACTGAATGCCGACCCGACCGGCGACTTTGCCCACAATCCCGAGCCTCTGGAGAAGAATCTCTCGGGCATCATGGACGAGATGAAAACCGGAAAATACAATCTCGGCATCGTGGTCGACCCCGACGTCGACCGTCTGGCCTTTATCTGCGAAGACGGACGCATGTTCGGCGAGGAGTACACGCTTGTGTCTGTTGCCGACTACGTCCTGGCCAACACCAAGGGCAACACCGTATCGAACCTCAGTTCGACGCGTGCGCTGCGCGACGTGACCGAGAAACACGGCGGTACCTATACGGCTGCGGCTGTAGGCGAGGTAAACGTCACAACACAGATGAAAGCCGTCGGGGCGGTCATCGGCGGCGAAGGCAACGGCGGTGTCATCTATCCCGAAAGCCACTACGGACGCGATGCACTTGTAGGCATTGCCCTGTTCCTCAGCAACCTTGCCCACAAAGGATGTAAGGTCAGCGAGCTGCGGGCTGAATATCCCAACTATTTCATTGCCAAAAACCGTATCGACCTCACGCCGACAACCGATATCGATGCTATATTAAATAAGGTAAAAGAGAAATATGCCGACCAGCAGATTAACGATATCGACGGCGTGAAAATCGATTTCCCCGACCGCTGGGTTCATCTGCGCAAGTCGAACACCGAGCCCATCATCCGCGTCTATAGCGAGGCCCACACCATGGAAGAGGCCGATGCTCTTGGAAAAGAGCTGATGCAGGTGGTTTACGATATGCAATAGTGAAAAACGTTCATTATTCTCGAAGCGATGAAAAAGGTTTTAATCCTGATCTATATGGTGGTGTCTGTGCTTGGTGCACAGGCACTTACTATTAAACAGGGAGTCTATTATTTCGACAACTCGCTGACGCGTTATACCGATGTGAAGTTTGTTTATGGTTCCGACTCCCGTAAGGAGACCTATGTGGTCAGTCTGACCCATGAGCAGGACAACATTTGGCGACTGGAGATACCCGCTACGGTGGAAGACATGTATCGCTACACTTTCGCCCAGACATCGATAGATTCAGGACGCATAAACGATACGTTCTCCAACGTAAAAGAGTACATCTCTAAAACGCTGAACGAGCTTCGGACGGCTACGACCGACAAGACGATGATCGTGGGCGGGACCTTTGTGCCCGAGTCGGGCGACAACTGGGCGCAGGGGCATTGGCAGCAGAAGTCCACCGGCAAAGCCTATTCCGAGACGTTGCCCGTACTTTTCATCAATACCGTCGACCGCGCTCCCATAACGTCCAAGGAGAATTACGTCGATGCCACGTGCTATATCGACGCGTTGGACCTCGACGGCGTAGAGCCGATGGGGTCGGCAGAACAGCCCGTCGCCTTGCAGATACGCGGACGAGGCAACTACACCTGGTCGGGGTTCGACAAAAAGCCGTACCGGCTGAAGTTTGAAGACAAGCAGACCGTGTTGGGCATGCACAAGAGCCGGCATTTCGCCCTGCTCGCCCATGCCGACGACCGCGCGGGCTTCATGCGCAACACCATCGGGTTCGAGGTCAGCCGACGGGTGGGGATGCCGTGGACTCCCTCGCAGCAGCCCGTGGAACTGGTGCTGAACGGAGAGTATCGCGGGCTTTACTTCCTCACCGAGACCGTCCGTGTGGCAGGTTCGCGCGTCGATATTTCCGAACAGATGGATGAGGAGAGTGTTGCGGAAAATGTCTCTGGCGGTTGGCTCGTCGAGATCGACAACTACGATGACGACAACCAAATCAAGTTGCAGGAGTCGGCCGACCGCACGCTGCGCGTCACCTATCATTCGCCCGAGGTGCTTTCAAACATTCAGCGCGACTATCTCACGCAACAATGGCAGCAGATTGTCAGCACGGTCTACGCTTCCGACAAGCGCTCGACCGACTGGGAACAACTCATCGACATGGACATTCTCGCACGCTTCTATGTCGTGCAGGAGGTGATGGACAACCAGGAGTCGTTCCATGGCAGCTGCTTCGTCTACAAAGATTTCGGCGACGACGCGAAGTGGACCTTCGGACCGGTATGGGATTTCGGTAACGCGCATCAGCGGGGCAGCGACCGCTTCATCTGGCAACAGCCCCAGTTTGGCAATACGCTCATCGACCAGATTGTGCAGTTCCCGCGTTTCATGGATTGCGTGAAACGCCATTGGACACTCTTCTATACCCGACAGTATCCCACGCTTGCCGACTACGCCGACGACTACGCAGCCAGCATAGAGCAGGCTGCCGTGTGCGACGCGGCCAAATGGCCACAATATGGGAATGCCGACGAGATTGGGCGCGAACGGCAGTTCATGCAGAAGCTCGCGGCAAAGGTGTCGTGGCTCTACCGCCAATGGGGAACGGTGACCGAGGTCGACCGCGCTCCGCTGATGAATGGCGAAGAAAGAGTCGTGAGTGTTGCCGCCTACGACTTGCAAGGACGGAGAGTTGAAAAGATGAATGGTGGCATCTACATCATCCGCATTCAGTATGCCGACGGTACCACCGAGCAACGAAAGGTTCGCATAGAGTAAAAAAAAAGGATTTTGCAAAAAAGAAAGTCCCGAAGCGAAGAAAGAATAAGAATAATAGTTGTATATTTGCAGACGAAATCGGTGGAATTCCTAAAATAATAATGAACAAAAAGATGAAAACGAAACCAATCACAAATCAATTACTTCAGCGGTTAGCAATGATGCTTATCGTGATGCTGATGACAGGTGTCGCAACGACATCGTGCTCTAATGATAATGATACAGATTCAGCAGATTGGATGAATGATCCTGATGGAGAGTTGGCAGTTAACGGTACGCTCTTCGAGGTGGAAAGTGAAAATTCTTATGCAGAATTGATAGTCACTTATTTAGCTCCAAATGGCTTATATATGCCCGATGAGATTACATTGGAAATTAACGGAAAAGGGGAAATAGTAAGAGAAGAAGTATATGACAAAAAGAGCAAGAAGTATGAAATATCCATCGGCACATATATCGTGAAGGCTGATGGATTAAGCATAACTGTTGAAGTGAGGTTAAAGCAAGACCAGTAATACCGACAGGTCACATACTTAGGTGGTTAAGCTAACAATTTACATCAGCCGCCAATAATAAAAAATCCCTCTTGTGTGAGAGGGATTTTTCTTATTTGTATCTTTCGTTTTTTTCTTTCTTATTTGTACATTCCGGCTTTCTGTTCCTTGATTTGCTCGTCGTAGATGTAGTCGTCGTAGTCCATCAGCTTGTCGATGGTTCCGCTCGGCGTCAGCTCGATGATGCGGTCGGCAACGGTCTGGATGAACTCGTGGTCGTGCGAGGCAAACAGGATGTTGCCCTTAAACTGGATGAGGTTGTTGTTGAAAGCCTGAATCGACTCCAGGTCGAGGTGGTTGGTCGGTGTGTCGAGGATGAGGCAGTTGGCATTCTTCAGCTGCATACGCGCAATCATGCAGCGCATCTTCTCGCCGCCGGAAAGCACGTTCACCTTTTTCTCCACTTCCTCCTGCTTGAAGAGCATACGACCCAGGTAGCCCTTCATCACGACCTCGTTGCCGGGACCGTATTGCGACAGCCAGTCGACAAGGTTTAGGGCCGACTGGAAAAACTCGGTATTGTCGAGCGGCAGATAGGCGGTGGTGATGGTGATGCCCCATTTATAGGTGCCGGCCTGTGGCTCGCGGTTGCCGTTGATAATCTCGAAGAGCGCCGTCATGGCCTTCGGGTTGTGAGAGAGGAAGACGGTCTTCTGGCCTTTCTCGATGTTGAACGACACGTTGTCGAAGAGCACGGTACCGTCGGTGTCGACAGCCTTCAGTCCTTCCACTTCCAGAATCTGGTTGCCTGGCTCGCGCTCCATCGTGAAGATGATGCCCGGATACTTGCGACTGCTGGGACGAATCTCCTCTACGTTCAGCTTCTCCAGCATCTTCTTGCGCGAGGTGGTCTGCTTCGATTTTGCCACGTTGGCAGAGAAGCGGCGGATGAACTCCTCCAGCTGCTTGCGCTTTTCCTCAGCCTTCATGCGTTGGTTCTGCGCCTGACGCAGGGCGAGCTGCGACGACTCATACCAGAACGAGTAGTTGCCCGAGAACACGGTCACCTTGCCGAAGTCGATGTCGACGGTCTGCGTGGACACGGCATCGAGGAAGTGACGGTCGTGGCTCACCACGAGCACGCATTGCTCCAGCGAGCTCAGGTATTCTTCCAGCCATTGCACGGTGTCGAGGTCGAGGTCGTTCGTAGGCTCGTCGAGCAGCAGGTTGTCTGGATGACCGAAGAGGGCCTTGGCCAGCATCACGCGCACCTTCTCGTTGTTCGACAGCTGAGCCATCTGCAGGTAGTGGCGGTCTTCCTTCACA
The DNA here is from genome assembly GCA_902776685.1 of uncultured Prevotellaceae bacterium. Classification (GTDB taxonomy): domain Bacteria; phylum Bacteroidota; class Bacteroidia; order Bacteroidales; family Bacteroidaceae; genus Prevotella. The sequence goes on from CACYRB010000041.1 coordinate 18,805, forward strand.
CCGAGGTTCTGCAACAGCTGTGCCGCCTCGCTCTCGGCCTCCCAGCCGTTCATCTCGGCAAACTTCAGCTCAAGGTCGGCGGCGCGGTTGCCGTCTTCCTCCGTCATCTCGGGCTTGGCATACAGCGCCTCGCGCTCCTTCATGTTGGCCCAAAGCGGCTGGTGCCCCATGAGCACCGTGTCCATCACGCTGAACTCGTCGAACTTGAAGTGGTCCTGGTCGAGCACCGACAGACGCTCGCCCGGTGCCAGCTCCACCGTTCCCTTGTTAGGTTCCAGCTCGCCGCTGATGGCTTTCAGCAGCGTCGACTTACCGGCACCGTTGGCACCGATAATGCCGTATATGTTTCCGCTTGTAAACTTGATGTTGACATCCTTGTAGAGCACTCGTTTGCCAAACTGAATAGCTAAATTCGTTACTGTAATCATTACCTTTTTTAATGTTGAAATGTTGAAATGTTGAAAAGTTGAGCAAATAAAACTCCGTCAGCCTGTGGGGCGTAGCTTTTGCTGCGTTATCGTAAGCTCCCCTTTTTCAGGGTGCAAAGGTACGATTAAGTGAGCGAAAAAACAAATTTATTTATGTTTTTCTGCGAGTACCAAGTTTTTGCATTATTTTTGGTACGGTCAGTACCAAGCGTTGGTACGATGGCTACCAAGCACTGGTAGGCACGCTACCAACAATCGGTAGCGAGGCTACCAACAAGTGGTATTATAGCCGGTATTCCCATTTCCTGAAAGTCGTCCTGCTTTGATTGGAAGGGGCAGGGCGGTTACCATTGGCGGAAGAGCTCGAAGTGAAACACGGAGTGTAGTCTGACAGGCACGAATTATAAAATGAGAAATATTGCCTGATTATTTGTCGCTATAGTGTTCCTCTGCTTGAATAATAAGCACAGTAACACGTTCGTCGTAAATGTCGTAGATGATTCGGTCGTTAGCGGTGATGTGGCGCGAGTAGGTCACGTCGTTGCCGCCAATCAAAGCTTCGGGATGTCCTATGCCCGTACGCGGATGCTGCATGATGTCCATGAGTAGAGCCGTTGCTTTTTTGAACAGGCGTGGATTTGACTTCTTCCATTTCTTGAGAGTCTTGTCGGCCTGCTTGGAGAATTCAACTTTGTACGTCATAGACTATCAAAATATTTTTGCATTTCTTCGGGAGAGTTGCAAACGATGGTCTCACCGCAAGCCGATTCCTCACGGGCTTTCTTAATGTTTTTTTGTATAGTCGGTGATATGATGGCGTCATCGCTAAGACGGGCAATACGCACAGAGGCGACGCCGCGTATCATTTTCAGCGTTTTCTTGATTTCCGATGTCGTAGCATTTCCTTCCAGTGTCACAATTATCTGGGTTGGTTGTGTTATTTGGCTTGCTCCTTTCATAATTATCAGATATTTGAATAGTTTTGTGTGCAAAGATACAATTTTTTTGTTTAAGCGAGAAGAAAAAACATGGATTTCTTTTATCGAACGTGAGAAATTTGATTAAATGTGGCGTGAGTGTTTCTACAATTGCAGGGCGGTTACCATTGGCGGAAGAGTTCGAAGCCGAGGCGTGCGCCGACTCCGTCGAACTTTCCGTTTTTGTTGGCGAGGAAGAGGGCTACGGAAAAGAGGCGGGTGGTGAATCCGTAGCCGCACTCGATGTAGGGGTGCAGGTGTTTCACGGTAAGGGCGCTGACGTAGATGCGTTCCATCTCGATATATCGCCCGACGAGGGGCAGCCACGACATGGCGAGCAGGGGCGACTCGTAGGTGAGGTTGGCGCGAACGTAGTGCTCTGAGGCGTTATACCAGTTGCGGTCGAGCAGTTCGAACTCTCCAGTCCACTCGTCGTTCCATCCGCCAGGGATGTTCTCGTCGCGGAAGTTGGTGTAGTCGAGGAAGTAGGCTCCGTCGTCTTTGTGGGTGTAGAAGCCTGCACCGACTCGCATGGAGACGGCTCGCAGACGGGGCAGGCGATAGAGATATTGGCCGTCGGCTTCCCAGCGTTCAAATCCGGTGTTCGACTTGAGGAAGCCTTTGATGCTGCGCTCGTAGTCGAAGGTCAGGATGGGGCCGTTGTAGCCTGTGGGCCGGTATTCGAGGGTGAGCAACGGGGCTGCCGAGCGATAGGAATGGGGCTTGCCAGCCAGCTTGAATCCCTTTTTGTCGACGGCGTCGCGATGGTGGACGATGATGCCTGTGCGCAGGCTAATCCTGGAACTCAGGTCGTAGTGGGTGCTGAGTCTGACGTAGGTGTCTTTGAAGTAGTCGAGGTTCATGTTCTCCCATTTGATGGAGTCGGCATGTTCGTGCCTGACCTGTTCAACGATGTCGGAGTTTGTGATGCGGTTGCCGTTACCGATTTCCAGCTCGACGTAGCCGTTGCGACGTTTGTGGAAATAGAACAGGGTGGGCAGCTTGAAGTAGAACTGTCGTTGCTTGAACGAGTATCCGGCTTTCAGTCGCGTGCTGATTTCCTGGTTGTCGTTGAACTGGAAGCTGCTCCTGACGTCGAACTTATAGTAGACGCCCTTGCGCTTGCTGTAGCCGAGATAGAGCGGGTTGAGGATGGGCGAGATGCGCAGGTAGCCCTGGTCGCGGGTGCCGAACTGAGCCTTGGTGCGATTGAAGATGCGCTCGCCAATCATGTCCCATGCGATGCGCTTGAAGGAGTTGTCGCGCTTCTGGGTTCCGGCAGCCCGTTTCTCTTCTTCTGCCTTTCGGTGGGCTTGAAAGAGTGAATCTTCGTCTTCGGACAACGGGACGGGTCGCTGGGTGAGGCCCTCCTCCAACTCTCCACTGGGGGGTGGGGGATTCTCCTGCGTGTAGTATTTGGCTGAGATGTTGTTGCCGAGAAACCTGAACACGGCATCCAGCTCGCAACTTTGGGGCAACAGTGAGGCGAGGCCTTCACGACCCATCTCGGTGCGAAGGGTGAAGCGAATCATGTCGTATTCGCCGTGAAACTCGGCCGAGATGATGCGTCCGGTGAGGAAGTCGGCTATGGCCGTGCCGCTGACGAGTTGGGTGTTCTTCAGTCGGGGCTTGAACGTGATTCTCACCAGACTGTCGCCTTCCTGTATGGACCGGTAGGAGTAGTAGCGGCGGTTGATTTTGTTGAACGGCGAGAGAATAATCTCGTCGGCAATGGTGACGCCGTAGATGTCGGGCCGCAGATATTTTCTCAGTGTGGTGAGCGTCCTGCGGCGGTGGGGAATGGTGGTTTGCTTGAAGGTTTCTTCGAAGTGGTCGGCGTGGCTGCCGTTCATGATGTGTTTTCCGAAGACCTCGCCTATATAGGCGCGTTGGTCGCCGTGCGCTATGGCGTACATGGTGGGTATGGCGAGCAGGATGGGGTTGCGGCGGTTGACGCGCAGCGAGTATTTGATGTAGACGTTGCGCAGCGAGTCGGCGCAGGCCGTCGTGTCGACCGTGGCGGCATAGGCAAAGACACGTCGCATGACAATGGTGTTTTGTCGGTCGCGCTTCTTTGCCGCTGCTGTCGTGGCAACAGCCAACAGCAAAAGAAATAGTGTTGCTTTGCCAAATGAGGTTTTCACGGATCAGGAGAAAATGATGGTTCCGAGTTTAGTAGCTATCCATGCTATCAAAGCGAGGATGAGCAGGATGCCCACAAGCAGCAACAGGCAGGCAATGAGCGATTGGCGGGCTTTGCGGTTGACGTCGGCGATGACCGCTTGGTCTTCGTTGATGAAACCGTCGATGAGTCGCATGTTGCGAGCGTTGGACTGGTGGAAGAAGTCGATGAGGTCGCCCACGTAGAAGGGTATAAGGCCGAGCAGCAGGTCGCGCAGGCTGTTGTTGAGGATGGCCAGGGTTAGCGGTACACTGTGCAGGCGGAAAAGACTGAAGTAGATGTGGACGAGGGTGAACAGCGCGGTCATGGCGTCGCCGATGCCGCCGGGGATGAGTCCGGCAATACCGTCGACATAATAGCGGTCGAGGTAGGTCGTCAGCTTGTTCATGCCGTTGTAGAGGCGTGAGTTCCTGAGCCTTTCTTTGCGTTGGCTGGATGTATCACTTTTCATGTCTAATCGATACGTTTACATTAAAAGAACGATACGTTTACGCTTAAAGAACGATAGGTTTACGTGATGAAAACGATAGGTTTACACCATAAAAACGGCACGTTTACGCTTTTCATTCGAATGTCTTGAACGTGTAGCCTTCCTGTTTCAGCCATCTGAGAGCTTCGGGCAAGGCAAACCGCAGCTTGTCGATGCTTTTCAGCGAGTCGTGGAAGGTGATGATGGAGCCGTTGCGGGTGTAGTATTTCACGTTGTTGAACACGTCTTGGGCCGTCATCCATTTGGAGTAGTCGCGGGTCACGACGTCCCACATGACAATCTTGTAGCGGCGCGAAAGCCAGGCATACTGTGCCATACGCATCCATCCGTGGGGCGGACGAAAGAGGTGGGAGTGGATGTAGGCGTTGGCCTTCTCGGTGTTGTAGCTGTAGTCGTGAAGCGTGTGGCGGAAACCGCTGATGTGGTTGTGGGTGTGGTTGCCTACCTGATGGCCTTCGTCGACAATCTGCTGATAGAGCTCTGGATATTTCCTCACGTTATCGCCCACCATGAAAAATGTGGCCTTGACGTTGTGCTCGCGAAGGGTCTGGAGAATGAACGGCGTCGACTCGGGTATTGGCCCGTCGTCGAAAGTCAGGTAAACCGACTTCTCGTTGTGATTCATTCTCCAGATGGCCTTCGGCCACAGCCATCTGAGCCACACGGCAGGTTGTTCGATGAACATATTATTATATTTCTTCTAACCGGCCTCCTTTAGCCTGATAGGCCTTCAACAGCTGGTAGTATTCAGCGGTAAGGCGCTCGGCCAGTTTCTTGTCGGTCATCTCGGCGGTGCCGATGAGACGTTCCATGATGGCACGCTGCGTCATCACCTCGCGTTCGTAGCGCATGAGGCGTGTCGTGCTGAGCGAGAGATACCACTCCATGTACTGACGTGCGTTCTTCCAGCAGATGTTGATATACTCGGCGGCTTTGGCTTTCTGTCCGAGTTGGGCATAGGCTACAGCCAGGTCGCCGTCGCCTGCGAGGTAGTTGCGAGGCAGATTATATCCCGGGAGAACCTTCTCCTGCTTTTGCAGCACCTTCAGGGCCTTGTCTTTCTTTCCTTCGGCTATGAGTTCCTGGGCCAGCTGTCCGAAGAGATGGCGATGGGTGATGCAGAGACGGGAGACGGTCTGGTCGAGATAGAGCCCCGGCTTCTCCAGACCTCCCCACTTGTAGCGGTTCATCAGGTTGTTATACGTCTTTTCCGTATCGAAGTTCTTTACGCCCTTGGCGATGGTTGTGAACGGCGTGATGCGGTTGGCCAGTCCTTCGCAGACGAAGTTGTCGCCAAGGTTCATGTAGTTCTCCTTACCCACGGTGTAGGCCACATAGATGGGGCGCACCCAGTTGGAGTTGGCAATGATTTCGAGCATCATCAGGTCGCCCTTGTAGAGCGAGCGGCGCCCTGCGAGCGAGATGACCATGCGGTCGGGGATGGTGTCGGAGGCCATCAGCATACCACTCTTGCGAACGGCTTCCTTGTCGATTGTCATATAGAGCGTATCGGTGGGAATGGCACGGTTGTCGGGGTCTTCTGAGCGTACCCAATACTTCAGGATATTCTTCAGCTCAAACGGCTCGTCGCCATACTCCTTGCGAGCTTGTTCAGGGTATTGCTTGTAGTAGTTGAGCACCTTCTGCTTCTCTTCGGGATAGATGGGTACGGCCTCGTTCGTGCCCGAGCAGTAGTCGAGTCGCGGCCAGCTGATGGGCAGGGCGGGCGAGTCGTAGGCCGGACGTTTCATCTGGTCGATGTACCAGTCTACTTGCAGGTAGCTCAGGTTGCAGACGCGGGTATCGGTGCGGAAGCCTTCCACATCCTGGTTATACCAGAGCGGGAACGTGTCGTTGTCGCCATTGGTGAAGATGATGGGGTTGCCCTCGTCTTGAAGCGTCATCAGATAGTTCTGTCCGAAGTCGCGACACATGTAGCGCTCGCTGCGGTCGTGGTCGTCCCAGTTCTGCGATGCCATTTGTATGGGCACCAGCAGGGTGAGCACAGCAAGCACGGAAGCCACAATCGTCTCGTTGAGCTTGAGGTATTTCTTGACCAGGTCTATCAGGGCTGCCACACCAATGCCGCACCAGATGGCAAAGGCATAGAACGAACCGGCATAGGCGTAGTCGCGTTCGCGCGGCTGCTGGGGTGTCTGGTTCAGATAGACGACGATGGCCAGACCCGTCATGAAGAACAGGAAGAAGACCACCCAGAACTGGCGTATGCCGCGCTGTCCGCGCCAAGCCTGCCAGAACAGTCCGATAAGACCGAGCAGCAAGGGCAGACAGTAGTAGACGTTGTGGCCTTTGTTCTCTTTCAGTTCATCGGGCAGGGTACTTTGGTTGCCCAGCATCATGTTGTCGACAAAGGGGATTCCCGAAATCCAGTTGCCGTGCTCCAGCTCGCCATTACTCTGAATGTCGTTCTGTCGGCCGGCAAAGTTCCACATGAAGTAGCGCCAATACATGAAGTTGCACTGGTAGGAGAGGAAGAAACGAATGTTCTCCATAAACGTCGGCACCTTCACCTGTACCATCTCTCCGTTGCCTCGGTCGTATTCCGAGACGTTTCCTTCAACGCCGCCCATCCAGTCTTCGTAGGCCTGGGTGTATTTCTTGTCCCACATACGGGGGAAGAGCATGTTCTTGGCATAGACGTATTTGTCTTTGGTCGTCACGATGAAGTAGGAGTCTTTCTCGTCCTTCGATGCCTTTTCTTTCTGCTGCCACACGGGAGCGCCCTCCTTGCGTTCCGGCACCAGATAGTCGCCCTCGGGAACGAAGTTCACATCGGAGGTATATACTTGTCCGTAGAGCAGCGGGCGGTCGCCATACTGGTCGCGGCTCAGGTAGTTGCCAAGCGTGAAGATGTCTTCCGGCGAGTTCTGGTCCATGGGCGGGTTGGCAGCCGATCGAATCATGATGAGCGCATAGGATGAATAGCCAATCATGAGCATCAGCAGGCAGAGCAGCGTGGTGTTCTTCAGTCGTGCCGGCACGAGCGAAACCTTCTTCTTGCCCTCGGTGCGCTTATAGCTGAGCGCGAACCACAGGGCAATCAGCACAACGGCACCAATCAGCACGGCCGACCATCCGTAGCCATAGAAGGGAATACCGAGCATGGCCACGGAAAGCAGGAAGGCAATGTTCTGGCGCGTTTCGTTCTTGTTGGTATAGGTCTCGTAGATGGCCCAGATGACGGTAGCCACCAACAGACACACGTAAACGATGAGACCTGTGTTGAACGCCATGTGCAGCTTATTGACAAACAGCAGCTCAAACCATCCGCCTACGGTGATGATGCCTGGCACGACACCATAGAGCACGGCTGCCACCAGCACGAACGAGACGGCGAGGGCTATGAGCGAGCCTTTCAGTTCAATCTCGGGATATCTGCGGTAGCAGAACACGAGCACGATGGCCGGGATGCACAGCAGGTTGAGCAGGTGAACACCGATAGACAGACCTGTCATGTAGGCAATGAGCACCAGCCACCGGTCGCTGTGGGGCTCGTCGGCGTGGTCTTCCCATTTCAGGATGAGCCAGAACACGACGGCGGTAAATGCCGATGAGTAGGCATAGACCTCACCTTCGACAGCGCTGAACCAGAACGTGTCGCTGAACGCGTAGATCAAAGCACCGACCATGCCGCTGGCCTCAATGGCAATGAGCTTGGCTGTGGTCAGTTGGTCCCAGTCTTTCAGTATCAGCTTACGAGTCAGATGGGTAATGGTCCAGAATAGGAACAGAATGGTCGTGGCTGAGAGCAACGCACTCATCATGTTCACCATCTTGGCAACCGTTGTCGGGTCGCTCGCAAACTGAGAGAAAAGGTTGGCGGTCAGCATGAAGAAAGGTGCACCTGGCGGGTGACCTACCTCTAATTTGTAACCTGTTGTGATGAATTCCGGACAATCCCAGAACGAAGCCGTAGGCTCAATGGTGGAGCAGTACACGAAGGCTGCAATAAGAAAAGCAACCCATCCGAGCACGTTGTCCACAAGTCTGTACTGTTTCATATTGTGTAAAAAATCTATGTTTGTCTCGATTTCAAAATGCAAAGGTAATAAATAATTGTGAATTATAAATTATGAAACGCCAATAATGCATGTTGAATTATGAATTATTAGCAAAACGGAGGGCTCAGAAGAAAAATGAAACGCCATAAACCAACAGGACGTAACGCAGAAACTTACCTGCGGTTATGCTCAGGAAAGTCACCGGAATGTTGGCGCGCATCAGTCCGAGCACAATGGTGATGGCACTGCCGAGCAAGGGGAGAAAAGCAAAAAATCCCATCCATGCGCCATGTCCGCCCATGAAGCGCTTCGCCCGATCAAGACTCTTCTTGCTGACGTGCAGGTAGCGTTCTATCCACTCCAGCTTACCCATGTGACCGACGCCATAGTTCACGACCGACCCCAACACGTTGCCGATGGTGCCGAAGACGATGAGCTGCCAGGCGTCGAGCTTTGCCGCAAGCAGGGCAAGCATGACGGCCTCGCTCGAGAAAGGGAAGAACGAACCGGCGAGAAAGGCTGCAACGAGCATTCCCCAGTAGCCGCCGCTTATAAGAAGTTCGGTAAGGGAATCCATAGGTTGACAGCAATCAGCACAAACGTGAGCAACACGATGACGATGAATGCGATGTTAGTGATTTTAGTATGTGTCAGGGCAAGGAAATGTCCGATGAGCGGAGCAGTTGTTATCGTGAAAATGCGCAGCAGACAGTCGGCATGTTGTGGTTGCAGAACGAGGAAGACAATGGTGAAGATGTCGAGAATGATGAGAGCCTCGTAGAGCATCTGGGTGCGTATCTTGTCGTAATGCTTCTTTCGCAGGAAGTGGACGATGCCCGTCAGAGAAAGAATGAGGATGAAACTGAACGACAGCAACATCTTCGTGTCGGCATGTTCCACATTGGCCAATGGCTCGAAATGGGCAATGGCCGTGAAATGGTCGACGAAGAAATCAGTATTACCCGTATACAACAGCCAGGCTGCTACAAACCAATAAGGAGTGATGAGTCCTAACAACGACGCGACAAAGCAGCGTAGACTGCCGGCCTGCAACTTGGTGAACAGGAGAATCCACAGCAGAGGAACATAGAAGAGAATCTGCACAAACAACGTGCTGGCTATGCCAATGGCAAAGAATCCGTAGAAAGTCCACCCCGTGGCGGTATGGTCTTGGTAGGCCCGGCACAGGCAGTAGAGCATGATGATAAAGCACAGTTGGACGAGAAAACCGGAAAGCGACGTGTAGTAGCCCGCCGACAATATCGACAGCAGCATGTAGGCGCAAGGAATCATGCTGCTGTAGATGCGGATAAGCGTATTGGAGTTGCTCCATTCCGCCACGATGAGTGTGGAAAGTGCAACTCCGGCAAGGGGTATCCAGATGTCGTGTCCCGTGAGATAGGCTGCCGCAAACAGCATTGCAGCAATAAAAGCCGTAACGGGAAACGTGAACCGGCTACCGGCTATCTTGGTCTGTATTCTTTTCTTCGTCATCCCACTTATTTTAGTTCATAGTGCATAGTTCATAGTGCATAGTTCATAGTGCATAGTCCATAGTCCATAGTTCATAGTTCATAGTGCATAGTCGTTTCCGATGCGCCAGCCCATTATGCATTATGCATTATGAATTATGAATTATGCATTATGAATTATGCATTAAACTATAGGTCTTTTCCAATATCGGAACGGAAGTATTTTCCGGTGAACGTTATCTTCTCGGCCTCACGGAAACTCTTCTCCAAAGCCTCTTCCTTGTCCTTTCCGTAGCTTGAGACTGCCAGCACGCGGCCGCCGTTGGTGACGAGCTGCGCCTCGTTCATGGCCGTGCCGGCATGGAATACGATGGAGTCGGAAGAGAGTGTGGTGGGGAGGCTGATGGGATAGCCCTTCTGATAGGTCTGCGGATAGCCGCCCGAAACGAGCATCACGCTGACGGCGGCACGCTCGTCGAAGACCACCTTCCGCTGGTCAAGATTATCCTCTGCGATACCCTCAAACAAATCTACGATGTCGCTTTTCAGTCGAAGCATCACGCTTTCCGTCTCGGGATCGCCCATTCGACAGTTGTATTCAATCACCATCGGATTACCCTTGACGTTGATAAGTCCGAAGAAGATAAATCCTTTATAGTCAATGCTTTCGGCCTTCAACCCTTCAATCGTAGGTTTAATGATACGTTCTTCCACTTTCTGCATCCATTCTTCGGTTGCAAACGGAACGGGCGAGACACTTCCCATGCCGCCGGTGTTCAGTCCGGTATCGCCTTCCCCGATACGTTTGTAGTCTTTCGCCTCGGGCAGAATCTGGTAGTGTTGTCCGTCGGTCACGACGAAGACCGAACACTCGATACCGCTCAGGAACTCCTCGATGACCACACGCGCCGAGGCGTTGCCGAACATTCCGCCGAGCATAGCCTTGAGTTCTTCGCGAGCCTCCTCAAGCGTGGGCACGATGAGCACACCCTTTCCGGCACACAAGCCGTCGGCCTTAAGCACATAGGGTGGTTCCAGCGTTTCTAAGAAAGCCATGCCCTCGGCCAGACTGTTACCGTCGAACGTCTGATATCGGGCGGTGGGAATGCCGTGGCGAAGCATGAACGCCTTGGCAAAGTCTTTGCTGCCCTCAAGTTGAGCCCCAGCCTTCGAAGGCCCAATCACGGCGATGTGGGCCGTCTGCGGGTCGGCCCTCAGCTCGTCGCTGATGCCTTTCACCAACGGGTCCTCAGGACCAACGACCACCATATCGATGGCTTTCGCCACACAAAACTGCTTGACGGCCTCAAAGTCGTCGGCCTTCATGGCTACGTTTTCGCCGCAGCTTGCCGTGCCCGGGTTACCTGGAGCGATGAAGAGCTTTTCAGTTTTTTCGCTTTGCGCGATTTTCCAGGCAAGCGCATGCTCGCGCCCACCACTACCTAATAATAATATTTTCATGTTGAAATGTTGAGTCTTAGGGTCGGCCATTAAGGAACAATCTTGTTTGCACTCATATAGCCCAGATAGTTGCCGCGGGTATCGTACACCTGTACCCAGTTGTTTCGTACCAGTCGGCCGCTATACAGGATGGGGCTGCCGTCCTTCACCTTGTTCAAGATAGCATAGCCTATGCCGGGGCCTGACCGGGCATTGGTGTAGCCACCTTCACGAATGACGTGGGCAAAGCGTGTGCCAGGAACGTCGACCACCACGGTCGATGTCTGTGCAGGCTTTTTCTTGGCCTGAGCCTTCTTGGCCTCGTCGGCGGCAATGATGGCCTCGGCACGGTCGAGCTTCTCCTGTATCTCACGCTCTTTTTCCAACTCGGCCACTTTCTTCTCGGCAGCCTTGTCAATCATTTCCTGCAACTCGGCATCGTCTTTTCCACTTTTCTTTGGCAGACAGCCATCCAGTGCTGTACTCAGTAGCACAGCGCAGGCACATGTCATCATCAGTTTTTTCATATTCTCTTGCTGTTATAAAGGGTTTATGTCAATCTTTTGTCGTTATGTCTTAATTTGTGATGCAAAAGTAGCATAAAAAATCCTTTCTGCCAAATCTTTTTAATTGATATTTGACAGAAGTTTAGTTTCAGCAAAATTTTGATAAATAGAAAATATAACGTAAATTTGTAACCGATAAAACGACGAACGATGACCTACGACATCCGACATGCCACTCCTGCCGACGTGCCAGCCTTGTTGCAACTGGCCGAGGCTGCCCGTGGCATTATGCGACAGAGCGGCAATCCGACGCAGTGGGCTAACGGCTACCCGAAGGCCGAAGACTTCATGCGCGACATCGACAGGCACAGCAGCTTTATTGTGCTCAGTGGCGACGAACCCGTCGGGACCTTCGCCTTCCTTCCCGGTCCCGAACCCACCTACGCACAGATCTATGAGGGAGAGTGGTTAGATCGCGAGCAGCCCTATCATGTCGTACACCGCATAGCCAGTCGGCCCGAGGCTCATGGCGTGATGCAGGCCTTGCTCGACTATTGCTTCTCCCACTCGCACAACATCCGAATCGACACCCATCGCGACAACACCATCATGCGACATCTCTTGCAGCAGTTCGGCTTCACCTATTGCGGCATCATCTTTCTTGCCAACGGCGACGAGCGACTGGCCTATCAAAAACTAAAGTTGAAAGTCTAAAAACTGAAAACTAAAAACTAAAAATGAACATCGAACAACTGCGTGACTTTGCGCTCTCACTCTCCGACGACATCGAGGAACGCTTCCCCTTCCAGAAGTTCAAGGCGGCAAACGGTATCCTCGTGTTCTATACCTGCGGCCATACCTTTTTATATATTGACGTCGACAATTTCGAAACCATCACCGTCAAATGTCAGCCCGACCGCATCGTTGAGCTGAAAGAACATTATGATGGCGTCATGCGCCCCGTCAACTTCAATCCGAAATACTGGATAGGCATCCGCGTCAACGACGTGCCCGACGACCTCACCCTGCAGCTGGTCCGCAACTCCTTCGCCCTCGTCAAAACCAAATACCAGAAAATGTTAAAATAGATGTTTGTTGCGGAGGGGAATTTAACGCGCAGAATCGCATGAAACGGGCGGGGTGGGGTTGTTGGCCGGCAACATTAAAACAAGAGATTCTGGAGGGTTGTGTGTAAATTGCTGGTTGTCAAGGCGTTTTAATACTTCTCATTTTTCACTTTTCACTTTTCACTTCTGAAAGGTATATGTTTCGGGGTGCGAAAGATAAGGTTTTGGGTGGTAAAAGACCGTGTTTTGGAGGGTGAAAGACGGTCTTTTGCAACCCCAAACATATATGTTTCAGGGATGAGGGATGAAAGATGAAGGATGAAAAGACCCTTAACCCCTTAATTTAGGGGGCTAATGGAAATGTTAAATCGGGAATGGGGCTTTAACATTTCCGAAAGTGAGTGGTATATGTTTCAGGTGATGGATTAAGATTTATTTGCAATTCGTGTAATTTGCGGTTAGAGAACTAATAAAAAACAAGCAGCCTCTGATGGTGGAGGCTGCCTGTTGGGGTTGCTATCCTTCTTCCGCAGATGGGGAGGGGATAGGAGTCGGCATTTACTTCTGAACGAACTTCTTACCGTTCTTGATGACAATGCCGCGATAGGTGTCGTTCACGCGCTGACCGGAGAGGTTGTAGATGAGAGTATTAGAGTTTTCTGTTGCATTAATAACATTATTAACACCTGTTACATCATCAGATTCATTAAGTTCCATATTGGTTTGAAAACTGTTATGATTGGTTTCTACACATTTAATACATTTTTGATTATTTGAATTGGTATATGTAATTTTTATAACCCAATCAGATGCAAAAAGTGCATTTGGATCTGGATTTCGGATGCTAAAATTCATATTATTGTGTGACTCAAGAATGTAATTAGCATTGATATTATCAAATGCATTTCTTTCTCCCTTGATATATGCCATGATATTATTAACATGAATCGGGAGGTAAGAGCTGTTATTAAATTTTAGAATAACGTATGCACCAGTATTAACATTTGTGTCTGCAGATAAAAGAAATACATGTAATTGATTATTCTCAGTAATTTCTTCTACAAGTTCGACGTTAGTCCGTAAAGAACCATGATTAATGCGTACACATTTTATAAATGTTTGATTTAGAAGATTTGTGAATTGAATTTTTATAATCCAGTCAAAATAGAAAAGAGAATTAGGAGTACTATTGTTAATACTAAATACGCTATTGTTATGAGCGCTAATATAGTTATTTAAATTGATTTTTGCAAAAGGCGTATTCCCTGACATAATATATGCTTCTACTAAATCTATATGGATTGGATTATCAGAATCGTTATCTACTTTTAAATTAACGCTCGTCCCAGAATTAGTATTTGAGTTAAATGAAAGCAAATATACATGAATATCATTCGTATTTGTTGGAATAATTTTATAGAAATCTTTTTTAGCAACCTGACTCGAAAAACCATCTGAATTTGTTTCTATAGCTTTTACGGTTGTTGTCTTAGTTATCGTAAATGGTCCTTTATATATATTGGACAGAGGGGATGGCGTAGAATTGTCTGTAGTATAATAGACAATATTGTTTGAATTATTTGGGACAATAGTAACCTTTGTTGAATTTTCAAAAATAAGATCTCCGTTTATGGTGGGTGGGTATATATATAGATTATCATTCCCATTTCCAATCTTTTGGGTTAGATAAATCTCAGGTGCACTCTTGTAGATGGTGCCGAAGATGCCAATAACATCAAATATCATATTTCCAACATCGACAGTCGGAATGGCCATAAGGTTGAACTTGTCGAAAATCTGGACTTTCTTGCCGCCGAGGTTCATGTAGTAGTTGGTGACGGTCTTCTGGTTCTCGCCTTCGCCTGTGGTGACGGTCTCGGAAGAGAGGGTGACACCTTTCACAACGACGAGGTCGGCAACATGCTTCAGGGCGATGAGCTCATCGAGGGTTGTCTCTACGGGTTCAAACTCGGTGGTGCCTGTGGTGACGCCTTCGAGGGTGGTCACATCCTGAATGTCTTTCGTCTCGGGAAGTCCGTAGTGGGGTGCGTAGTTGAACTTGATGTCGCCGGTGAGGGTCTGGCCTTCGGTGAGGTTAAGACCGGTCTGGAAGAACAGGATGGCATAGTCGCCTTCGCGGACGTATGCGCCCTGCGTTGGGTCAACATAGACAACGACGGCGTTGTTGAGCTTGAGGTTGATATAGTCAATGGGGGTATCAGTCTTGCTGTTGAGGCTCTCTATAGTCTCATCCTGATAGGTGATGACTATGTCGCCGTCCTGAACAGTGAAGTTTTTTATTTCCCAGCGTCCGGGGTCCTCGGTAGTTGCCAGGTACTTGAAGCCGAGCTGGATGGTCTTGCCTGCGTATGCCGAGAGGTTGATCTCGCCAGAGGGAGAGAAGTCGTTGCCGGAGGCGTTCTCATGTGTGGGGATGGTTACCTGTGTCCATGCGCCGGTCTCGCCTTCGCGTACCCAAAGGGTAGCCTGTGCCTTGGCGGTCTCGGTGTCGGCAAAGTAGCGCAGGTTCTGATCGAACGAGAGTTTCAGGTCGGTTGCACCCGAAGCGTCGATCTTGGGGCTGATGAACCAGCTCTCGACGTTGCCGGTGCAGTTGCGGCCGTTGGC
>CACYRB010000042.1 GCA_902776685.1 uncultured Prevotellaceae bacterium
CGTGCCGCGTTAAACCATTGACAACCAGCACTCTGCAAAAATCGCCACACAATCGCCCATTTTCCCCTCGGCGGGCACCAATCCCACCAACCTCATTTCGTGCGATTCTGCGTGTTAAAATCTCCACCACCTTACCCCTTGATTTTAACATTTTTATCGTTTTTCTTTACCGTTTCCGTTTTTCTTCGTATTTTTGTCGCGTAGAAATATTATGAACAAGAATGTTAACCCCTTATACAAAATAGAATGATGACATAGAGACAAAGAGAAAGAGCACCGGCAACAGCAACACCCCGAATATACTAACAACATTTATTCACCTGGCGTTTCTGCTCAGACCGATTTTTTTATAAAACTTGGACTCTAGTCCTTGTTCTTACTTTTGCAAATACCGCCAAATCATTTGTATCAGAGAACAAGCGATGAAGGTTCACACCGTTGGGTGTGGATTGTTTGCGCTTTTCTTGATACATGGGCCACTTGGCGGTAGCCTGCAAGAGTGGAAAAGCAACAGAGCAGTTCCGCCCATTTTAATTTAATTTTCAAATGAAGCATTTCCAACTAAAAACATTAGTCCTTGTCCTGCTGGCATTTGCGGGACAGCATGTAGTCGCCTATGATTGCGTAGTCGACGATATCTATTATAACTTAATCAAATCCAAAGGAACAGCAAAGGTAACATATAAATCTGCACATTACAACTCCAATTCTGGTTCATGGGAAACTATAGAAAGCTATTTATGACAAAAGCAGGGTAGAATAAGCTTACTTATTTGCCCTGCTTTTGCATTATGTTACATTATTGGTGCGGATATGTATTTATGTTAATATGTCTATACCTTATTAATATGTCTTTCTATCCGAACAATTCGCGGAGGGCACCCTCAACTTTCTTGACGGGGTGCAGCTGAATCTGGTAGTCGTGGGGATTGATGCCCTTGAGGTTGTAGGCGGGCACGATGATGTGGCTGAAGCCGAGCTTCTGGGCTTCGCTGATGCGTTGCTCGATGCGGCTGACGGGGCGCACCTCGCCTGAGAGTCCTACTTCGCCTGCCATGCACCAGCCCGGTTCGATGGGTGTGTCGACATTGCTGGAGAGTACGGCGGCGATGACGCTGAGGTCCATAGCCAGGTCGGTGACACGTAGACCGCCGGCAATGTTGAGAAAGACGTCTTTCTGTGCGAGCTTAAAGCCGACACGTTTTTCCAGAACGGCAAGTAGCATGTTGAGTCGGCGTTGGTCGAAGCCGGTTGCCGTGCGTTGTGGGGTGCCGTAGGCGGCGGTGGAGACGAGTGCCTGAGTCTCGACGAGGAAAGGGCGCACGCCCTCGATGGCTGCACTGATGGCTATGCCCGAGAGTCCTTCGTGGTCTTGTGTGAGCAATAGCTCCGACGGGTTGCTGACGGGGCGCAGTCCGTTGGCCCGCATCTCGTAGATGCCGAGCTCGGAGGTTGAGCCGAATCGGTTTTTCATGGCTCGGAGGATGCGGTAGAGGTGGTGCTGGTCGCCCTCGAACTGGATGACGGTGTCGACAATGTGTTCGAGAATCTTCGGACCGGCCAGCGTGCCCTCTTTGTTGATGTGTCCGATGATGATGACGGGAACGCCGCTCGACTTTGCAAAGCGCAGCAGGGCGGCAGCGCACTCGCGCACTTGGGCGATGCTGCCGGGCGACGAGTCGACCTCTTCGGTGGCAATGGTCTGGATGGAGTCGATGACCACGAGCTGTGGCTGCACGTCGCGTATGTGGGCAAAGATGGCCTCGAGCGATGTCTCGCAGAGGATGAGGGGCTCTCCTGACCCCGCCCCAATTCGGTCGGCACGCATCTTGAGCTGGTGGGCACTCTCTTCGCCGCTGACGTAGAGCACGCGGAGGTCGTGCAGGCCGAGGATGGTCTGCAGGGTGAGGGTGGACTTGCCTATGCCGGGCTCGCCGCCGAGTAGCACGATGGAACCTTTGACGAGTCCGCCGCCGAGCACACGGTTGAACTCGTCGTCGTGCATGTCGAGGCGCGGCTCATCCTTCACCGAGATCTCGTGCAGGTGGAGTGGGCGGTTGCCGTCGGCATGGCGGGCACGCACAGCCTGGGCTGCGCTGCGGGCTGCATGGGTGCCTGTGTCGGCACTGACGCGTATCTCCTTAAACGTGTTCCACTGCCCGCAGGCAGGGCACTTGCCAATCCATTTGGGCGACTCTTGTCCGCAGTTCTCGCAGACAAACATTGTCTTATCCTTTGCCATGAGTATGTTGAAATGTTGGGCTCCCTCCCAAGCTCCCCAGAGGAGAGGGGCTAAATGTTGAAATGTTAAACAACTGTGCAAAGGTACGATAATTTCGATGAAGTGAGAAGAAAAGAAATGTCTTTCTTTGTTCGAACGTGAGAAATTTATGAAATAAATGAGCGAAAATGCAAATTTATATATTAAAAAATATTATAATAAATTTTGCGAAGACAGAAAACTTTTGTAATTTTGTGGCGTTTATAGATTAATTTACTAATAAAGTATAAAAACCTAATGATGAAAAACTATCCTAAAATTGGAATCCGTCCGACGATAGATGGTCGTCAGGGTGGTGTTAGAGAGTGTCTTGAAGAGAAGACGATGTGCCTGGCCAAGGCTGTGGCAGAGTTGATTACATCCAATCTGCGCAATGGCGACGGTTCGCCCGTTGAGTGCGTGATAGCCGATACCACGATTGGCCGTGTTGCTGAGAGTGCTGCATGTGCAGAGAAGTTTGAACGTGAGGGTGTCGGTTCCACCATCACTGTGACATCGTGCTGGTGCTACGGTTCGGAGACGATGGACATGAATCCTCACTACCCGAAGGCCGTATGGGGTTTCAACGGCACGGAGCGTCCCGGAGCTGTCTATCTGGCTGCCGTTCTGGCTGCCCATGCTCAGAAAGGTCTGCCCGCATTCGGTATCTACGGTCACGACGTTCAGGACCTGCAAGACAATACCATTCCAGCCGACGTTGCTGAGAAGATTCTGCGCTTTGCCCGTGCTGCACAGGCTGTGGCAACTATGCGTGGCAAGTCGTACATCTCGCTGGGTAATACTTGTATGGGTATTGCCGGTTCGATTGTCGATGCCGACTTCTTCCAGAACTATCTGGGCATGCGCACTGAGTATGCCGACCTAGTTGAGATTCTGCGTCGTGTCGACTTCGGCATCTACGACCATGAGGAATTTGAGAAAGCCATGCAGTGGGTGGAGAAATATGCGAAGCCCAATGAAGGCCACGACTATAACGAGGACCGTCCGCTCTTCCCCGGCACTCCCATGACCACGTTCAATGGCAAGGGTAAGGGTAAGACTCGCGAGGAGAAAGACCAGGACTGGGAATTCACCGTGAAGTGCATGATGATTATCCGCGACCTGATGCATGGCAACCCGCGCCTGCTCGAACAGGGCTACAAGGAAGAGGCAAAAGGTCACAACGCCATTCTCGGCGGTGTTCAGGGACAGCGTCAGTGGACCGACTATAAGCCCAACTTCGACTTCCCCGAGTCGTTGCTCTGCACGTCGTTCGACTGGAACGGTATTCGCGAGGCCGACCTGCTGGCTACAGAGAACGACTCGCTCAACGGCGTCTCGATGCTCTTCGGCCATCTGCTGACCAACCGCGGCGTGATGTTCAGCGATATTCGTACCTACTGGAGTCCTGAGGCAGTGAAACGTGTCACGGGCAAGGAACTCGAAGGACTGTCGAAACAGGGATTCATCCATCTCATCAACAGTGGTGCCACGACGCTCGATGCTACCGGTGCCATGAAGGATGAAAAGGGAATGCCGACGATGAAAGAGCCGTGGAACATGAACGAAGCCGACGTGGAGGCATGCATGAAGGCAACAAGCTGGATGCCAGCCGACCGCGACTACTTCCGTGGCGGTGGCTATTCGGCCCACTTCCTCTCGCGTGGCGGTATGCCGATGACCATGCTCCGCGTGAACATCGTGAGCGGTCTCGGTCCGGTGCTGCAACTGGCTGAGGGTTGGACGGTAGAGCTCGACCCCGAGGTGAACGACATCCTCGACAAGCGTACCGACCCGACATGGCCCACCACATGGTTCACACCACGACTTGACCCGACAAAGGATGCCTTCAAGGACGTCTATTCGGTGATGAACGCATGGGGTGCTAACCACGGAGCCATCTGCTACGGACACGTGGGAGCCGACATTATCACACTCTGTTCCATCCTTCGCATACCGGTATGCATGCATAACATTGCCGACAAGGACATCTTCCGTCCGGCTGCATGGAATGCCTTTGGAATGGACAAAGAGGGTGCCGACTATCGTGCTTGCCAGAACTTCGGACCAATTTATAAATAATCCTCTTGAATCATACCTCCCAACCTCCTCCGACAGATGCAGAGGTTGGGAGGTTTTTCTTTATAACATAAAGCCAACACTATTTTTATGCGTCAAGAAACTGTTCAGCAAAAGCCGGCATTATTGAGCAATGGCGCACAACGCTTTGTTGTGCCATTCATTCTTGTCACGATGTGCTTTGCCCTTTGGGGATTTGCAAACGACATCACCAACCCCATGGTAAAGGCTTTTTCAAAAATTTTCCGGATGAGTGTCACCGACGGAGCCCTTGTGCAGGTGGCTTTCTACGGCGGCTATTTTGCCATGGCCTTTCCGGCGGCAATCTTCATCCGCAAGTATTCCTACAAAGCAGGCATCTTGATGGGACTGGGGCTCTACGCCTTGGGAGCCGGCTTGTTCCTGCCGGCAAAGCTGACAGGGTCGTACTATCCTTTCCTGATAGCTTACTTCGTGCTGACGTGCGGGCTGTCGTTTCTGGAAACAAGTGCCAACCCTTATATCTTGTCGATGGGTGCAGAAGAGACAGCCACCCGCCGATTGAACCTGGCACAGGCCTTCAACCCGATGGGCTCTCTGCTGGGCATGTTTGTAGCCATGAATTTCATTCAGGCGCGGCTCAGTCCGCTCAGTTCGGCAGAGCGTGCACAGCTCGATGAGCGTCAGTTTGCAGCCGTTCGCGATGCCGACCTCAGTGTGCTTTGCGCGCCCTACATTGCCATCGCCATGGTAATCGTACTTATGTTCCTCGTCATCTGGGCTTATCGTATGCCGAGAAACGCCGACCAAGGGCATACTGTTGACTTCCTGCCCACGTTGCGGCGCATCTTCTCGCTTCGTCACTATCGCGAAGGGGTTGTTGCACAGTTCTTTTATGTCGGTGCCCAAATCATGTGTTGGACATTCATCATTCAATATGGCACGCGCATCTTCATGGCCGAGGGTATGAGTGAGCAGGCGGCCGAGGTCTTGTCGCAGAAATATAATATCGTTGCCATGCTCATTTTCTGTGTGAGTCGGTTTGTCTGTACGTTCTTTTTGAAATATGTCAATGCCGGTCGCCTTTTGGCCACATTGGCCTGTCTGGGCGTGTTGGCCACGTTGGGCGTAATCTTCCTGCGCGATGTTTGGGGATTGCGTTGTCTGGTGGCGGTGTCGGCATGCATGTCGCTCATGTTCCCCACCATCTATGGACTGGCTCTTCGTGGCCTCGGCGACGATGCCAAGTTTGGTGCTGCCGGCCTAATCATGTCGATATTGGGCGGTTCGGTGCTTCCACCGCTACAGGCAGCCATCATCGACAAGGGCTCCGTTTGGGCAATGCCTGCGGTCAATGTCTCGTTTGTCCTGCCACTTATTTGTTTTGTCGTCGTCATGGCTTACGGCTTAAGGTCGCAACACGAATGACGACACTGCCGACGAAAGGTTTTGCGCAGTCCACACAATAATCTTGTTGAAAAGTCGTTATATAAAACGATGAGACAGAAAATAGTTTGTACGCTAATATTGTTGGCGTGCGCATTTGGCGCGTCGGCACAATCGTTTACGCTGGTCGGTCGTGTGACCGACGAGAAGATGAATCCTGTGGAACTGGCTTCGGTGGCTTGCGTAGAGCAGGGTAGGGCCACGCTGACGTCGCTCAAGGGTGAGTTCTCGCTCGACCTGATGAGTGCCGACTCGGTGGTCATCCGTTTTTCCATGCTCGGCTACCGCACAAAGGTGCGTGTGCTGCGTAAGCCGCGCGGCAAGCAGACGTTGCAGGTGGTGCTCTACGAAGACAGCAAGATGTTGCAAGAGGTGAATGTCACAGGTCAGAAGAAGACGGGCACACAAACGCAGAACATCGACGCTGAAGCCTTGAAGGGCCTGCCGTCGGTGTCGGGCAACGCTGTCGAGGAGTTGGTGCAGATGCAGGCCGGCGTGTCAACCCACTCCGAACTGTCGTCGCAATATAATGTCCGAGGCGGTGCCTTCGACGAGAACTCTGTCTATATTAATAATGTTGAAGTCTTCCGCCCGTTCCTTGTCAGGAGCGGTCAGCAGGAAGGTCTGTCAGTCATCAATCCCGATATGGTAAAGAGTATCGGGTTCTCCACTGGCGGCTACGAAGCGAAGTATGGCGACAGGATGTCGTCGGCACTCGACATCACCTACAAGAAACTGCGTCCCGGCTTGGGACAGAAGACTGTGGCGGAGGGAAACATCTCGCTCAGCCTGTTGGGTGCGAGCGGTTACGTCGGACTGGGCACGAAGAAACTGTCGTGGCTCAACGGTCTGCGCTACAAGACCAACAGCTATCTGCTCGGTACGCTTGAGACCAAAGGCGAATACAAGCCTTCGTTTGTTGACTACCAGACCTATCTGAGCTATGAGCCCAACACGAAATGGCGCATCGACTTTATCGGAAACATTTCCGACAATCACTATAACTTTGAACCCGAAGATCGGGAAACCAGCTTCGGTACCATGGAGAACGTCAAATCGTTCCGCGTCTATTTCGATGGAAAGGAAAAAGACCTTTTCCGCACGTTCTTCGGTACCTTCGGCATCACCCATAACCTGACCGATCGCACGTCGCTCTCGCTCATCACGTCGGCATTCCACACGCGAGAACAGGAGAAATACGACATACAGGGGCAGTACTGGCTCACACAGACCGAGACCAGCGAGAACCTCGGTGTGGGTACCTTCTTCCAACATGCCCGCAACTATCTGAAGGCCAACGTGCAGAGCGTGAAGCTCATGGGACGCCACCATAACGAACATCACGACTGGGAGGCTGCTGTCACCTATAAGCGTGAGCGCATCGAGGAGAACTCAGTTGAATACGAGATGCGCGACTCGGCAGGCTACAGCATTCCGCATACCGGTCGCGACTTGGAGATGGTCTATACCATGCGTGCCAAGAATCGCCTTGAAGCCAACCGCGTTGAGGCTTATGTTCAAGACACATGGCGATTCAGCGGACCGGCAAAGATCTACCAGACTGGCGACTCGCTTGCCACGACCGAGGAGCGTCGCACACGCTACACGCTGAACTATGGTGTGCGCATGAGCCATTGGAACTTCAATCGTGAGACCATTGTCAGTCCGCGTGTTGCCCTTGCCGTCACGCCGTCGTGGAACCAGAACCTCATGCTGCGCGTAGCCACCGGTCTATACTATCAGGCACCGTTCTATAAAGAGCTGCGCGACACTACCACCGTCAGCGGCATCACTTATGCACGCCTCAACGAGAAGGTTCGCAGTCAGCGCTCCATCCATTTTATCGGAGGTGTCGACTACCACTTTAAGATGAACGAACGCCCCTTCAAGTTCACGGGCGAAATCTACTATAAGATGCTTGGCAGTCTCATCCCCTATAGTGTCAACAATGTGAAGGTCGTTTACTATGGCGACAACGAGTGCTCCGGTCATGCCGCCGGTATCGACCTCAAGCTCTTCGGCGAGTTTGTGCCGGGCACCGACTCGTGGCTCAGCCTCTCCTTCATGAACACTCGCATGAAGCTCGGCGGCAAGAGCATCCCTCTGCCCACCGACCAGAAATATGCTGTCAACCTGTTCTTCACCGACTATTTCCCGGGAACCACCCGTTGGAAGATGTCGCTCAAGCTGGCCTATGCCGACGGCCTGCCTTTCTCGACGCCGCACAAGGAACTTGAGACCAACTCCTTCCGGGCTCCGGCCTACAAACGTGTGGATATCGGTATGGCCTATCGTCTCATCAACAACGAGCAGCGCGACAAGAAACTGCCATTCAAGAACATCTGGCTCAGTCTCGACGGACTCAACCTGCTCGGCATCAACAACGTCAACTCCTACTATTGGATTACCGACGTCACCAACCACCAGTATGCCGTGCCCAACTACCTCACTGGTCGTCAAATCAACTTCCGCGTGCAGTTCGAGTTCTAAGATTGGAGGCCTACCCCCATCCCCTCCCAAAAGGAGGGGTGTCTTAATTCCTGATTATATCCTATGAAACATGTCCTATGCCTTGCGTTTTGTGTTATGTGCTTTGTATCAGCAAGTGCACAGCGACACGAAATCTACAACTCCCGCATCGCCACCTTGCAAGTTGTAGCTGGCGACGACTGGCTTTCGCCGCCTGTCACCACACTTGGCGGACAGCCTGTCTATATCAGCTTCGATGACCTCACCCACGAGTATCATCGTTACACCTATACGCTCGAGCACTGCGAGGCCGACTGGCGCACCTCTGAAGAACTCCTTGTCAGCGACTTCTGCGAAGGCTTTGCCGAGGGCAACACCATCGACGACCTCGAAGAATCGCTCAACACCAACCAACTCTATACCCACTACACATTCCGACTGCCCAACGAGAAGTGTCGCTTCAAGCTCAGCGGCAACTATCGCGTGACGGTCTACGACGAGAACAACGACAACGAACCGATGTTCAGTGCTTGCTTCATGGTTGTAGAGCCTCGCATGGGCGTCAGCCTCAGCGTCACCACCAATACCGACCGCGACATCAACGGCCGTCACCAGCAGGTAGCCATGCAACTCAACTATGGCAACGTCACCGTGACCGACCCTGAGCGCCAGCTCACAACCGTCGTCATGCAGAACGGTCGGCGCGACAATGCCGTCGTCAACGCCAAGCCCCAGTACGTCATGTACGACGGCCTGCGCTGGGAGCATAATCCACAGTATATCTTCGATGGTGGCAACGAATACCACAAGTTTGAGACGCTCGACGTCAGTCACACCACTCTCGGCCTTGAGAGCATCCGGTGGGATGGTACAAACTATCATGCCTTTCTCTGGACCGACGTCCCCAGACCTTCATACGTCTACGACGAAGATGCCAACGGTGCCTTCTATATCCGCAACAGCGACAACTTTGAGAACGACCGCACCACCGAATACGTGCTTGTGCACTTCACGCTCAAGTCGCCGCGCTACGACGGCAGCGTCTATCTCGATGCCGACTGGACGCTCAACCAGTTCACACCCCAATACGAACTCCAATATAACGACCAACTGCAGGCCTACGAAACCGTGTTGCCCCTGAAGCAAGGCTACTACTCCTATCAGTACCTGCTCGTCACGGCCGACGGACGAACTCAGCCCGTGCCCACCGAGGGCAACTTCTTCCAGACCGAGAACCAATATCAGGCGCTCATCTATTATCGTCCGCAAGGAGGTCGCACCGACCAGCTCGTCGCCTACGCACAGTTTCGTGCAAAGCCGTAGCCTTTCATCCCTTATCTCTCATCTTTCATCCCTCATCTCTTATTCAACTCCCTCCCTTTGTCGAAGCCTAAATAGTCGAAGAACTTCTCCGGCCAATAGTTCATGATCAGTTCTTCGGGGAAATTCGTTTCCTCCAGCAGACCATACAGCCGTTCATAGTCGGCAATTTGAAACGACACATGAGCGTCGCTGCCAAGAATCGTAGGCACATCGTACTTCTTGCAAAGTCGAAGCAGTTCCAGGTTGTTGTCGCGTGCAACCGCCTTCTTACGCTCAGGCGCCAGCGAATGGTTGTTGATTTCCAACAGCGTGTGAGCCTCTTTTGCCGCAATCACCAGTTGTTCAAAGTCCAGTTCAGCCGTGCCGTCCCCCGGGTGGCTGATGATGTGAATCTTCGGATTGCGTATCACCTCTATCATGCCGTCGGTGTTCTCCTGCCGCGTCCCTCCCTGCCAGCAGTTGCCGTGAATGCCAGCAATGCCGATGTCGAGCAGGTCGAGATGAAAGTCGTCAAGGTCGAGGCTGCCTTTCGTGTCAAGAATGTTCACCTCACAACCCATGAGGAGGCTGACGCCGTACATCTGGCGCGGAACCACAAACATATTCCTGAAATATACCAGCGGACACGTGCCCGGCACGCTCGGGCCGTGTTCCGTAATGCCAAGCACCTGCAAGCCCTTCTCGGCAGCAGCCCGCGCCATCTCCTGCAAACTGCTATAGGCATGGCCAGAGGCAACCGTATGCGTGTGCACATCCAATAAAATCTTTCTCTTCTCCATGTTCGTTGACATAATTTCGAATTCCTGATTTATGATATCGACTGCAAAATTATACAATTTTTTTGGAAATAATACAGCAGTTTTGCCTATTCTATTCAAAGTTTGTTGTAGTGTAAGAGGGGGCGTAAGACCACAGGCGGGGTACACATGTACCTGATACCACTCGTTGGTAGCCTCGCTACCGCTTGTTGGTAGCGTGCCTACCAACACTTGGTAGTCATCGTACCAACGCTTGGTACTGGCCGTACCAAAATCAAGTGTCGAATTTGGTACTGTAGTTTATCCCCTCATCGAAAGAATGCTGCATCTCAACAATCAAAATAAAAAAACAACATTTTTATTTTGATTTGTCTTCGTTTTTTACTACCTTTGCCCGTGACTTCGTCGGTCCTGCTGTGGGCTTGGCGGGTCAATTAACATCGATGGACAGCCTTTGTCCCTGCGCAATCGGCTCTTGCAGTCTCCGTGCACACAAGGCAGAAAGGACGTTTTCACGACGTTATCTTCTACGCTCAACTTCGCAACTTGAACTCATTAAGAAGATACCGCAACGAAGCGTCCATGCTGGGTGTATTATACCCGTATGCTATCCGAAAATCCATATTGGATTGTGGGACGCAACGTACCGCGTTATTGGCATACCTTTTATAATACGCGATGGCGTGGGCTGACGAAGTTGCTTATCCTTAATGAGGGGCAATGCGAAGGCCTGAGCGTGGGATAAGCGGCAGAAGTTTACTCCCACGTCTTTTTTGTTTCCAAACCTATTTCTAATATTTATTAACCGCCGAGGCAGGGAGAGCGTGTAGGCAGAAACGAAACAATTATGGAAAATCTAATTTATCATTACACAGACCTAGATGCCTTACAAGGGATTATCGGTAAGGATATATGTTTGTGGGGAACGCGCTATGACTGTCTTAATGATCCATATGAGCAAATGTGGGCTGGTGATGTGATATTCAAATCCATTGCTCAACAGGAAGAATTTCAAGATATTCCCATAGATGAAATTAAGAATGTTTTTGCAAAAAATTCTTTTATTATTTCTTTCTGCAAACGTCCAGATTATCGTAATATGTGGCGATTATATTGTAACGATGGAAATGGTATTTGTCTCGCTTTTGATAAAGACGTGGTGATAAACCACAGTATAAACAATAGAAACAATAACCCATTGGATAGATATGATTTGTTTGATGAGGTTGAGTATTCAGATAGAACTGATATAGATGATATTGTGCGGAAAAAACTTAAAAAAGAAGAATACAATTTTATGGATGAAGAAGAACCATCCCAACTAATGAGGATAGCTCCATTCATTAAAAATAAAGAATTTGCTATAGAAGAAGAAACAAGATATGCAAGAATAAGAGATATCAAACAAATATGCTTCTCTTATAATGAAAAAAAAGGTGGAGTCGGTGATGAAAATTATTATATGAATGAAAATGATTGTAAATATAGAATACGTAATAATAAGTTAATTCCATATCTTGATATCCGTTTCCCAGCTGAAGCTTTAAAGGAAATAATAGTAGGATATGCCTTAGACTTCAATAATTGTAAAATTTACTTAGAAAATTATTTAAAAGAGTTTGGTAATATATATGATTCTATAGAAATACGAAAGTCAAAACAGAATGAAACGTTTTAGTTATTTTTTCCTGCTCACTCTGCTCATGAGCATGGTGGCAGTGCCGGGAATCTCTGCGGTTCCCGATGATGGTGACAACCTCTATGTGTACACAAATGAGGTGGAAAATGCAACAGTGTATTCTCTTGAAAGTCTTGACAAGATTACGTTTACCGAAACGGGTGTGATGTTGTGGAAAGCAGATGAGACAAGAGAATTCAGCTATGGTAATCTTGACTTGCTGATGTTCAGCGAGAAGAAAACACCGACGGACATTAAACAAGTTGATATGTCGAAAGTTGAATCGTTGAACAATGCCGAAGGAATCTACGACCTGCAAGGGCGTAAGCTCAACATGATGCAACGCGGTGTAAACATCATCCGCATGACAGACGGAACAATCAAAAAAGTTATAATTGAAAAGTGACGATTATGAAAAAAATAGCTACCACTCTTCTTATCCTGACAACCTTCTTGCTTCAGGGTATGGCACAGGTAAAATACCTTGACATTTACCAGAACGGTAGGATTACCCGTACATTTGCCACGACCGATGTTGACAGCATCAACGTATCGGGTAATGTTTCTAACCGCATGGTAAACTTTTTCCGAGGCGCAAATCTCGTCAACAGCCTTGCCGTCACCTCTGTCGACAGTATCAAGGTGTTCCGCTCCAATGAAGAGCCGCTTGTCTATATGGGTATTGTCGGCTTCAATCAGGATCTATACACAAAGCCTATAGATGTGTTAGCCACCAGCACGGCAAGCCAGTTTAAGACCTTTGTCAGCACTCTTCCCCGTAAGGACGGCACATTGCTCTATTATGCAGTAGATGATGCGCTTGACATGCTTGAAGCCTATAGCTTCCCGACGGTATTGGGCAGTGTGAACCTTGTTACCTTTACCGACGGCCTCGATCAAGGCTCGTTGATGATGAATCCTGCATATACCACAGACCAGCAATATCTGAATTCCGTCAGTCAGCGCATATCAGACATGAAGGTTCGCGGTCTGCCACTGACGGCCTATTCCCTCGGTCTTCGTGGTAGCGATGTCACCGACTATCTCATGTTTCGAAACAATCTTATAAGACTGGCCAGCAGTAGCGACAAGGCTACGGAAGCAGGTAGCATGGCCGAGGTGCAGTCGCGCTTGCAGGAGATTGCCGACCGGATTATCAGCATCAGCACAAGACAGAGCATCACAGCTAAGATTCCCGGCACGAGCAATGGTGCCCAGATTTGTTTCACGCTCGACGGCGAGACTCCCGCCAACAGTTCAATGTATATCATGGGTACATTCAATCTCTCCGACTTTTCGCTTCGCAATGTCACCTATCATGGTATTCGTGGGGAATCATCTGTTGTTCAAGGAACACGCGAAGGCATCTTCCTCACTTTCACCTTTTCAGGCTTGCAGCGTGAGGACGGTAACGGCCTGATACCGACAACTCAAATCCGGCAGTATAACAAGGCTGCCACATCGTCCACCTGGCAAGTCAATTCAGAGTTCTCTTCAGCCAATAATACCCAGACCACAACAACACATACAGGCGCGGCCATTGTTCTTGTACTCGATTGTTCAAACTCTTTAGGCACACAGTTCAGTAACATGCAAGGCTACGTTCAGGACTTTATTGGTCGTGTAGCCAACAATACAGCATCCTATACGCTTGCTGCCCCCGACAATGTGACAGCAGCCCTTGATGATGAGTCTTTTCAGATTAGTGTCTGCTGGAATGCGGTGAAGCATGCCGAGAGCTACGATGTCTATCGCAGCAGTAGTAGCACAGGAAACTTTGAGAAAGTAGCAGAAGGTATAATGTCAACATCTTGGACAGACGAACAGCCTCAATATAGTAACTTCTACAAAGTCTGTGCTGTTGGTCACGGACTGACCAGCAAAATGAGTGTTGTTTCTGCAAGAGTTGTCATACCATCGCTTGATGGAAATTTTGATGCTAATGGTGTTTCCTTTAAGATGATTAAGGTCACTGGTGGTACGTTCCAGATGGGGACCAAAGGTTCAGAAGTCGATGAGCAACCTGTTCACAACGTGACTTTGTCTGACTATTATATCGGCAAGACGGAGGTGACGCAGGAGTTGTGGCAGGCGGTGATGGGCAGCAATCCAAGCAATTTTAAAGGTGACAACTTGCCGGTAGAAAGTGTGAGTTGGAACGACTGCCAGACGTTCATCACGAAGTTGAACGAGTTGACGGGTCAGAACTTCCGCCTGCCTACTGAAGCCGAATGGGAGTTCGCGGCGAAGGGTGGCACGCAGAGCAAGGGCTATACCTACAGCGGCAGCAATACCCTCGGCGATGTGGCATGGTACACATCAAATTCAAGCGACAAGACGCATGAGGTAGCCACGAAGGCACCGAACGAATTGGGTATCTATGATATGAGTGGTAACGTATGGGAGTGGTGTCAGGACTGGTACGACAGTTACAGCAGTTCTTCGCAGACTAATCCCACCGGTCCGTCGTCGGGCTATTACCGCGTGAATCGCGGAGGCAGCTGGAGCTACAACGCAACGAACTGTCGCACGGCGAATCGGAGCCACAACAGCCCGACGTACAGTAACAACCGCGCAGGCTTCCGGCTTGCCTTAAAAAACGGAAAAATCTAAAGGGCTTTGCAGTGGCGGTGAAGCCCGCCCCCTAAAGGGGCGAAGGCCGCCGCAATAGCAAAGCCCTTCCGATTTTTTTGTGGCACCATCTTTCTACACTAACTTCAAAAATTACAACGCAATTTTTCTTCGTGAAATTTGATAATAATTCTCAATAATAATTTGTGTAATTCGTGAAATTCGTGGTTGGAAATCAGATAAAAGTTCGTACAATTCTTTTAGTCGGCTAATGCCTTTGTAAAAGCGGCAAGCCGATTACGTGGTTAGAAATGAATTATGTTATTGTATCTAAAAAAGGAAAGAGGTTCCATTTGTGGCATCGGAGAGAGATAGTGGAATAAAAGAGAGAGATAGATGGCTTGTGCCTGTCTATCTCTCTCTCTTCTTTGCGGAAGGTGAGGGATTCAAACCCCCGATACCCGAAAAGGGTATACCGGATTTCGAGTCCAGCGCGATCGATCACTCTGCCAACCTTCCTCATTATTTCAAAGATTTGCGGCTGTTTTTTTGACACATTAACATAATAACGGGTCTTTTCCTTTTTGACACATTAACATATTAACGGGTCTTTTCCTTTTTGACACATTAACATAATAACGGGTCTTTTCCTTTTTGACACATTAACACAATAACGGGTCTTTTTCCTTTTTGACACATTAACATATTAACGGGTCTGTTACTTGTTGTCGCAAATGTGGGTGCAAAAGTAGCAATTATTTTTGATACTGCAAAATTTTTTACTTGTTTTCTTCCACTTTCACTTCCACGATGCTTATTCCATAGGGTTCGATGGCGACTTCTATCGGGGTGGTGGGGGGGGCGGCGACGATATGCAAGGTGTGGAAGGCATGCTCAGGCACGACGATGCGACACTCGACGGGCTTGTCGGCAAAGTTGACAACGATGAGGAGCAGTTGGCTGTCGGGTGCCTTGCGCAGGAAGGCGTAGGTGGTGTCGGGGTTGAAGTGCTCCGATGCCGGATTGGCATACATGAGGTCGAAGAACTGGCCGTTGGCTATAGCCGGATGGCTGGCCATGCTCAGGAGATTGGCGTAGGTCTGTTCGAGCTGGCGCTCGTCGGGTCGCAGGTGCCGGCGGTCGAAGAAGGCGCGATGCAGCGAGTCGAGTCGCCAATAGTCGAAGATGGTGGTGCGGCCGTCGAGTCCGCTAAAGCCCTCGGCCTGCATGCCAGGCTCGCCGAGAGCCTGTCCGGCATAGTGCATATAGGGGTTTGTTCCCAAGAACAAGGCAACGGCTACTGCGGGCAGTGCCCGACGTGGATTGCCTGCAAAGAAGTCGGAGGCAATGCGCTGCTCGTCGTGGTTCTCGAGGAAGTAGAGCATGTGGTCGCGAATGTCGTCGGTCTGCTGCCACTGGCGGGTGATGTCGGCGGCGGGGCGGCGGTGGCAAATGATGTCGCGCAGGCTGTCGTACATTCCCACTTTGTCGTAGAGCAGGTCGAAGCCAGCAGCGAGGTATTCGCGATAGAGTGCCGGATTGTAGACCTCGGCAATGAATAGCAGATTGGGGTGTTGCTGCTTTACCGTTGAGATGGCATGACTCCAGAAGGCTGTGGGCACCATCTCGGCCATGTCGCAACGGAAGCCGTCGATGCCTTTCGATGCCCAAAACTGCAGGATGGCTGTCATCTTATGCCAAGTGTCTGGGGTAGGGGTATAGTGGGTGCTGCGTCCGCCGGCGTCGCAGTAGTCGATACCGTAGTTGAGCTTCACGGTCTCGTACCAGTCGGTGGGGCCTGGGCGATTATCGAAATGGTCGTTGCCAGTAGCGCGGGCGGGCTGCTCGCTGTAGGTGCCGATGTCGAATGTGGGCTCGAAGGGTTGGCCCCAACAGTAGTAGAAATTGTTTTGGGGCGAGAAGTGCTTGGTGGTATCGTCGTTTTGTCCGAGGTCGTCCACGTCGGCAGGCTTGGCGGTGGAATGGTATTGTCGGGCGACGTGGTTGGGCACGAAGTCGATGATGACCTTCAGTCCGGCTTTGTGGGTGCGGTCGAGCAGTGCCTGAAACTCGTCCATGCGACGGGACACGTCGACGGCAAGGTCGGGGTCGACGTCGTAGTAGTCGACGATGGCATAGGGCGATCCGGCTTTCCCCTTGACGATGGCGGGGTGCTGCGAGGGCAGACCGTAGGCGGTGTAGTCGGTCGTGGTGGCATGGCGTATTACGCCGGTGTACCAGACGTGGGTGAAGCCCATCTGCCGGATACGTCGGAGCACACGGCTGTCGAAGTCGTTGAACTTGCCACAGCCATTTTGGACAATGGTCCCGTTGGGGGTGTTTTCTACGGGACCATTGCCGAACAGACGTGGCAGGACTTGATAGAAGAGCAGCTTCTTACTCGATTCCATGAGCGGTGACATCGCGTGAGATGCGTGCTATCATGCCTTGCAGAGCTTTGCCCGGGCCACACTCGGTGAAGTCGGTAGCA
Source organism: uncultured Prevotellaceae bacterium (assembly GCA_902776685.1). Lineage (GTDB taxonomy): Bacteria > Bacteroidota > Bacteroidia > Bacteroidales > Bacteroidaceae > Prevotella. The sequence continues at coordinate 17,055 of CACYRB010000042.1, forward strand.
CCGTCGGCAACCATAGCCTGAACGGATGCTGTCCAGCGCACGGAACTGGTAAGCTGGGCAATGAGGTTCTGTTTGATTTCGGCAGCATCGGTGTGCGGCTTTGCATCTACGTTCTGGTAGACCGGACACTTGGGTGCCTTGATGTCGGTCTGCTCGATGGCTGCCTGCAACTCGTCTTTTGCGGGTTGCATGAGTGGAGAGTGGAAGGCTCCACCGACAGGCAGGGGTAGGGCACGCTTGGCTCCGGCCTCTTTGAGCTTTTCGCAAGCAGCGTTGACGGCCTCGACATGACCAGAGATGACGAGTTGTCCCGGGCAGTTGTAGTTGGCGGGAACAACGACACAATCGTCGGTGCTCACTTCGGCGCAGGTGTTCTCAACCACGTCGTCGGCCAGTCCGATGATGGCAGCCATGGTGCCTTGAGCCTGCTCAGTAGCTTTCTGCATAGCCATAGCACGAGCGTAGACCAGACGCAGTCCGTCTTCGAAGCTGAGCGAACCGGCAGCAACGAGGGCAGAAAACTCGCCCAGCGAGTGACCTGCCACCATGGCGGGCTCGAAAGCGTCGCCCATGCAGAGCGCACTGATGACGCTGTGCAGGAACACGGCGGGTTGAGTCACTTTAGTCTGTTTCAGTTCGTCGGCAGTTCCGTTGAACATGATGTCGGTAATCTTGAAGCCGAGAATCTCGTCGGCCTTATCGAACAGTTCTTTTGCCAAGGGGTTGTTTTCGTACAGGTCTTTACCCATACCGGGGAATTGTGCACCCTGTCCGGGGAATACAAATGCTTTCATTTCTTTTTCCTTTTTATGATTATTTGTTGTTTATACAATATATGTATTTAGTTTCAAGTTTCAACTTGCAACTCTCAAATGGCTGGGATGCGGCTGCAAAATTACGAAAAAACAGCGAGAAAACCGCATTATTTGCTGATTTCCTTGCTGTTTGTCGTGCTTTTATGTGCTTTGCTGGCACAGAAAGGCTGTTCTTTGTATTGTCTTTGTCGCTGTTTCTCTAATTGAAATAGTTTCTGAAGCGGCTGAAGATGGTCTGCTTTGTGGCACTGTCGCCTTTGAAGTTGTCGCTGTTGCGGAAGCGCTCGATGGCTTCGTGCTCGTCGCGGCTGAGCGTCTTCGGAACATAGACACTGACGTTGACAATGAGGTCGCCCATGCCATTGCCGTAGCCTTGTACGGTGGGCAGTCCCTTTCCACGCAGGCGAAGGGTCTTGCCAGGTTGGGTGCCCGGCTCAATCTTTATCTTCACACGTCCGCCCTCGATGGTCGGAATCTCCACGTTGCCGCCGAGTGTAGCAGTGGGGAAGTCGAGCAATAGGTTGTAGATGACGTCCTGATGGTCGCGAACGAAAGTGTCGTTGCGCTCTTCTTCGATAAACACCTGAATGTCACCGTTCACACCGTTGTGCGGTCCGGCATTGCCTTTGCCCGGCACGTTGACCACCATCCCGTCTTCTACACCGGCGGGAATCTTTACTTCGACGACTTCTTCGCCCTTTGTCACACCCGTACCGGAGCAGTGCGGACATTTATTCTTAATGACTGTTCCCTCGCCGTGGCAGGTGGGACACTCCTGTTGCGTCTGCATCATGCCGAGCATGGTACGGACGGTCTTGACGACGACGCCCTGACCATGACATGTGGGGCAGGTCTCCGAACCACTGCCACCCTGTGCACCCGAACCGTGGCAATGGGAACACGTGACGTCTTTCTTCACTTTGAACTTCTTGGTGACGCCAGTCAGCACCTCTTGCAGCGAGAGCTTGACTTTCAGACGAAGGTCGCTGCCACGGTATTGTCGACCGCGTCCGCCACCGAACCCGCCGAACCCACTGCGGAATCCGCCGCGTCCGCCACCGAAGAGGTCGCCAAAGATATCGCCGAAATTGGAGAAGATGTCGTCTACAGAGAAACCGCCTCCGCTGAATCCGCCGAATCCGCCAGGGGCGTCAAAGCCAAACTGGTCGTACTGCTGACGCTTCTGCGGATCGTGTAGCACATCGTAAGCTTCGGCAGCCTCTTTGAATTTCTCTTCGGCTTCCTTGTTACCGGGATTGCGGTCGGGGTGATACTTGATGGCAATCTTCCGGTAGGCTTTTTTTATCTCGTCCTCGGTGGCATTCTTGTTCACGCCGAGAACCTCGTAGTAATCTCTTTTTGCCATAGTGTTGTTATTGTCCTACTGCCACTTTGGCGTGGCGGATAACTTTGTCGTTAAGCATGTAGCCCGTCTGAATGCAGTCGATGACCTTGCCTTTCTTGTCGTCGCCCATGCCTGGAACCATGGCAACGGCCTCGTGGTAGTCGACGTCGAAGTCTTTGTCGTCGGTCTCAATCTTACTCAGTCCGAGTCCTTCGAGCGTTTTGACGAACTTCTTGAAAATGAGGTCCATGCCTTCCTTGATGGCCTCGGCATCGTCGGTATGCGTGTCGGCAAGGGCTCGCTCAAAGTCGTCGAGCACAGGCAGAACGGCCGTGATGGTCTTCTCGCCCCCGTTCAGGATGAGCTCGGTCTTCTCTTTCAGCGTGCGCTTTTTATAATTTTCAAATTCTGCGATGGTGCGCAGGAGCTGGTCACGTAGCTTGGCATTCTCGTTTTGCAAGGTTTGCAGTGGGTCTTTTTCCTCAGTTTCAACCTCAACGTCGTCGCCAGTCTCGGTTTCGTTTTCCGTGACATCAGCTTCAGCATCTTGTGCGAGGTCGGCTGTGTCGACAGTCTGCTCCTCGTTTTCCAATTCTATCTCCTTTTCGTTTTCTTCTTTTTTGCTCATAATTGAAATAGTTTTGTTTTAACTTTTATTCAGCAAATAACGTGCCAATCGGCAGTAAGTTGGGAAAAATACAAACAAAAATTATAAAGTTGTCCGCTAAAACTCAGCCGACGGGCATAGGGTTTTAGCGGACAGCAATCGTGTGTTGTAATCGGGAGAGGGGAATTACTTTCTCAATTTCTTCCCGTTCACGATGTAGATGCCGTGTGGCAGTTCCTTCATCCGCTCCACATCGTCGGCCACCTTCACACCCTGCAAGGTGTAGATGCCCAGTGCTGTTTTGTTGCCGTTACTTTTCAGGGCAGTATCGTGAGTGAGGAGTTCAATGCCAGTCTTCTCTATTTCTATAATATTGAAAAAATCCTTCCAGCCTTCGGTTGACTGATAAAGTTCCTTTGTTCCTTTGGGTATATAGAGCGGAATGTCCTTGTTTACAAAATCCCAACAAGATACAGCAAATGGCACCTCTATCAAGGAAACAATCTCAGTCAAGCCAGAGCAAAACGTGAAAGCATTGTCTCCGATGCTCGTCACAGAGTATGGACTTCCGTTATACGTGATGCTTTCAGGAATAGTTACGGCACCGGAATAAGAGTTGTAACAATCATCTCTGAAAGTTACAGATGCCGTTTCTTTGGAATTGTCTAAATCATAGTAGATACCGTCCACCTCACAATCGTAGGCGATGGCCTTATGTCCCGTAAATGCCAGTAGGAGAAGTAGAAAGGTCTTCAAGTGAGAATGTTTCATTTCTGTTTGCTAAATTAAAATGTAAGGGACAACTCTACAACATTTCATCTCTGAGGGAAACCGTCATGTGGCTTATCTATGAGGCAACAAAAACAATTCATGTCTAAAGGCGTGAATGTCATCATTCCATTTTGTTTAAGGGTTTAACATGCTTGTTATTTTCATTCTTGTGGACAAAATTACGAACAAAAAAGGAAACCACAAAGAAAAAGGTGTGAAAAGTTAAAATCAAGGGCTAAGGTGGTGGAGATTTTAACACGCAGAATCGCATGAAATGAGGTTGGTGGGATTGGTGCCCGCCGAGGGGAAAATGGGCGATTGTGTGGCGATTTTTGCAGAGTGCTGGTTGTCAATGGTTTAACGCGGCACG
>CACYRB010000043.1 GCA_902776685.1 uncultured Prevotellaceae bacterium
GGCAAAACGCCCGCACCCCCATACAGCTCAACCCCGACAACATCCAGGCCGAGTATCCGCGCATGCTGCGCATCTCAGCCGACACGCTGCTGCTGGCCTATCACGGCGGCGACGGCGCGGGGCGGGGCGTCGACCACTGGCACAACATCTATCTCTGTCGCTCTATCGACAACGGCAAGACATGGTCGGAGCCCGAGAAACTGATGGACAACACGAAAACATGGACTCACAGCTGGTTCCGCTTCTGCAACCCCGAACTCGTGAAGCTGCAGAACGGATGGGTGCTGATGACCTTCGGCGGCAACGGCAACCCCGAGACCAACGAGAACTGCGAGGTGCTCGTCATGATTTCGAAAGACGGCGGACAGACCTGGGGCGACCCCATCACCGTGATGCGTGGCCGCACATGGGAGCCGATGATTGTACAGCTGCCGGGCGGCGACCTCGAACTGCTCGTATCGTCGGAAGCCGCATGGTGGCCCGACAACCAAGGTCCGCAGGAGATACGCAGCGCCCGCTCGACCGACAACGGCCAGACATGGACGTCGTCGGTACGCGCCACCTATAACCCCGGCATGCGCGACGGTATGCCCGTCATCGTCAACCTGCAGGGCAACAAGGGTGTGCTCTTCTCCATCGAGTGTCCGGGCTCTAACGTCACACCGTCGCTCGTGCACCGCAACCTCAAAGACCCCTGGGAGAATGGCGACTGGGACCGCAGAGAAGACTCCGAGCGCTGGCACAACAACAACCTCGAAGGCGGCTGCGCACCTCATATCATCCAGCTCACCACGGGCGAAATCGTCATGGCTGCACACAACAATCAGAACGGAAGTGTGTGGCAGACCTGTCGCTCGCAGGTGTCGATAGGCGACAACACCGGTCATAACTTCGGCAACCGCACCATCCCCTTCAGCTGGCTGCCCGCCGGACAAGGAGCCTACTATGCCTCGCTCTTCCAGAAAGACGAGGAAACCATCTGGCTCATCATCTCCCACTCCACCTACGACGGCACCACCTGCACAAAGAATACCGTTGAATACATCGAAGGAAAAATCGTGGAGAAATAAATAATCAATAAAAAACAAATAACTATGTTCAAGAAATCACTTACCGCATTGCTGCTCTTCACTCTGCTGTCAGCAACGGCATCGGCTGCCGACATCAAGGCAAAAATCAGTATCAAACAGCCCGGCAACCGCGCCGTCACCTACAACGTTGGAGAAGACCAAATCGGTCAGGCTGAAGTAAACATCTTCCAGTTGAACGGTGCCGATACCGACCTCGTCACCGTCACCATCAAGTCGAAAGCCGACCGGCCCGTGTACTACAACCTGCAGCTGGAGGCCGAGACAGGCATTTCTGAGTCCGACTGCGAAATCTACCTGCCCGGATTCTGGTATCACCGCAACCTGCGCTCACCGCGCGAGGCTCCGTCGTTCCACACGTCGAAGGCTTGGACCGTGCGCGAAGACCGGTTGTCGTCGCCTCTGGCCGGAGCTTTCAGCACCGAGACCAACCGAGGCGTAACCGTGATGCACGTTGTCGATGGACATAGCGATGCTCTCACCACCCATCAGGAAGGCGAGGTCATTCTCTCCGGCGAGACATCGCTCGGCTACGTGGGCTTCAACTGCGAGGTAGATTGGTCAAGGCTCTGCTTCGGCTATCCCTACATGGAAACCCCGCGCCGCTACATCCGCAAACTGACGCTCGCCCCGCCCATCCAGGCCTTTGCACGGCTGAACCCGGGCGAGACAAAGACGCTCACGTGGAAGATTCACGAGGTGAAGGCCGACAGCTACGGCGAGTTTGTCAGCAAGACGTGGGAATACTGCTTCGACCAGCTGCAGCCCCAGCCCATCACACCGCTCTATTCGCCCGACGAGATGAAGGCCACGCTGGCCAACTACTTCCGTCACACCTACGTTGACCGCTATCCCCTGAAGTTCAACTCGGGCCACGGTCTGCACATCGAACGTTGCGAGCCTGTGCCCATCGTGCAGGTAGGTTTCTGCGGCCGCGTGCTGCTCAACGCCTTCAACGCCCTTGAGTATGGCGAGCAGACCGGACAGCAAGACCTCGTGAAGATTGGCAACGACATCTTCGACTCGTGGCTGAAGAACGGCTTTACGTCGAAAGGCTATTTCTGGGACAACATCGACTACAACCGCGACATACCCACCGACGACAACATCGTGCACAGCATACGCCAGCAGTCGGAAGGCGCATACGCCGTCATGCACTATCTGGCCTACGAGAAGTCGAAAGGCCGCAAGCACAAAGAGTGGGAACAACGCATCAAGACACTGCTCGACAACTTTCTCACGCTGTTGAAAGCCGACGGCAGCTATGCCCGTAAGTATCACGACGACGGTTCCGACATCGACGGCAGCGGCGGTTCTACCCCGTCGGCCACCTCGACACTCGTCATGGGCTACAAGTATTTCGGCGACAAGCGCTATCTCGACGCCGCCAAGGAGACGGTCGGCTATCTGGAAGACAGAATCATCTCGCGAAGCGACTACTTCTCTTCCACCCTCGACGCCAACTGCGAAGACAAAGAAGCAGCCATCTCGGCCGTCACCGCCACCTACTATCTGGCTATGGTCACCGAGGGTGCAGAGCGCCTGCACTACATCGACCTCTGCCAGCAGGCGGCCTACTTCGCCCTGTCGTGGTACTACCTGTGGGATGTGCCCTTCGCACAAGGTCAGATGCTCGGCGACCTCGGCTTCCAAAGTCGCGGATGGAGCAACGTCTCGGTGGAGAACAACCACGTCGACGTGTTCGTCTTCGAGCTCGGGCACATCGTGAAATGGCTCGGCGAGACGCAGAACGAACCGCGCTTCGTTCGCATGTACGACCTCATCAGCTCGTCGCTCAACCAGCTGCTGCCCGTGCCCGAACGCCTCTGCGGCATCGGCGTGAAAGGGCTCAACCCCGAAGTGGTGCAACACACTGCATGGGACTACGGCCGCAACGGAAAAGGTTTTTACAACGATATCTTTGCTCCGGGATGGACCATTGCCTCGCTGTGGGAACTCTATTCGCCCGAGCGAACAGTGAACTTCCTGACCAAGAAACATAAGTAATCCGATATGAAAAATCATCTTTTAGCGCTGCTGACGGTATGGGTAATGATGTGCCCGACCGTCGGCGCACAAGACGTCTATCGCAATCCCGTCATCCCGACAAGCCTGCCCGACCCGACCGTGATTCGTGCACAGGACGGCTATTTCTATCTCTATGCCACAGAGAACATTCGCAACCTGCCCATCTACCGGTCGAAGAACCTCGTCGACTGGACGTTCGTCGGTACGGCCTTCACCCGTGAAAGCCGTCCGAAGTGGAACCGCAAGGGTAATCTCTGGGCGCCCGACATCAACTATATCAACGGCAAGTATGTGCTCTACTACGCCAAGTCGGAATGGGGCGGCGAATGGACATGCGGCATCGGTGTCGCCACAGCCGACCGGCCCGAAGGTCCCTTCACCGACCACGGCGCCCTGTTCATCAGCAACGAGATAGGCGTACAGAACTCTATCGACGGTTTTTATATCGAGGAAAACGGACATAAGTATATGTTTTGGGGGTCGTTCCGAGGCATCTACGGCATTGAGCTCTCCGACGATGGATTGAGCGTGAAGCCCGGTGCCGTGAAGCAACAGATAGCAGGCACGTTCATGGAGGGCACCTATATCCACAAGCGTGGCCCTTACTACTATCTGTTCGGCTCGGCCGGTACTTGCTGCGAAGGCGAGAAGAGCACCTACCGCGTGACGGTGGGCCGCTCTGAAAACCTCTTCGGTCCCTATGTCGACAAGCAGGGTCGACCGCTTTTAGAGAACCACTACGAGGTCATCCTGCACAAGAGCAGTAAGGTTGTAGGCCCGGGTCACAACTCGGAAATCATCACCGACGACCGTGGACAAGACTGGATGCTCTATCACGGCTTTTCTGCTGCCGACCCACATGCCGGCCGACTGGTCTATATGGACCGCGTGGTGTGGCGCGACGGCTGGCCATCGTTCGTGGGTGAAGAGCCTTCCGAGAGTTCGCCCGTCCCGCAGTTTGGACAAATCCACTTGGCCGACCCCACCATTTTCCAAGACGGCGACACCTATTATCTCTATGGCACGTCGCCGCAATCGGGTACCGGCTTTTGGGTTTACCAGTCGAAAGACCTCAAGAACTGGGAGGGTCCGTGCGGAGCCAACGACGGCTATGCCCTCAGCATAGGCGAGTCATGGGGCACATGGGGGTTCTGGGCTCCGCAGGTGTTCAAGCGCAACGGCCGCTACTATATGGCCTACACCGCCAACGAGCAGATTGCCCTCGCCACCGCCGACAGTCCTCTGGGCCCGTTCCGCCAAGCCAAGCCGCAAATGCTTCCGGCCACCGTCAGACAGATAGACCCCTTCGTCTTCTTCGACGACGACGGCACACCCTACCTCTTCCACGTCCGGCTGCAACAAGGCAACCGCATCTTCGTCTCCGAGATGAACAGCGACCTGCGGTCGGTGAAAGAAGAAACCACGCGCCAGTGCATCGTGGCAGAACAACCGTGGGAGAACACCGACCGCCGCGACTGGTCGGTCAGCGAAGGACCCACCGTCGTCAAGATGGGAAAGACCTACTATCTTTTCTATTCCTGCAACGACTTCCGCAATCCTGACTATGCGGTAGGCTATGCCACCGCGAAGTCGCCCCTCGGCCCATGGAAAAAGCAAAAGCAACCCATCATCAGCCGCACACTCGTCGGACAGAACGGAACAGGGCACGGCGACCTTTTCCAAGACGCACAGGGCCAGTGGCAATATGTCATGCACACTCACGACTCAGCATCAAATGTCTCGCCTCGTCGCACGGCCATCATCACTCTTGAACAGCATGGCAAGAAATGGGTGGCACGTCCAGAAACCTTCAAAATGCTAACACGTTAAAGGTTTTACCATTAGCATGAACTCTAAACTTCGCACCGATGAATGCTACATGCGCCGCTGCCTGCAACTGGCAAACTGCGGTCGACAAGAGTCACGTCCTAACCCGATGGTTGGAGCGGTGATTGTTGCCGACGACCGTATCATCGGCGAGGGCTACCACGTGCGTTGTGGCGAGGGACATGCTGAGGTGAATGCCTTTGCTTCGGTGCGTGCCGACGACGAGCAGTTGCTCCCGCAAGCCACGGTTTACGTCTCGCTCGAACCCTGTGCCCACTATGGCAAGACGCCGCCCTGCGCCGAACTGATTATCAGGAAGGGTGTGCGTCGCGTGGTGGTAGGCTGTCAAGACTCTTTCTCCAAGGTCAGCGGTCGAGGCATACAGATGCTGCGCGAGGCAGGTATCGACGTCACGGTGGGTGTGCTCGAGGAGGAATGTCGATGGTTGAACCGGCGGTTTTTCACTTTCCATGAGAAGCATCGCCCCTACATCATCCTGAAATGGGCGCAGACGGCCGACGGCTTTTTAGACAATCATTTTCAAAAAACAGCCATTTCATCGGAATATTCCCAAATCCTTGTCCATAAGATGCGTGCCGAGGAAGACGCCATTCTCGTGGGACGCGTCACGGCCGAGCGCGACCGTCCACAGCTCGACGTGCGCTATTGGAGTGGGCGCAATCCCAAGCGGTTTGTCCTGACGAAGACTCCCGAGACCGCTACCCTTGACTTCCCCCTTGCAACAACAGACGAGGTCATCGACGCTTGTCGCGAGATGAACATTCAGTCGCTCATCGTGGAGGGCGGCGCCCGCACGTTGCAGTCGTTTCTTGATGCGCAGCTATGGGATGAGATTCGCATTGAGACCAACCCGACCTTGCGCGTAGGCGGCGGCACGAAAGCTCCGACGCTGCCCGACAACACAAAAAAACGTTGCCGCCAAACGATTGACGGCAACGAAATTGTCAGTTTCTTCCCTACCCTGAACTGAAATGATCTACGGATTTATAGGATAACAGGATTTACGCGGCACACCGCGCATCCCTCGCTGCGCTCGCCCCCCCGTAGCCTTCCCCTACATGCTAATGGAGGACTCTACACTATGAACTATGTTTTAATCCTCAAATAAGGAGCAGGGGGAAGGGTTTTCTTTTACTTTTTCTCTTCTTCTATACCGATGAGCTCAACCTTGAAGATAAGCGTTGAGAGCGGTTTGATTTGTCCGGCCTGACGTGTGCCATAGGCCAGCTCCTGCGGGATGTAGAGTTCCCACTCCGAGCCGACGGGCATCTGCGTGAGGGCCTCGGTCCATCCCTTGATGACCTGGTCGCAACGGAAGCTGCTGGTGTCGGGCTTGCGCTTGTAGCTGCTGTCGAACACCTTGCCATCGATGGTCTTGCCTTCATATTTCACAACAACCTTATCGGTCGCCACGGGCACCTTGCCGGTGCCTTGCTTGACCACCTTATACTGCAGTCCGCTGGGCAGGGTGACCACGTCGGGCTGCTGCGAGTTGTTGAGCAACCATGCCTTGTTTTCTGCGTCCCATGCAGCATTGCGGGCAGCCGTGTTTTGCTCGGCCTTGTTGAAGAAGTATTCGCGGGCGGTCTGCGCCTTAAACACAGTGGTGTCGCCAAGCAGTGCGGCAACAAAGCCCTCGTTGAAGTGGGCTGCTGTAAGCGTGTCGGCCTCAACACCGTTGTATTCCTGCTGTTGGCGGGGGTAGATGCGTTTGCTTACCATCTCGGCTATCTGGTAGCCTGCGGCACGAGCCGTGAACTTCGGGTCGGCCGACATCGTCATGGCTTCCTTGAACGCACCGACAAAGTCGGCCATATAGGCAGTGTCGACACCTACCTGATTGACCAGATAGCTTGTCAGACCTTCGGTTGCACTGTAGCCTGCGGCATAGCTGGCAGAGTCGGCAGGAGTGACGAGCGGCAGCATCTGCACGGCAGTCTGGGCCTTCTTCTTTTTCTTGTCCTTTTTGTCCTTAGCCGTTGTTGTAACGGTTGCCGCACTCGCCACGACGGCGAGTGCGAGCAATATGATTTTCTTCATGTTCTTCTTTGCCAATTATTACTTTTCAATGCTGAGCAGCTCAATCTTGAAGACGAGAGCCGAGAAAGGCTTGATTTCGCCCTTCATACCCGACTGACGGGGACCGTAGGCGAGCTGCTGGGGAACATAAACCTCCCATGTAGAACCGACAGGCATGTGGGTGAGAGCCTCGGTCCAGCCTTTGATGACTTGGTTCACACGGAACTTGGTGGGTTCCTTGCGCTGGTAGCTGCTGTCGAAGACGGTTCCGTCGATGGTCTTGCCTTCGTAGTTCACCTTCACCGAAGAAGTGTCCTTGGGGATGTCGCCGGTGCCTTCCTTGATGACCTTATAGAGCACGCCCGAGGGCAGTTTCTTCACGTCGGGTTCCTTGGCTTTCTGAGCCAGGAATTTCTCGCTGGCCAGCTTCACCTCCTTGAACTGTTCGGCACGCACGTCGGTCATCAGGGTCTCAACCAGCTGACGGGCTTCCATCTGATTGACGAAAGTCTTTTCGTTCTTTGCACCGGCAACCAATCCGGCGAGGATGTTGCGCAGCGAGCAAGTCTTGGTAGAGTCGTTACCGAAAGCCTCCATGTTCATGCCCTTCAGCATCTGGTTGGCAATCTGCTGACCAATCTGAATACCCATGTAGTAGGCACTCTGCTTTTTGTCGTCGCCGGCATTAGCACCTTCGACTACACCCTTCAGGAAGGTGTCGATATAGGTGGTGTCGATACCCGACTGCATCAGGTAGCCGGTGAGTCCCTGCGACTGAGCATATCCGGCAGCAAAGCTCAGTGTGTCAATTTTGTCTTTCAAGTCGGCCTTGGGTGCCGAGTTGCCGCACGATGTGAATGTGGCGGCTGCGATAGCCATGATGGCTACAAATGTCAGTTTTTTCATTTTCTTGTTATTAATAATTTATTTTGATTATTGAATATTTCAACCATTTAAGCATCCCACTGCCTTTACACGACCTCGATGAGTTCAACATCGAAGACGAGCGTGGCGTATGGCGGGATGGAACCGCCGGCACCACGGGCGCCATAGCCCAGGTGATAGGGGATGAAGAAACGATATTTCGCGCCTTCCTTCATGAGTTGCAAGCCTTCGGTCCAACCGGCGATGACACCGTTGAGCGGGAAGGTTGCGGGCTCGCCGCGCTGAATGCTGCTGTCGAACATGGTGCCGTCGATGAGCATGCCCTCATAGTGGCAGCGCACCTGGTCGGTGGCCTTCGGCGAACGGCCCGTACCCTCGTTCAGCACCATATATTGCAGACCGCTGGGCAGCGTCTTCACGCCTTCCTTCTTGGCATTCTCTGCCAGATATTTCTCGCCGTCGGCCTTTTGATTCTTCGAGCGTTCGTAAACTTCTTTCACGGCAGCGGCAAAATCGTCGATGTTCAGTTCATGAATGCCCATGCCGTAGAGCTGCTGGCCCACGTTCAGACCCAAATCATAGCTTTTCTTGTCCATATATTCTTTCGTTGTCAATTAATTTTTCGCGCAAAATTTTGCAAACGAGCGCAAAGGGAATTTTATTCCCAATTTGCCGAGTGCAATTAATTTTCGCGCAAAGTTACAAATTTTCTTCCATTGTCTTGTCACAATCATAAAAAAATCATTATTTTTGTACATTATTACAAAAATTTTTAATTTAAGATGTCGTATGAATAAGAAAAGGAGAATCGTATTTTTGACCGGTGCCGGCATGTCGGTAGAGAGCGGATTCAAGACGTTCCGCGGACAAGACGGCCTTTGGGAGAACGAGCCGGTAGAGCGCATCGCCACGCACGAAGGCTGGCTGGCCGACCCCGACTTTGTGAACCAGTTCTACAACAACATGCGCCGCAAACTCTATCAGGCACAGCCCAACGAAGGTCACCGGCTGATAGCCGAGATGGAGTCCGACTACGACGTGACGGTGGTGACGCAGAACGTCGACAACCTGCACGAGCGGGCAGGCTCATCGCACATCATCCACCTGCACGGCGAGCTGGCGAAGGTGTGCTCCTCGCGCGACCAGTTCGACGAGCGCTACGTGCGCGAGCTGCCCGAAGACGATTGTATCGTTCCACCCGGCGCAAAGTCGGCCGACGGTTCGCTCGAACGCCCCTACATCGTGTTCTTCGGCGAGGCCGTGCCCAACATCAACATTGCCGCCGAAGCCGTCAGACAGGCCGACGTGTTCGTCATCGTAGGCACCTCGCTCAACGTCTACCCCGCCGCCGGACTGCTACAGTTCGTACCCCCAGGCCGCCCCATCTACCTCATCGACCCCAACCCCGTCAACACCTGCGCCTCGCAGCACGTCGAAGTCATTGCCAAAGGAGCCTCGGAGGGCATCAAAGAACTCATCGAAAGACTTTAACGGGAACGCTAACGGGAACTAAGTTAAGGTTAACATTAATGTCAATCTAAACTATCGTCCGCTAACTACTGCTAACTTCCGCCGATGCCGTCGGCTAACTCCCGTTAACTCCTGAACAGGCTATTGGAAAGACATAGCGGTTTCTCAAAATCAAGGTCCGATTTTGAGAAACCGTTTTTCACATTATGAGAATCCGTTTCTCATGACTTGAGAAACCGTTTTTCACATTGTGAGAATCCGTTTCTCAAAAAGTGAGACTCCGCGAACACATTTTTCGACATAGAGACACTGCCCAATTAACAAAGTTAAACTATTTCCAATTTACATTCTTTTTGATAATTTCAAGGCTCTTTCCATGTCCACCAATAACACAGTTGGGCTCTGTAACGCTTCGAGTAATAGTAGAATTTGCCGAAATAATAGTATTGTCGGCTATTGATACCCCCTTTAAAATAGTATTTCGACATCCTATCCACACGTGATTACCAAATGTAATAGGCTTGGGGGAGTTTATGATTTGTCCTTCTGCATTAGTGACATGATGAAAGTCGGTATCCATTATGAGAATGTCCCACGATAAAAGACATCTTTCACCAAACGTAATCCCTTTTTGGCATATAATTTCGGAATTACCTGTTATAATAAAATGTCCGCCTAACGTCAGCGTTGCACCTTTCCCAATGCTGATTTTACTACCGCGACCGATAATTGCGTCCCCTTTAATGACCAATGTACCCGATACATCCCACATGGTTCTTGAATACAACAAATCCTGAGTTCCCAAACCATGAGAGCCAAACCTAATCATACCTGTACTTACGGGAGCATCAATAACTATTTTTCCTCCCATCTGGTAAAGGTCAGAACGCCTGTAAATAAAGACAGGAATATGGATAGCCGTCTTGAACGGGAAATAATGAAAGTTAAAGTAAAGCGTTTTCCAAAGGTTTACTTTCTTTAATCGTTTAAGGACAGATATGATGACCATTATCGACAACATGTTTCAATGTCCGCCAAACACCCAGAATCGGACTGATTACATAAAATGCTCTTGACGGCTACAAAAGGAAAGCGGGGTATCTGGCTTCTGCCTGTTCGCTGTTCGCGGTCTGCCATAGCCCTGGTTACATGTTGAAAGGTTATAATGTTGAACAAATAATCCTCCATTAGCATGTAGGGACGCGGCGTGCCGCGTTAGATAGTGGCAGTTTCGAACAACCAAAACAAAGCGTCAGCGACGCATTCCATAATGTAGCACTCCCTCCCCGTTGCCTCCCCAGTCTCTTATGAGGCGGTTCGACACGAGTATACGAGTGCAAAGATAATAAAATGTCGTCGATAATTAACTTTTTCCGTAGAAATCATAACATTTATTACCCCAGTCCGAGATAAAATGCCGATTGACCAGATTTTTCACTAATACTATTGTCATCGACAGTCTGGTTGTTCGTCTTGTGCCGTGATTTCGGCAATCAGTTGACGTTCTTGCTGGTTGACCATCTCTGCCCAAAGGTTCGAATTCAGAAGTTTGGCAGCTGGGATATGGTCCTTGTAGCGTTCATAGAACTCGATGCCTTGGCCTTCAAAGAAGTTATTGCAGTAACGGTCGATAATCTCCCCCCAATCCCAAAGGTCTGCATATTTGTCTAACAATTCGTACGACAAGGGCACATGATTATTTGAAGACAGTATGTGCCAGTTCCACTTGTCCTTGAACGTTTCCAGAATGTTTTCCGGCAGCAACTCCTCACCGATAGTGGAAGAGAAAAAATCCCAGTTGATGCGATTCTTGAATTTTTGAATCATCGGGATAGTCCAGCGTATGCCCCTGTTACTTGAGATTCCACTCCAGCTCACCTTGTCCGGATACTTCTCCAACAAGGTCTCAAACCAGATGAAGTCACTTTCGTTTCTTGAAAGTTTTTTCCATGCTTCTTCATTCAAAATCTTCTGCATGAACTCATTGCTTAATGTTGCCATAATGTGATTTATTAAAGGGTTTATAACTAAATTCTATACAAAAATTTTATGCAAAGTAAACAAAGACCTCCGCCAACTGGTGGCAGAGGTCAAAGAAAAGTTCATCATCAAAAGAAATTTTATGATATTTCAATTTATAAATACAAGACCTATTATGAAATCAGTCTGAATATTTCTCCATGACTTGTTTGAACTCTTCAGGATAATTGGCTTTCAAATAAGCCATTTGATAGGCCAACCAAGTGTAGCAAACAGCGTGAGACTTATTAAAAGCATACAATCCTTTCCACTCCATTTCATTCCATACTTTTTCAAGAGCATTCTTCTTATGGCCATTCTTCATTCCACCCTCTATGAATTTTGGTCTCAGGATGGATAGCACATCCGTTTTCCTCTTACCAAGGGCTTTTCTCAGCAAGTCGCTCTCACTTCTATCAAAGTTGGCAATCAAGCGCGATAGCATCATCAACTGTTCCTGATAAACAATGATGCCATATGTGTTCTGAAGGTACTTTTCCATACAAGGAATGATATACTTTATTCCTTTCTTTGATTTTTTGTGCTTGATGAGCGTTGGTATATCTTCCATTATGACTGGGCGATACATACAGTTCAAGATGACCAAATCCTCAAAGCATGTAGGATGAAGTTTTTGCAAGTATTTTTGCATCCCTTTTGAACTGAACTGAAACACGTCATCGGTTTGGCCTGTTTTGAAAAGTTCCATTGTCCTCTCATCATCAATCGGAACCTTTTCAATATCGAAATCCTTATCATAGTGAGCTTTGATACTTACACATATATCCCTCATTTGAGAAAGCGTTTTAAGACCAAGAAAATCGAATTTAATAAGGCCGGATGATTCCACATGCCATCCATCATATTGAGTGCAGTTCACTAATTGTTCATTACCCTTTGAATCTTCTATGGAACAAGTTGAAACAGGTGCCCAATTAGACACTGGCTCGTCAGCAACAACAAACCCACAAGCATGGACACCTAATCCACGGATTTTCCTTTCTAATACGGCTGTATTGGCAAATGCGTTACGCAAAGATGCTCCTGCCTTACGAACTCGCTTTCTCAACTCTGGTTCATACTTGATAGCATCTTTTATGGAATGCCAATAATAACCATAATGAGACGACAAGAGTTCGCTGACACCCATTGTCTCAGTAGTAGGCATTTGCTTGGCTTTGGCTATCGTGCTGAATGCATTAGCTGTTGAGAATGCGCGGAAAGAAACAACATGAGCGCAGCATTCCTTGCCATATATCTGCTGAAGCAATTCAAGAACATCTTCTCTACGTTCATCGTCGACGTCAACATCTATGTCTGGAAACATAGAGCCTTCTGGACTTAGGAACCGTTCGAAAAGCAGGTCATGTTTTAATGGGTCAATCTTAGTAATACCTAAGCAATAACACACAAGACTACCAGCTGCTGAGCCACGTCCAGGGCCAACCCATACGTCAAGCTCTGATTGAACTATATTGATTATATTCTGTAGAAAGAGAAAATAACCAGACGCTCCCCTTTGCCTTATAATTTCTAGTTCAAACTTCAGTCTGTCAGCCACATCTTCAGAAAGTGATTTCCCGTATATCTGTCTTGCTTTGGAAAATGACAAGTATTTTAAGTAGTCATCTTCCTCGCTTATTTCCTCATTCCCGAAACCATTGGGAATGTAAATACCTGGAACGATGGGAGCATGGCGTATGTCATAGAACTCAACCTTGTCAAATATCTCCATCGTACTGGCTATAGCTTCCGGGACATCTGAGAACAACTCGCACATATGTTTTCTGCTTGTCAACCAGCGGAATTGAAGTATATCTGTTTTGGCGAATTCATCCATCGTCTTGCCTGTAGCATAGCATTGTTGGATATTGTAAGCTGCCAAATCATCAGGAGCAACATAATGAACATCATTTGTGGCTACAACCTTTACACCCGATTCCTTTGCTTTTTGCATAAGAACGGCGTTAACCCTTTGCTGTTCAAGCATCAGATCACTCGGTGTGTCGCTCTTTAAGTCAAAATCAGCACAACGCTGTAATTCCAGATAATAATCCTCCCCAAAAGTTTGCTTGTACCATTTGATAGTCGCATCAAGCCCTGCTATGTCATCGCTTACTACATGGGAATATACCTCACTACCTACGCCACCAGAGAGAACGAGTAAACCTTCATGGTATTTCTCCAGATCATGATGGTCTGTTCGTGGTCTCATATAGAAACCATCAGTCCAGGAATTACTGACAATCTTGATGAGGTTTTTATAGCCTTGATAGTTCTTTGCTAAGACTGTTAAGCGATATCCTTTGCAGTGCTTGCAAAGCTTCTTGTCCTCCTTTGCACCTGGTGCAACATACAGTTCACAACCAATGATAGGCTTAAAAGGTTTCTTCCCCTTCTGTCGTCTTTCATTGTTGATACGAGAAACATAGTCGAAAAACTCCATCACACCAAACATATTACCATTGTCAGTAATAGCTATGCCAGGCATCTTGTCTTTGATGGCAGCATCAACCAGTTCCTTTATGCTGGCACACCCATCATTTATTGAATAATGGGAATGGACATTCAAATGTACGAATCGATAAGCTTTCATATCGTTTGTATGATACTATTGTTATTAATTATTTCTAATAGAAACAGTAAAATCTAATTTATGTTCCCAATATAATTCACAAATTCTTTTGAGAATAATACTGTCACTTATGAAAAGATTATCAAAATCCTCAAATACTTTAACCATCAAAGCTCCGAGTACACGCCCCTCTTTCGCATACTTTATGATGGTATCATCCATGAAGTCTGCAGGGTATTCTTCTATAATCCCAGTTTCAGCACTGCTGAAACGATATGGCTTAGTTGAGGCTTTCCAATGATTCCATTGATTTATGTATTTTGTTTTCTCTATACCCATTACCTTCTTAGCAAGAGAAAGCATACTGAAGTCCTTAATATCACCAGGACAGATATAACTCATATCTAAATATGGCAATGAGCCATGTTTTTTCATAATATCAGCACATGTTGTAACATCTATATGATAAAGGTTGTCATATGTAAGAACAGACATCATGTAAAGCATAAGTAGTTCTTGTGCAGACCATCCATGCCACACAATAACCTTCTCATATTGTGAATAGACCGTCGTCACAAAGTCTTTCAACTGGTCAAAAGCTTCCATCTGGTTGTGTGAAGCCAACGCAAAACAAAGTTCCTTGTCTGAGAAATCTTTAGGAATATATCCGAAAGAAAAATTAATGGGAAGATATGATATCTCTGGGTAAATATCCAACTCGTCCAATCCCACTCTTACAACCGCCTTTATAGAAAGACTGCTAACGATGTGAAGTGTCTTCTTTTCCATATTTCTATGTCTTATTGATTTCATGGTGCAAAGAAAACAAAGGCCTCTGCCAACTGGTGGCAGAGGTCAAAGAAAAATGATATGCTCAATAAAACTTTACTTGATAGGGTCTGGACAATAGTCTCTGCGCTTGCACGATTTACAATGCTTGCCTCTCCACACCTCATCAAATTGATTCATCGCTTGCTCAACGATTTCCGGGTCGTCAGTCAAGATGCCGGCTTCAAAGTTACGCTTGTCTTTTCCTTTCATGCCGATGCCAGCACCTGTGAGATTCGCACTACCCACATACACCTCTTTCCCGTCGAACACAAGCATCTTGAAATGAACACGCGGACAAAGCGCACGCTCTAAACCATCGAACAGGACAGGATACTTGTCAAAGTCCTCCCGAAAGTTCGGTCCCGGTTCTTTTGCATGAATGAGCCTTACCTCCACACCGCGCCGGATGAGTTGGGCAATGAGAGCCAAAAAAGGCTTCTTCTCCTTACCCACCTCTACATAAAGATCTTTTATGTCAGCAGTACCAATCCAAAGAATGTGCTTCACAGATTGCACCTGTGAAAGCACTTCTTTGTAGTGGGCGGAGTTAGAGATGTAAGTGAGCATAATAGACTATTTCAAATCTTGAATGAGACTTCTCAATCTGTTTTCAGATTCCTCCATTGCTTGTATGAAAGCGTTATAGTTCAACTTGTCTTGAGGAATTAAAACTGGCAACAAATGAATATATCCACTATATCCTTCTAATTGATATCTGCTATATGAGTTTGTTCCTTCATCGGGATAAACATATCCGCCATGATTAGCCTTTCTGCAATACATGTATGTTACCACTTGGTAAAGGTCTTCTCTACTAATTCCGCGATTCAAATGTTTGTACTTGGCATCAAGAATGAAGTCATCATTATAGAAATCAGGAAAGAGCACTCTACTGTTTCTACTTATTTGTTCATCTTCATTCTGATGCCTAAACATTTTAAATCCTCCTATTTGACGTTTGTTTTCAGGATGATGGAAACCTAATTCGTGTAATATTGTATTAAGGTATTCCTCCCATAGCCAAGCTCCGTCAAATAAAACACCATGAATCTTGTTCTTTTCTTTTCCATATTTCAGTGCTTCGTGTCTTAATATATGCACACACAACTGCTGCAAATCTCTGTATTTAGTAAAGTATGGATGCACTTTCGGCCGTCTGTGCATATTAAGAATCTGCATACGGTCTCGATGATTATAGGATGGCGTGGCTTGCACTATTTGATTCACAGATTCTATTATGTCATTATTTTTGTATAATATACTTGAACCAAATGGATGATGCTTGACAAACTCTATAGTGTGCCGAATCAACTGTGTCATGGAATTGTCAAAACTACGCTCATGTGTCGAATAACTGACAGTACCTTTGAAAGGAATGTCATGTCGTATGTAACGGTTTATATCTATGACACCTTTGACCTTTGCGTCATCATAACAACGTGTCTGGTATTCTTTGAAAAGCCCTTGCGACAATGCCTTCTTTAGCATCATAGGGAACAGGAAGAGAAGAAAATCAAACACCTTGTCCTCTCGGCTATTGGTATGTTCCAAATCAAAAATGTTGATTGAGAACACCTTTTGTAAAAGATAGTAGAGAAAGAAATCTTGCGCATTCTCATCCACCTCCCCATTATGTTTCTTGTGCGTGAAACGCGAATGAATACTGACAGATGTATCGTTTACCCCTACAAATCCCATCAAGTTGCCTGTGCAGGCTTTGACCGACACACATTCATTCCCTTCATACTGGGCATCACGTAATGTAAGGATAGTTAAATCGCTTATTCCGTCTTTCAATTCAGAAAAGGAGTGAGGAAACACCAAAAGATCAGGGGCATTCTGCAAACGGCCAATACTGGCTATTTGCAGAATGTCAGAGACACAATCCTTATCTTTTATGTGCTTCCCTTCGGAATAGTTGTCTGTCAAATGGACAATCTTAGGCATTTTGAGAAGGTATTTTTATTGCTTTCTTGTTTTCCATCCTATATTTGTCTTTTAAAGTATATGCGCGATACAAGGTGTCCAAATCTTCTTCGGCATTGGGTAAGCCACGCAGATATTCAAACAGCAGACCATACAAATGATTATCCCATAGACTCTTCCATGAGTCAGTTTCCAATTTCCCTTCATTTGTCAAATAGTTTTCCAGCTTGAGGAAATATGCTGCACCAATTTGATAAGCCGTAGAGAGACCTTGGATAGTGAGAATGGCAAGATTCAGATTGTTCATGCGTTCTTTTATCTCTGGGAAGAAAGGAGATAGTTTGGTGCTCTCTTCTATCATTTCCATTCTGTTTTCAGCCTGCACTTCTTTGAAAGCGAATCTACGTCGCATAGCGAAGTCCATACTCTCCACGCTGCGGTCTATGTCATTCATTGTTCCGATGATATACACATTTTCCGGAATATAAAATGAATCAGAGTCTCCGAATCTCTCATCTTTCCAGAGATTACTGTATTGAGTCTTCACCTTTCCCTTTTCGCCTCTATATCCTGGATCAATGCTAAAGAACAGCTCTCCAAAAATCTTTGACAAATCACCACGATTGATTTCATCTATCACGAAAACATATTGGGGCGCTTCTTCTTTCTTTTCTACTGCCTTTTTATAAGCGCCCAAAGCTTTGCGACAGAACTTCATGAAGATGCCATCCTCCCTGCGGAAAGATATGTTCCCATTGTTGTCAATTGGACGTAGCCCTTCCATAAAGTCTGTATAATCGTATGAAGGATGGAACTGCACAAAATCGTATTGCTCCTTCATCTTCTCCTGTTCTTCCTCTGAGGCAGTTTTCTCATCATATTCTTTGCCAAGTATCATCTGAGCAGCAATTTGTTTGGCAAGATAGGTCTTACCTGTACCAGGGGCACCTGTGAGGATAAGATTTCTATTATTTATTAGTAATGTGTTATATGTTTCCATATTCAAAAGTTTTTTACAAGATATAATATTATATTCTTTTCCAAATTGTAGGAAGTCTTTTTTGTGACGATTACAATAATTAAGCACCCAATTAACAATTTCATCTTTATCTAGTTCGCAGACTTTCTCCACAGGCAAATCTTCCCAAAACTGTAATTTTTCTGTTCTTTCATTTATCCATAATCCTTTGCGTTGATTGCAATCTATGTGAGTTCCAAATCCTTTTGCTGTAAAATCTATTACAAAAAAGATTTTCCACTCAGAATCAGGACAATATGATGGACATAATTGAGCCCAGTGATACCCTTCAAATTTCTGCCCTTGATTCAGAGGATTACGTCTAATGTGAGTTAGGAAACCATGTGTTTGAAGTGCATCTGAAATTTCTCCTAATTTATAATACAATTTTTTTAGCTGTTCGTGAGCATCAGGATTATCATAGGTAGATGTTCCTGCATACTTTGTAAACAATTCAAATTCTTCTTTTCTTAGAAAATCCATTTTTAGTGTATTTATTATTTAATCCAACTTTTCAAATTCAAAATCATTCACTGAGCAGCAGGCTTTCTTGTAGTCAAACTGATACATGCGCATGTACTGCTCTTTAATCTCTACAGCTCCATTGTAGAATGGAGTGGTGGTGTGTGACATTGTTGTTACGGTGATTGACATGTCTGGTGTCAACACCTGCCCATTTGAGCGCTTCACTCGTTTGGGCGTAATTCTAAATACTTTACTCATCTTTAGATTTGGTTTGTCTGTTGCAAAGTTACATATTTTTTTTAATTTTCTTCTGCCAATAAACATATAAGTCTTTAATATCGGCAGTGCCAATCCAAAGCAAGTGCTTCACGGATTGCACCCGTGAAAGCACTTCTTTGTAATGGGCTGAATTGGAAATATAGGTTAGCATTAAAGAATCATATCTGATTTACATCCCAAATAGCCAAAGCAGCATCTATAATATGCTTTCCACGTCTTTCTATACAAGCTTTATCCCAGAAAGGATTGTCGGGATTATCCATAAATGTCACAATTTCCTGCTGCTGTCGGATAAGACTATTTTCTTCTTTATAGATTTCCAATTTGTCTTTTAAGTCTTTATTTCCTGCAGAACTATTTTGAGATTGTGACAGAAGGAGCATATTTCCAATACTATGAAGCCATTCTCCTGATTCTATACCATTTTCAGGGTTCTCAATATCTCTATATATTCCGTAGCCATGGGCACACTCTTCATCTTTTGGCGTTTGCGGTGCAATATGTTCCAAGCTTTCTTTCTTCATTATGTCTTCCCATCTCACACGCTCTTTAGGATGATTGGGAGGACAAAGACTTTGTTCATAACGCCACAATAGGTACGAACAAATACGATGGTTGAAATAGATGCCACCACTATTGAGAGCACTCTGGAGTTCTTTGTCACTCCAATACTCATAAGGAATTCCAGAAATGAAAACATCAATTTGGCTATTGAACGATTGATCGTCATTGGCATTTACCAAGATATTATTCAATCTGCTCTCAATAGCAGCCCTTCCACCTCTTGCTGCAGCTCTGAATGTTATATTTTCGAGTAAGCGCACCAAGCGATAATAGGTCTTTTCTTCGACTTTAGCCATAATCTTACTCTTTAATAGTAATGGATAGCTTTGAGCCATACGGTCTAATCTGCGAAGATTCATCATATAGAAATCTTGATCAGCTTCAATAGCAATGACTTGAATAAATGCTCGCGACAATAATTGTGCAAAAAGAGTGATTTCTTTTATCTCCTTACTCTTGAAATATGCTTTTATTTCATTTAATGGATTTTCCGTATTATATCCATATTTACTGAAAGCCATCCAAAAATAGCGTAGTATATCATCTTCTTTGACTTTTGTCTTGACGATTGATTCATATATTTCACTGAATGAATTATTGAGGTCGTTCACATACTCTTCTTGTCTTTTTTCTCCGCGCAAATAAATTTGCAACATGAAAAATGATTTTAGAACTTCGAGGTTTGAAAGTGATTTTCCTCGGTCATTTTGGAATGCAAATATTTGTGCTGCCTCCGATTTCTTTGTAACATGATACTCTGTGACCGTTGCTTCCTCGACAATTTCAAGCCATTTAAGAAGAGTATCTTTGCTTTCTTTCTCAAAGACAGAATCGAAATACTCTCGACAATCTCTTATCCTTTTCTTTGAAGAAGTGTCAATCATTTCATCAAAGCTATCACGATCGATTATCTCATGAATAAAAAAGACATTGTCGTTTTCAACAGTAGCCAAATGAGGTTGCTCTGTATCTTGATCTCGAAGGTATCGCCTATCAATATAGTCACATATCTTCTTGGTATCTCCATCTGTAGAAAAACGTTTGGAAAACGCGTGACGAAGACAACTGAAAAAAATAACGATAGTTGTTAGTCGCTGTTGTCCGTCGATTAAGCACAACACGCTTCCATTATCTGTTTTTTCAAATAAAAAGTGTCCAAGGTAATACTTGTCAGAAACGTCGCGTAAATCTTCTATGAACTGTTCACGCTGTTGTCCTTCCCATGAATATGCCCGCTGATAAGAGGGGATAACATAACGTACGTCTCTATAAAAAAGAGCTTTTACTTTTGATGCTTCCATATTTCTAATTATATCTAATTAAATGTTTCATAATTAATATCTACTCACTCTCGTTTCATTCTTCTTTCTCCTGGAATCTTTTCTTTAATAACCACGCATAGTGCGAATCATATCGAGAAATTGTTCTGCGATACACTCCGCCAGGATTTCCCACACCTTCTGGAACATAAGCAATACGTTTTACTATGAGATTAGAACACAAAGTAGCTCCATCTTCTCGGCTCTTGTAGATGTCGTATTTTTCTACATCTGCATTAAAGTTTTCAACAGACCGAGGTTTCTCTTCGCCAAAGTATAGGATTTCTTCTTCACCCTTTTCGAAATCGAAAATTCTTCTTCCAATAGCCTCAAATGCTCCGACATAGCCATAGCCTCCTCGTCTGAATAGCATAATAATATCGCCTTCACCAACCTGCTTTAGTAGGTTCGTACGCCAATATTCTCCATATTCAACAAGCGACCTTTGAGAATCATCTGATGTTGACTCATTCTGTTCAGCAACATTGTTTGTTTCTACATTAGATTCAGAATTACCCCTTTCATTCTGCTTATTTCCGACATCGTTATTCACATCCTTCGTTTGTTTGGGAACGGCATCTTCATAGGTTTGTAATTGATTGGTATTTCCCTTTGTGTTTTCAATCACTTTATTGAAATTAGAAAAAATACTGCGCTTAAGATCGGTTAGATCCTCATTTTGTTTAAGATCCCCTTTTGGTTTAAAATACTTTATTATCTTGTTTATTTTCTTCTTTATTTTCTTCTTTATTTTCTGTATATCTTTAAATAAATTCCTTTCTGCATCATCCATTGGCAGGCCATTTAAATCATTTTGCAGAATGGTCTCTAGGTCTAAAAATAATCGTCTCATTTGACTGTCATTAGCATCTAGTTTGTCATTCTTTTTCAATAAATCCTTTAGTTTTTCATTGATTTCTTTATATACATCCTGATTTTCAACATAGAAAAAAACTTTACCAAAGAGAATCGTACGCAAATTCCTAAGCTCTGTTTCTGTTATTTGATCGTCACGAAGTGCGTTATACCAACTTAAAACAAATCCGGAATAAACTTTCTGTTTTGCTTTGTATAAATTCAAATTCCTTTCCTTTTCTTCTTCGTCTTTTGTTTGTCCACTAAGAAGAACGAGCGTAACTAATGCTGAGATTACAACACCAACAAATGCCGTAATAAGATTAGGACCAACTTCATTATCTGATGATAGATATTTATAACTGGCAATAGCGACGAATACTCCCACAATCACAAATACAACACCCATGTATTTAAACGCTTTGTTCATAATCGCAATATTTTAGTCCAACTTCTCAAATTCAAAATCATTTACTGAGCAGCCTGCTTTCTTGTAGTCAAACTGATACATGCGCATGTACTGCTCTTTAACCTCTACGGCTCCATTGTAGAATGGAGTAGTGGTGTGCGAACGTGTCGTCACGGTGATTGACATGTCTGGTGTCAACACCTGCCCATTAGAGCGTTTCACTCGTTTGGGTGTAATTCTAAATACTTTGCTCATAACATTATGTCTTTAGTTAAAAATTAATTGTTCAAATATACAAAAGAGCGGGAACCGACTTCTTACCAAATTCTTCACGTAGGCTCTCGCATGGCCTGAATCTCTGAAATTAGCAGAAGCGATTCACGCCCTATGAAGGGACGTGAACCATCACTTCGCCGTATCATAGCAGAGATTCATTTCTATTTGCGAGATTTCCGTGAATCTACTTTTACAGCGTGATGTTCAAATCACTTTTCTTTTTTGCCCTCAATGTTTTCGAATGCAAATGTAATCAAAAATGACAAAACTTGCAAATTTTCAGGCAGAAAGTGGGTGTGAATCGCTAAATGTCATAATATTTCTCTTGCTATCCACGCACAAGCTTCTACGTCTGCAAGGGCGTTATTCGTTCTGCTGATTAATCAGGTTCACCACGACCTTGACCATCACGTCTTTCTCTTCTGTCCGGCTCTCGGCTATCATCAGCGTTAGGGCAACGAGAGTGTTGTCCGCCAAGCGTTTTGAGCCGTCTTTGCGATAGAGGATGTGGTTGTTGTTGAGGAACCAAAGGAAGAGGGTTGCAGCAATGCGCTTGTTGGCTTCGCCTTCCTCCTTCGCACCTCAGCAATTCAATCGAGCTTGATTGCACTCGGTTTGTCGTCGGTTGCCCATCACTGAAGGAATGGTTCTTTGTGACAAGGTAGAGCAGCATGGCAGCTTTCTCCTCTACACTGGGATAGAGTTCTTCGCCTCCGAATGTTTGATATATCTGTCCAATGCTGCTCTTGAACGAGTCGTCCTTTTCGTTGCCAAACAATACAGAACCTCCAAACTTTTCACGCAATCCATTAATTGTCTCCATCGCATTCTCGTAAGTAGCATGGAAAGGCTCTTCCTTTGTCGTCTTGTCGATAGTCAATCGTTCGTAATCATAGTTGTCGAGGGTATCCAGAGCGTAGGTGTAATTCGTCACCACTTCGAAGAGGGCATTCGTCTCGTCGTTCGACAGCAGAGACTGATTCTGAATAGTTCTACCAAGCATTCCCACCAGTTGGCGCAACTCTCCTATCTGCTCCTTACGGATGCGCTCGTTTACGGCATAGCCCTTTATGAGATACTGCTTCAAGACCTTATTAGCCCATTGGCGGAATTTTACTCCTCGTTTTGAATTCACGCGATAGCCCACAGAGATGATGACATCGAGGTTATAGGCTGTATATTCATATCGCTGATCACCTTCGGAACCCATATGTGCAAATTTTGCACATGTGATATCTTGCTCCAATTCTTCCTCCTTATAGATATTACGAATGTGACGACCAATAACAGTTCTATCCTTGTCAAACAACTCTGCCATCTGAGCTTGCGTCAGCCACACTGTCTCATTCTCCAGGCGAACATCAATCTGTGTCTGTCCGTCCTCCGTCTGATATATGATAATCTTGTCCTCTTCCATATAGTATATAGTTCTTAAAGTATTTCCCTTGCTATCCAGGCGCAGGCTTCGGCATCGGCGAGGGCGTGGTGATGGTTCTCTAAGTGGTAGCCACATTCGGCGGCTACGGTGTGGAGTTGGTGGTTCTCCAGATAGCGGAAGGCTCTGCGTGAAGCAGCCAGCGTGTCGTAAAACTCGTAGTCAGGATAGTCCATCTGATAGACACGGAACACAGCTTTCAAGCAACCTTCATCAAAAGGCTTGTTATGAGCCACAAGAGGCAGACCCTCAATGAGCGGCTCTATCTGCGCCCATACCTTTGGAAAGACGGGGGCATCGTCGGTGTCGGCCTGACAAAGGCCATGCACCTGCGAGCACCAGTAGTTATAATAGTTCGGCTCGGGCTGAATGAGTGAGTAGAAGGTATCGACTATCTCGCCATTACGAACAATGACGATTCCAACGGAACAAACCGAAGAACGTTCATTGTTAGCCGTTTCAAAATCTATTGCTGCAAAATCTTTGAGCCCTGCTCGAAACTTTTCACGCTCGGCAGACTTTATACGAGCATTAGTCTGCTCTCGCTTACTCAAATCTTTCATTGTTTCAAATTTTATCTCCAATCATATTCTGCTCCCAATATCTCAAGACCTTGATATCTCCAGAATTGTTGGTCGAAGTTGGGCGTATATTTTGCCATTAATACTTTCTTCTGGATGTCTTCTTCTGTATCTCTCCATCCGTTGAAATTCATGACACGCTGATTGACACCAACGAAATCACTTGCACCCAACTGGAAGAACACTGTCCCCACACGTGTCATGTGATAATTTTGGTGCTGACATTCTTCCAACGACCAGTTGTGGTTGTCAAGGATGAAACAATACTCTCCGTTCCCGTCTTCTCGGCTCCAGGCTCCAACTGCATAGTATTCTATACTTTCTTCCTTTGTCAGTTTTATGACATCACCTGTATAGATTCCTTCTCCATTGTCATCGGAAAAGTCTGTAAGGACACCTGCGAATAAAACTCTGCGGGCATAGCCACGCCCTTTACATTCATCGCCAAACACTTCCTCAACAATGTCTTGGTTATGGTCTTCGGCATATTTCTCATCCTGCTCCCAAACATAGAAGTCATCGCCAAAGAAGAAGAAATTGCCGAAATAGGCATAGCCGAATTTCTTATTTGCTGCGACATAGCGTACTTTGATTCCTGGCAAAAATCTGTTAGTACCTGTAGCTATATCATGACGATACTTTTGGCAAAGATGCTTTAGAGTTACATCACTGATTGTCATAGCCATCTGATTTACTTTTTTACTTTTTGTATTTGTTCCACATTCGTTTTACCATCCCGGCTATTTCCTGTCGGAGCCAGAGGGGTTCGAGCACTTCCATGTCTTCTCCGTTGCGCAGTATCTCCTGCATGAAGTCGAAGGTTGGCCGTAGTCTGCAGCTGAAGATGCAGTACTCTTCGTTGCGCTCTATCTCGTCTTGCGTCTCGTGTAGTTTCAGGTCGCGGATATAATTGGCCTGACCTGCCGACACCTTCAGCTTGACGGTCTCGGGCTCAACGCGCTGGTCGGCAATGATGCCGAAGAAGTCGTCGAAGAACTCCTTGGCATCCCAGTCCTTCGGCATTTGGAAGGTCTCGTCGGTGGATTGCAGGTCGTGGATGCGGTCGAGCGAGTAGATGCGCAATCCTTTCTCGTGGTAATAGGCGTTGGTGTTGAGTCCCACCATGTACCAGCGTTGCCGGAAGAGCTTTACGCAGTAGGGTTGCACGTCGAAGTTGTTTGCTTCGTCTTTCCAATAGCTGTGGTAGGTGATGTTGATGACGCGGTTTTCCTTCATCGCCTCGACGATGGGTTGCAGATACTGCTGGCCCGATGGGACGTATTCCAACAGGATGCGGTCCTTTACGGTCTGACTGTTGGCCAGGGCATTGCTCACGCAGAACGTGTTGAAGAGCCACGAGCGCATTCCGTTCTTGCTGATGTCCTCCACGTTTTCAATATAGTAGCGGTATTCACCGCGGTTCTCATTTACTATATTGATACCGAACATATCCCAGATGACATATCGCCAGTTGTCGAAGGTGCGCTTGGGAATCTCCACACCACGGCTGATGTCGTCACGAAGCCAGAGCTCATTCAGTTTCTTGAACGAGATTTTCTGTCGGCGATGGATGGTATCTATCACCCAGACGTACTTGGTAATCAGGCTTTGCCCTCTGTCGTTTTCTGCCATATATTTCTTGATTTTTTTTGCAAAAGTACGAGAAGGCTACGCCAAATGGTGGCAGAACTTAGAAAAAAATTCCCAGACGACGATGCCGGCGGCTACGGAGACGTTGAGCGAGTGTTTCGTGCCATACTGCGGAATCTCAAGACAGCCGTCGCACAGGTCGATGACGCTCTGGTGCACGCCTTTCACTTCATTGCCCAGGACGACCGCAACAGCACCCATCCCGAGCGAAGCTCGCCCCCCCAGGGGGGAGTTGGAGGGGGACTTCTCTCCTCTCTCCACTCTCCTCTCTCCACTTAGCATGATGCTGCCTTCAGCTTGTTCGACGGCATAGACGGTGTAGCCTTTGGCTTTCAGTTCGGTCACGGCATCCTCGGCCGAGGAAAAATATTTCCAGTCGACGCTGTCCTCCGCACCCAGTGCGGTTTTGTGAATCTCGGTAGAGGGCGGCGTGGCGGTGATGCCGCAGAGGTAGATGCTCTCGACGCGGAAGGCATCGCACGTGCGAAACACGCTGCCCACGTTGTAGAGGCTGCGCACGTCGTCGAGCACAACCACCAAGGGCATCTTCTCGGCCCGATGGAATTCCTCCACCGACATCCGCTCTATTTCTATGGTTCTAAGCTTACGTGCCATTTTAAATTACAATTTAACAATTTATTTTTCAATGGAATTTAAGCCGATACTCCACCGATGCGCCAGCCCAATTATGCACTATGAACTATGCATTATGCATTGAATAGGCCAGGGCATAGGCGCGTATCTGCTTCACCATGGCGAGCAGACCGTTGGCGCGTGTGGGCGAGAGGTGATCGGAGAGTCCGATGCGCGGAATGAAATAGAGGTCGGCCTCGAGAATGTCGTGCGGCGTGTGCCCGTTGAGCACACGGATGAGCAGGGCGATGATGCCTTTCACGATGAGGGCGTCGCTCTCGGCCTGCAGCCAGACGAGTCCGTCGCGATAGTCGGCTTGCAGCCACACACGGCTCTGGCAGCCGTCAATCAGGTTTTGCTCGGTTTTGTACTTCTCGTCGAGTGGCTCCAGATCGTTGCCGAGGTCGATGAGCATCTGGTATTTGTCCATCCAGTCGTCGAAGCCCTCAAACTCTTCGATGACCTGGTCTTGCAATTCGTTGATGGTAGTCATATTCTTTTGTTGGGATTTTCTGGGATTAACTGGGATTGGCTGGGATGATTTTAAACACCTTGTCGTTGGGGCGGACTTTCTCGGGTACGGGGATGGAGACGCGGTGACGCTGCTCGGCAAGACTGACGGGCTGACCGTCGTCGCCGTGAATCTCGGTGGCATCGACCCACAGCGCTCCCGTGGTGGGACCGGTGATGAGCAGACGGTCGCCAAGCTCAAACGTAGAGGCTTCGACAGCCACTTCGGCCACGCTCAGCCGCGAGAAGAACTTAGTGACTTTCCCGACGAGTTGCTTTCGCTCGGTGGCATTCGAACCGTAGTTCTTGTTCCACTCGCCCAGCAGCTGCCCCTGGTAGTAGCCATCCCAGAAGCCTCGGTTGAAGACGGTGGCGAGTCGGCGGTCCCATTCGTCTTTCTTTTCCTCGGAAAATTCGGATTGCCCGGAAGGTCCGGTTTTTCCCGTTTTTTCGGAGAGTGCAGCCGCGATGGCCTCTTTGTAGACCTTTGTCACCGTATAGACATACTCGGGTCCACGTGCACGACCTTCAATCTTGAACACGCGCACGCCGGCCTCCATCAGCCGGTCGATGAAACGCACGGTCTTCAGGTCCTTCGGGCTCATCAGATATTTGTTGTCCACCTCAATCTGATTGCCCGTCTCGGCATCGGTCAGGATGTAGCTGCGGCGGCAGATTTGCATACACTCGCCACGGTTGGCCGAGCGTCCGGTGTCGGCCAGACTCATGTAGCACTTTCCGCTCACGGCCATGCACAATGCGCCGTGACAGAACATCTCGATGCGGATGAGCTCGCCGCGCGGCCCGCGGATGTCCTGTACGACGATGCCCTTGTAGATTTCTGCCACCTGGTCTATGTTCAGCTCGCGCGCCAGCACCACCACGTCGGCAAACTGTGCATAGAAACGCAGTGCCTCGAGGTTAGAGATGTTGAGCTGCGTAGAGAGGTGCACCTCCATGCCCCGTTCGCGGCAATACATCATCACAGCCACGTCGCTGGCAATGACAGCCGACACCTTAGCCTCGCAGGCTGCGTCGATAATCTGGCGCATGGTGTCGAGGTCTTCGCCATAGATGATGGTGTTCACGGTGAGATAGGAGCGGATGCCGTGCTCCTCGCAGGTGGCGGCAATCTCGCGCAGGTCGTCGATGGTGAAATGGTTGGCCGAGTGGGAACGCATGTTCAGTCGCTCCACTCCGAAATAGACCGAGTCGGCCCCGGCCTTGATGGCGGCGGCAAGCGAGTCGCGCGAGCCCACGGGAGCCATCACTTCAAAGTCGCTGATATTCACATTCATGACTGCAAAAGTAGGAAAAAATTTTATAATTATGTAATTTTTTCTTACTTTTGCAACAAGTATGACAAAAAGAGCGGGAAAAGCCATCGCATATTTGTGGCTGTTCTTCGCTGCCGTGCTGTTGTGCGGTTGCGAAGAAAAGAAAGAAGGGGCAGCACAGTTCACCGACGAAGTGCGACTGCCCATCACCGAGGTGAAGGATCAGGGCCACAGCCAGTATTGCTGGGTCTATGCCATGCTCGCCACCATCGAGACCGAGCACATCGTCCGTGGCGACTCGGTGAGCCTCTCGGCCGACTACGTCATCCGCCAATATCTCACTGAGCAGACCCGCCGCTACTATCTCTCCAACTTCCGCAAGCCCATCGCCGACCGCGGCGTTGCACCCATGCTGCTCCGTCTGATACAACGGTTCGGTGCAGAGCCCACCCACTCGTTCCAGCCCCGCGAACAGGTAGACTACAGCGTGCTCAGCCGCAGGCTCATGCAGCGCACCCGCCTGCAGCCGTCGCTCGGCGAGGCCATGCGCCAGGCCGACGACCTGCTCGACGAAGCCACCGGCTTCCTGCCCCTCCACGTCTTCATGCTCAGTGCCGAATACACCCCGCTGGAGTTTGCCCACAGCGTGTGCCGCCGCGACGAATACACCACGCTGACCAGCTTCACCCACCACCCTTTCGGACAGTCGTTTGCGATTGAAGTGCCCGACAACCTCTATGCCGACACCTGCCACAACGTGCCCATCGACACACTCATGCAGCACATCGACCGCAGCCTGCGCGCAGGTCACCCCGTCTGCTGGGAGGGCGACATCAGCGAAAAGGGATTTTCGTTCAAGAAAGGTGTCGCCGACGTGGCTGCCTCTGTCAGCAAAGGCGCGACGCAGGCGCAGCGTCAGCGCGAGTTTGAGACGCGGCGCACCACCGACGACCACTGCATGATGCTCATGGGCATTGCCCGCGACCGACAGGGGCGTCGCTACTACATCGCCAAAAACTCGTGGGGCAAGGCCAACCCCTACGGCGGACTGATGTATCTCTCAGAAGACTACGTGCGGCTGAAGACCATCATGATAGTCCTGCCCTCGGCAGTATAACACCACCCTACCTATATATATAATAAGGTATAAACCAGCAAAAGAATGTGTTTCGCAACCTCAAAGACAAACTTTCACAAAGTAATATATATTATATTACCAAGTAATATATATACTTTTACTTAGTAATATATATTATATTACCGAGTAATATATATTATATTACTTTGTGAAAGATAAACTATTGAGCGATGAAAGCTTTTCATTCAGACGATAAGTCATGACGACAGACCAAAATACATCTCACCGCGACCTGTGCCGGCAGCTCGGCGGCATCTACGACGAAGGCGAAGCCCGCGCCGTGGTAAGGCTGTTGCTCGAAGAGGGCTACGGACTGTCGTGGGCCGACGTGCTGTGCGACGGACTGTCGCGGTTGTCGGCCGACCAGCGGCAACAGCTTGCCGTGCAGATGGAGCGGTTGTGCGCGGGCAAGCCTGTGCAGTATGTGCTGGGGTTTGAGACGTTTCTCGGCCGCAGGTTCAAGGTCGGTCCCGCCGTGCTCATCCCCCGTCCCGAGACCGAAGAGCTGTGCCTGTGGGTGGAAGCCCCCTCCCAGCCTCCCCCCGAAGGGGAGGGGTTTCAATCGCGCAGCTCGGCTGGACTCCTCCCCCTTCAGGGGGAGGTTGGGAGG
This sequence comes from uncultured Prevotellaceae bacterium, assembly GCA_902776685.1. GTDB lineage: Bacteria > Bacteroidota > Bacteroidia > Bacteroidales > Bacteroidaceae > Prevotella. Next base: position 29,709 of record CACYRB010000043.1, read on the forward strand.
GGGCTTTCCCTTCTCGACATCGGCACAGGGTCGGGCTGCATCGCCGTCAGTCTGGCTGCCCGCTTCCCTCACGCACGCGTGTCGGCATGGGACCTCTCCGAGGAAGCTCTCGACATCGCCCGCGAAAACGCACGGCTTGCCGGTATCAGCGTGTCGTTCCGTCGTCAGGATGCCCTTTCGCCGCCCGACGACATTGACCTGTGGGACGTCATTGTGAGCAATCCGCCTTACATCTGCCAGTGCGAGAAGTCGGCCATGTCGGCCACCGTGCTGAGCCACGAACCCCACACGGCACTCTTCGTGCCCGACGACGACCCGCTGCTGTTCTATCGCGCCATAGCCCGCTATGCCGCCAAGTCGCTGAAACCCGACGGGCTGCTCTATTTTGAAATCAATCCTCTCCATGCCGATTCGCTCTGTCTGATGCTAAAAAACGTCGGTTTCATCGACATTTCTCCGAAGTCCGACCAGTTCGGCAAACAGCGATTCGTCCGTGCAAGAAAAGACCAGACATCATGATACAGAAAGAAATGACCGAGAAAGAGGCACTCGCCAAGCTCACCGCCCTCTGCGCCCGCGGCGAGCACTCTTCGGGCGAGATGCTCGACAAGCTCAACCGCTGGGGCATTGCCGACGAAGCGGCTCAGGCACGCATCATGGCCTACCTCACCCAGCAACGATATGTCGACGACGAGCGCTTCACCCGTGCCTTCGTCCGCGACAAGATTGCCTACAACAAATGGGGACGGCGCAAGATTGAGCAGGCACTATGGACAAAGGGAATCGACAAAGCCACGCAGATGAAAATTCTCGATGAAATCGACGATTTTTCTTACATCGAGGTGTTGAAACCACTGCTCAAAGCCAAGCAGCGCACGCTCAAGGCCGAGTCCGACTATGAGGCTCGCGGCAAACTCGTGCGCTATGCCCTGTCGCGCGGGTTCACCTTCGACATCATCAGCCAGTGCATTGACGACGCAGAAGACTATGAAGCAGACGACACCAACGAGGAAGGTTAGTTTCTGGCATCGTCTGTTCGACCTGATGTCGCCAAGGGCGTGTGCAGCCTGCAACGCACGGCTGGCCGAAAGCGAAGAGGTGCTGTGCTGCCGCTGTAACCTGCACCTGCCGCGTACCGGTTTTGCGGCGAATGCCTACGACAACGAGATGGCGCAATGCTTCTGGGGGCGTATTGCCATCGAGCGCGCGGCTGCCTTGTTTTTTTATCAGCCTCATGCAGAGTCGGGTCTTGCCATCTACGACCTGAAATATCACCGACACCCCGACTATGCGCGGTCGATGGGACTGTTCACCGCCCGCGAGTTTGCCAGCAACGGTTTCTTCGACGGTATCGACGCCATTGTGCCCATCCCCCTGGCGCGTGTCCGACAACGCGAACGCGGCTACAACCAGGCGGAGGAGATTGCGCGGGGCGTGGCCGAGGCAACCGGACTGCCCATCTTGGCAAAAGCCATTCGCCGCAACGTGTTCACCGGCAGTCTGACGCAGGTCAACCGACAGGAACGCACCGAACTTGTAGAGGGGGTGTTCGAACTGCGACAACCCGAGAAGGTCGCCGACCGCCACCTGCTCATCGTCGACGACGTGGTGACCACAGGTGCCACCATCTGTTCGTGCGGACAGGAACTGATGAAAGCCAGCAACGTCAAGCTGAGCGTGTTGAGCCTCGGTTTCACAAAGTCGTAACCGAAAACTGACGGTTTTTACTGCACAAAAGGGAAAAACACTTTCAATTCTTTCGATTACTCGATTTTTTACATTACCTTTGCAGAAGATTTTTTTATCGTATGACAATGGAAACAACCAAAAAGGCTTTTGCACAAAAACTGTTGCAGATAGAAGCTGTGAGACTGCTGCTACATCGCTTACAACAGACAGTAAAGGGGAGCTTGTTTTCTACGGGCTGAGGAAAGAGAAAACATACACGCTCAAGGAAACAACGGCGCCAAATGGTTACATTCTTGACGATACGGAAATCACGATCATGTTTGATGAGGAAAAGAACAAATGGGTTTATATCGTAAATGGAAAGACCAGTTATCTAACCAGCAGTGTCGCAGAGGATGATATCGGAGCGATTGGAACGCTTAAGATAGAACGCACAGACAAAAGACAGGTTATGGATATCGGCGTTCTGAAAGTGGACGAAACCAATGTGGCGCGCACCTTGCCGGGAGCGGAGTTTGAGCTTACCAGATCGGATACAGCGAACGGTACTTACGAACGTTATACAGTGGACACTGCCCACGCAACTAATGGTGTCTATACAAGCGGAGCAGATGGCCGGTTTACGATGACTTTACCGGAAGGGTATTACAAGTTAACGGAGGTTTCGCCGCCGGCAGGATATATCACTTTGCAAAGTGAGATCCCGTTTCAGGTAGTCGATCAAAAAGGAGATAAAGTTGTTATAAGCG
>CACYRB010000044.1 GCA_902776685.1 uncultured Prevotellaceae bacterium
CCTGCGATTGACAACCTTGCGTTGTCGGGATGAGGCGACTCGAACGCCCGACCCCTACGTCCCGAACGTAGTGCGCTACCAACTGCGCTACATCCCGAAAGCCTACCGATGTGTTTTCACGCGGCGTGCCGCGTTGGCTCACATGCGGAAAGCGGATGCAAAGGTACGGCAAAAAAGTCATACTCACAAATTTTTTGGGGAAAAAGTATGAAATCGGGTTAAGAAAACGGTGTGAGGATGAGGAAAAACGGAAAGAGAATCGAAGTTTTTTCTGCCTTGTTGTAATTTTTTTGCAGAAAAATTTGCAGGACTGACTTTTTTCCCTTACCTTTGCACCCGCAAAAGAAAAGAATGGTGCCTTAGCTCAGTTGGTAGAGCATCGGACTGAAAATCCGTGTGTCCCCGGTTCGATTCCTGGAGGTACCACTCCTCCTTTCATTTGGCCCTGTGACGGCAATCGCCCGAGCAGGGCTTTTCTTTTTTTCCTCTCCCCTATTTGTCCTTGCCCCATTTTGGGCAAGGTTTGTATTGGCAAGAAATTAGAAAATGGGGTAATAGAGATTGTTTCTGACAGAGACGTCGGCTTGACCGTCGGCATGGAGTCCGATACGGGCGGGTACGTCCTTGGCGAGCGTGATGGTGTCGACGAGGCGGGTGCCCACATACACCTGAATCGTCTTAGCCCGACGTTCTATGCGCAGCTGCTGAGCGGCCTCGAACTGGCGTGTGGTCTTGAGCTGGTAGACCAACCGGTCGTTGAGCTTCGGGTCGCGATTGATGAGTCGGAGCGCGGTGGTCTTGACGGCGGGGAAGCTGACGCGCTGCCAGGCGCGGTGGTTGCTGTCGGCGATGTTGTAGCTGACGGGTTTCCATCGGTCGTTATCGTCGCTGTCGAGATATTCGAGTGTCATTCGCGCAGCCATGTCGTCGTTGTAGGAACGCTGGGCTGCCTCCTCAAGCGACAGCTCACGGGCGTAGGTGTCGTTGTCGGCATCGAGATGCGGATACCACACCTCGCTCACATAGGTCGGCGAGCTGAAGCGGTATTGCTTTTCGAAGCTGTCGCTGTACTTGATGTCGGGATAATGGACGTCGGTATAGGCGAGCGGATGAGCGGTGCGCGTGGTCTTTCCCTTGCGACAGTGCTCGCTGATGAGTTGTCGGCTGTCGGCGTCGATGGTTATCTTGACGAAGTTCTTTTCGTCTTGATAGGCGGCATATACGCCGTACTTGCCACGATCGGGCGTGCGATTGTTGAAGCAGACAGAGAACTCGTAGTTGCCGGCTGCCGACCCTTTCATCCACGACCCTTCGGTAAGCACCAGCCCGCGCTGGTCGGCCGTGAGACCTTGCCAGCCACTGAAGTGGTCGGCATACTCGTCCCATCCCTCGTTGAACGACAGATAATCAATGTGATAGTTCTGTGATGTTTGACGGACGAGCTGCCACAGATTTGCGGGCGCAGGCTGGTTGTCGACAACTTTCACGTGGTCTTTCCATACGTTCAACAGAGTGTGGTTTTTCTCTATGCGCCAGACCTCAGCAGGACTGTTCTCAGAGGGGCGTGCGGTGGCCTCGAGCAGATAGCTGTCGGCCTCGGGAATACTGTCGACGCTCGTGCCCTCATACTGCGGACGGGCAGGGGCCTCTCGGGCGGGCGTGTTGTGTCCGCTGATACCGTCGACCGTCAGCCGGTCGTTGACGAAGTGAATGCGGTCGATGTATTGGTCGCGTCGGAACCCTTCGTTTGCCATATACGACAGCCACCACTGCCAGCCATTCGGTCCGCGTACGATGTTGGGCTGACCGGGTGTGAGGAGCAGCGGACCATCGGTGAAGGGACAAGGTTGTTCCGAAGTGTCGTAGAGTGCCAGTGCAACCAGTCTGCCCTTCTCCTTGCTGACGATGAACTCGTTGACACCGGCATGTATCCAGTCGGCAGGAATGGTCATGAGGCGGTAGTCGCTGCGAGGATTTGTCTCGAGGGCATGACCGTTCAAACTGACGTTGACACCGCCACGTTGTGCGAGCTTCAGACGGAGGTCGGTGGGGTGCAGATTGTCGTCGACGGAGAACCGGATGGTGTCGGCATTGAGGTCGATGGCGTTGTAGCCCTTGCTGCCGTAGCGCATGAGGTCGGTGAACGTGTTCTCGAGCAGTTCGGTCTGCGGGCTCACCACCGGCCACGGATACTTCCCGCCGGGGTTAAACCCCATTGGACTGTCGGCCTCGCACACGCCCAGTCGGTAGTTGCCATACTCCGCAGCGGTGTGGTTGGCGTTGTACATCATGTAGTAGCGACCGTGATATTTGATGACAAACGGCCCTTCGGCCACGCGGTTGTCCATCGTCTCCCATGTGCCGGGTTGCGACGAGAACTGCTGCTGCGCCTCTCCCGCAAACGAGAAATCGGGGTTCATGGGGCGGGCCCAGATGGTGTTGCCGTCGGTGAATTTCACCATATAGAGGTAGTGTCGGCCGTCTTCGTCGCAGAACACCTGCGGGTCGATGCGGTTTTCCATCCACTGGTCGTCGCGCACCTCGGTGTAAGGGCCTTCGATGTGTGGCGACGTGGCATGAACAATGTGGACGATATGGCGGTCTTTGCCCCAGTAGTTTGCCGAGAACAGCAGATGGAACAGTCCGCCGCTGTAGATGATGTCGTCGGAGTGCACCTGGTTGTTGCCTGCACCCGTGCCTTTGTTGTAGTCGGTATCGAAGTCGTAGACGTGCTTGCGCTCATCCCAGTGGGTGAGGTCGGTGCTGATGAAGAAGTCGCCCAATGTTGCCACACCGCCCATGTAGTATTTTCCGCCATATCGGATGACGCCGGCATCGGCTACACCACGCAACACAGGATTCTGGTAAGTCTGGGCTGTCGCCGTGCCACAACCTGCAAACACTGCACTCAGCAGCAACAAAAATTGTATTGTTTTCATCATTTCATGTTATTTGCATACAAAAATACACAAAAATCTTCACAATGCAAAGATATTTATAAAAATTAGGTCACAGCAGGGGTAAACTTCTGCAAAGTAAAACGGCCCGTATTGGAAAGTTATATGGCCCATATAGGTCGGTTATATGGCCCATATAGCTGAGTTATATGGCCCATATAGCTTTCCGAAACATCATTCGCTGTGTAAATTAGAATGTAGGGGAAGGCGCTTCGCTAATGAGTAATGAATAATGAATAATGACTGCGATGCGCCAACCAACTCTACACTCTACACTATGAACTATGCACTATCGCTGCGGCGGTCGGCTACGGGGGGCTTGGAAGGCCGCGTTAAATTTGCAGCGAATGAACACGGAATAATACGGAAACTCCATTAGAATGTAGGGACGCGGCGTGCCGCGTTATAAGTCTTTCAACATTTCTTAGAACTCCACATAGGGTCGCAGCCGTTCGATGTCTTGTGGTGTGAAGTCGGGCAACAGGCTCAGGTCTTCGAGACTTTTGAGCGGTCCCTTCAGCCGTCGGTAGTCGTTGATGGCGCGAGCCTGGTAGAAGTTGAGGTAAGGGTGTCGTTTCAGTTCGTTCAGCGTGAGCTTGTTCACATTCATCTTCCTGACCGGCGCATTGCCTATCGTGAAATAAGGCAGAGCCTCTTCGGGAAAGTTGTCTATCTCGCGCAGTTGGTTGACGTTTACAAATCCACCCAGCTGCTGCCGGTAGCGTGCTATCTCGCGGGCATAGTAGCGTCCGATGCCCGGCACCTTTCGCAGTTGCGCGGTGTCGGAGGTGTTCAGACCGATGTGCTCGGTGGGTTTCAGCTTGACGGGGTAGTTCACGGTGTCGCGCGAAGCCTGTTGTTCTTCGGCTATCACCTCGGCAGCCGGACGGAAGTCGCCCTCGATACGAATGTAGGGCTCCAGCCGTCGGTAATCGTCCACACTCAGTCCGTAGAGTCGTGCAAAGTCTGTAGGCTTTCGGTAGACGCCGCCCCGAGCCCGATATTTATAGATGTTTTGCACCTGCCAGGGCTTCAGTCCGAGTCGGAGGAGCTGGGTGCTGTCGGCCGTGTTCGGGTCGAAGGGGAACAACTCGTGGCGCACGCCCTCCGTGTTATAGTAATATTGGCGTGGCGGATACTGGCGATAGCTGTTTCTTTGTTCAAAAAATCTCGATGAAATGGGCGATTTTTGATTTTTGGCAGAGTCCTCGACAAACGTCAGTTCGTTAGATTCCCCACCTTTACCAAAGAAGAGTACGCCCAAGATAGCGACTAACAGAATCAGCAGAAACGTCATTACCTTGCGGTCAGATTTTGTCAGGTAGAGAAATTCTTTCAGCATCTTTTCAATTTTCAACTTTCAATTTTCAATTTTCAACTTTTTAAATCATCCCAAACTGGTGGAGGAAGATGGCCAGGATGGCAATGGGACAGATGAAGCGTACGGCAAAGAGATAGACCCGAAAGAACGTGCCGCGCAGTGTTCCCCAGTTGGTAAATTCGTCCTTGACGATGTTCCGTGGTGCAAACCATCCGATGAACAGACAGGTGAGGAAGGCCCCGAGGGGCAACAGAATCTGTGCGGTGAGGTAGTCGCAGCAGTCGAGCACCGACTTGCCGAAGAGCGTCAGCCCCTCTACGGCTCCGCAGGAGAGCGAGCAGACGACGCCGATGGTGCAGCATACCAGCGTCTCAATCCAAGCGCCTCGACGTCGCGTGATTTTCAGTTCCTCGAAGAAGAAGGCTGTGCCAATCTCGTGCATGGAGATGGTCGACGTGAGGGCAGCCAGCGCGAGCAGTGCATAGAACAGGATGCCGATGACGTAGCCCACTGCGGGCACCATGCCGAAGGCCTGTTGGAAGACGTTGGGCAGGGTGATGAAGATGAGCGACGGACCGCTGTCGGGCTTCACGCCCACGGAGAACGCCGCCGGGAAAATCATCAGTCCGGCGAGGATGGCGATGAGCGAGTCGATGAGTGCTATCTGCGTAGCCGACCGAGCGAGGTTGGTCTGTCGCGAGAAGTAGCTGGCATAGGTACAGAGGCAGGCCGTGCCGAGCGAGAGCGAGAAGAACGCCTGGCCCAGCGCGTCGAGCATGACGTTGTGGTCAACCTTCGAGAAGTCGGGTTTGAAGAGGAAGTCGATGCCTTTGGTTGCTCCCGGCAACGAACACGAGGCGATGACGATGACGACGAGCAACACGAACAACGTGGGCATGAGCAGGTTGCTGGCCCGTTCGATGCCGTTGCGTATGCCGTGCACGACCACCCAGTGGGTGATGAGGATGAAGCCGACGGTCCACAGTGTGGGCTTGACGGGATTGGATGAGAACGTCCGGAAGTATTCAGCCACATAGTCGGCGTTGCCCGAAATCTCACCCACGATAGCAGCATAGAGATATTGCAGGCACCATCCGGCAACCACGGCGTAGAAGCCCAGAATAATCATCGAGGTGAACACGCCCATGTAGCCGATGATGCCCCAGGGTCCGCGACCGGAGAGCTTGCGGTAGGCGGTGGCTGCGTTCGAGGCACCGTGCCGCCCGACGATGAACTCGCTCACCATGCCCGGAATGCCGAGCAGCAGCACACAGACGAAATAAATCAGGATGAAGGCTGCCCCGCCGTCTTGCCCCGTCATATAGGGGAAGCGCCAGATGTTACCCAGCCCCACAGCCGAGCCAGCCGTTGCCAGGATGACACCAATCTTGGTCCCGAAATTTCCTCTGTCTGATTTGCCCATCTATTATATTTACGATTTTACTATTTACTATTTACTATTTATTTTTTTCAATTTTTCAACTCCTCATTTTTTAACGCGGCACGCCGCGTCCCTACATGCTAATGGAGACTTTTCTCTTTTCACTTGTCACTTTTCACTTCTTAACCGTTCAACTTTTCAACTTTTTATATCAGGCCGAACTGATGGAGGAAGATGACGACGATGCACACGGGGCAGACCACGCGGATGAGGAACAGGTAGATGCCGAAGAAGCGACCCGAGAGCGTGCCCCAGTTGGTGAACTCGTCGCGAACGATGCGCTTGGGCACATACCAGCCGAGGAACAAGCAGGTGAGGAATCCGCCGATGGGCAGGAAGAGCTGTCCGGTGACGAAGTCGAAGATGTCGAACAGCGACTTTCCGGCGATGGTCAGTCCGTCGACAGCCCCGAGCGAGAGCGAGCAGAACGCGCCGATGACGATGCACGACAGTGTGACGATGAGGGCACCGCGCCGACGTGTGATTTTCAGTTCCTCGTAGAAGAAGGCCGTGCTCACCTCGTGGAGGGAGATGAGCGACGTGAGGGCTGCCAACGACAGCAGCGCATAGAACAGCAGCGACACCACGAAGCCCACCGCAGGCAGTCCGCCGAAAGCCTGTTGGAAGACATTGGGCAGGGTGATGAAGATGAGCGACGGCCCGCTGTCGGGGTTCACGCCCACAGAGAACGCCGCCGGGAAAATCATCAGTCCGGCGAGGATGGCCACCAGCGAGTCGACCACCGAAATCTGTACGGCCGAGCTGAGCAGATTGGTCTGTCGCGAGAAGTAGCTGGCATAGGTGCAGATGCACCCCATGGCGATGGAGAGCGAATAGAACGACTGCCCCAGCGCACCGAGGAACACGTTGCGGTCCACCTTGGCAAAGTCGGGCTTGAACAGGAAGCTGATGCCCTTCTCTGCGCCGGGCAGCAGACAAGCCGCCACCACGACCACGAGCAACAGGATGAAGAGCGTGGGCATGAGCAGCTTCGATGCCCGCTCAATGCCGCCGCGCACACCGTGGATGATGACGCCATGCGTGAGCAGCAGGATGGCCACCGTCCAGAAGATGGGGCGCACCGGACTTTGCGAGAACGTCTCGAAATACTGCGTGATGTATTGCGGGTCGCCCTTGAGCTCGCCCACCACCGAGGCATAGACGTATTGCAGACACCAGCCCGACACCACGGCATAGTAGCCCGTGATGAGGAAGCCCGTCAGCACACCCATGTAGCCAATCTTCGAACCGATGGCGTGAGCGATGCGCCCCATGATGCCGCTCGGCACATCACGCTCGGCAGCCACCTCGGCATAGGCGCGCGCCGTGTTGGCCGCGCCGTGTCGCCCGATGATGAACTCGCTCACCATGCAGGGAATGCCCAGCAACAGCACACATCCCACGTAAATCAAGATGAAGGCAGCCCCGCCGTTCTGTCCTGTCATGTAGGGAAACCGCCACACATTGCCCAGCCCTACTGCCGAGCCCGCCGTGGCAAGGATGATACCAATCTTACTACCAAAATTTGCTCTTTCTTCCGACATTTTTCTCTCTTCTGAACTCCTGATAACTTCAGACAGCCCGGTCATGCGCAGCCTGTCTTATTCAAAGACAGTGCAAGTCGAAGACAATCGAGCTTGCTCAAAATTGTTGAGACGCAGCCTGTCTTATTCAAAATTTTTGCAAAATTATAAATTTTCCGGCAGAAAAAGAATAAAATCGTAAGTAATTTTCGCCGAATCGTTGCAGTTGACAAGAATGTTTCATAACTTTGCAGCATAAAACACAAACGAGATGGAACAAATAGAACGCATCAAGACGATGGAGCGCCACATGGACGAGGCCACGGCGGCGCTGAGGGCGATGGAGCAGGCACTGGAAAAGTATCATCGGGCGCAGACGGCCTTCGAAAAACTGACGCGCTACTACGAGAGCCGCGACTGGCGAACCGACAGGGAAGCCGACGAGGCCGGACTACTGCCCGACGACCTGAAGCGCGGGGTGCTCTCCGAGGACGGACTGTGGAACCTGCTGGCCGACCGACGCGAGTTGGAAGACGAGATGGCGGAAATGACAAATCGTAAGCAAATCGACGATTTTGCTTAAAAACTGACATTTCATTTTCTGTCAGGATTTTTGCGCTAAAAAATCGAAAAATCGTCTTTTTTTCACGCTTCAACTCCCCTTTCACTCTCTCTTTACTCCCCTTTCATTCCCAAACATATATGTTTCGGGTTGCAAAACACAAGCTTTTGCACTCCGAAAGACGGTCTTTTGCAACCCGAAAGCTTAGCTTTCGCAAGGTGAAACATATATCTTTCGGAAGTGAAAAGTGATAAGTGAAAAGTGAAAAGTGGCTTAACTCACTAATGGTCAGTAAATTAGCGAAAACCGCTCATTTCTGCGTTATTTGGCGAGAGAAAAAATTTTTTTCAGAATTTTCGATTCTCGTGCCACTTTCAAAAACGCGATTGTAAGCAAAATCGCCGTTTTGCTTACAATCCGTTTTTTCATCCACTATAAATTGTGCATTATGAATTATGCATTAATACTGGTCTCGGGGTGTGGTGCCGAGCGTCATGTCGAGTGTGCCGCCACGGGCAAAGTCGGCGAAGGGTAGGTGGTTGGTGTGCAGCTGACGGCCGTTGAGCCGACGGTCTTGCACGTAGACGTTCTGCTTCGAGTTGCCGTGCGTCTTGATGGTGAACGTGCGACCTTTGTAGTATTTGCGGTTGAGCTGGATGGTCACCTCGTCGAACAGCGGCGACCCCATGCCGAACGACGGCTGCTGCGCAGTGAGCCCCTTCACGTCGAAAAGTCCGATGGACGAGACGACGTACCATGCGCCGAGCTGTCCCTGGTCTTCGTCCTGTCCGTAGCCATAGCCGTGGATGCCCTCGGTGCCGTAGAACTCATCGAGGATGGCCCGCACCCATTTCTGTGTGAGCGAGGGACGGCCCGCCTCGTTGAAGAGCCACGAGATGTGCAGGCAGGGCTGGTTGCCCTGGTTGTAGAGGGTGCGCAGTCCGGCGAAGGCTCCCACCTCGGTGCCGCCGCTGAAGATTTTCGGTTGCGACAGTGTGAAGATGCTGTCGAGGCGTGCGTTAAACGTCTCGGCTCCCACCTTGGCCACGAGCGACTGGGCATCGTGGGGAACATAGAACGTGTACTGCCAGGCATTGCCTTCCTGGAATCCGCGCCACACCTGCATAGGGTCAAAATTCTCGATGAAATGTCCGTTTTTTAACTTTGGTCGCACAAAATTCAGCTGGTCGTCGTAGAGTCGTTCCCATGCTTTCGAGAGTGAGATGAGTTGCTGATAATCGTCCTGATGGCCAAGCTGCTGTGCCAGTTGTGCCACGGCATAGGCCGAAAAAGCATATTCGAGCGTGTGGGAGGCCGAGAACATGAAAGTCTCGTCGGGTCCGCTACCCGCCTCGGCATGGGGCACATAGCCGTATTTCACGAACTGGTCCGTGTCTGACTTTCCGGCGCCGAGCGGTCGGTTGTTGCCCTCGAGCTCATTCTTGCGACAGGCCTCATAGGCGAGGTCGATGTCGAAGTCGCGGATGCCGCACTGATAGGCGGCACCAATCATGAGCGAGAGCTGGTTGGTGCCCACGCCCGAGACGAAACGCGAGTTGGCGAGTCCGTCGCCCAGCCAGCCACAGTCTTTATAGACCTGCAGGTGGGAGCTGATGAAGTCGGACAGGTGTTCGGGGTAGGCCATCGCCCACACCTGCGTCAGGTTCCACTGTCCGCCCCACATGGCGTCGGTGTTGTAGAGTTTGAAGGCAGGGCGCCCGTTCTTCGTGGGAATCTGTCCCACGGTGCCGTCGTGCTTCGGGTAGGCACCGTTCCAGTCGCTGCACACGCCACGACCGAGCAGAGCATGATAGAGACCGGTGTAGAATTTCACCTTGTCGGCACGCACGTCGGTCTTCACGCGGATGCGTCCCAGATATTCCTCCCACATGCTCAGTGCACGACGCTTGGCCTTATCGAACGACAGCGAGCGAGCTTCTTTCTCCCGATTGATTCGGGCATTCTCTACCGAAGTGTAGGACACGCCCACCTTTGCCGTGACGGCCTCGCCCTCGGCAGTGGCGAACTCCAGATAGAGTCCGGCTCCGATGCCCGTGGCCTTCTTCGCCCCCACGTGCAGGTCGGCACCGTTGAAGGCTCCGCAGACAGCAGGCACCTTGTCGAGTGTGGCCGAGAAATAGATGGGCACCTCGGCACCGGGCTGATATTTCTTCACATATTCGGGCAGGGTGATGACCCAGCCTTCGACCGTTCCGTCGGGGCGCAGCTCGACCGAGGCATCCTTCACCGCACCGCTCTCGCCCATGCGGCTGCCGATGTTGAAGAGGATGCGACTGTGCTGGTCTTTCGGAAACGTGAATCGCTGGAAGGCGACGCGCTCGGTGGCGGTCAGCTCGGCGCGTATGCCGTAGTCCTTGAGCAGCACGGCATAGTAGCCGGGCAGCACGGTCTCGTCGTCGTGGCTGTAGGCCGAGCGGTAGCCCTTGCGCTCGGTGTCGGTGGGCAGGCCGGGCACCGTCACGGGCAGCGCACCGCCACGCGTGGCCATCAGCGTGATGCCGCCCACCTGGAACTCGTGCACGCAGGGGAAGCCCTCTATTGACGTGTCGCGATAGTCGTAGCCCGTAGCCTCCCAGCCGTCTTTGTTGCCCAGATGACCATTGGTCGAGGGTCCGGGCTTGGCCATGCCGTAGGGCAGTGCGCCGGGTGCAAAATGGAAATATCGACAGTGTGCCGTTCCGATTCGCGGTTCTACATAGTTAATGAGGTTCTCGCCGTCTCCACCCTTGGCTTGGGCGATACAAGGCAGCAACAGGACTGCCAGCAACAGGATAGTAGCTTTTTTGTTCATTTTCGTTGATTATTTTGATATTCTGACTGCAAAGATACAGTAAAATTGTCAATTTGTTTCATTTTCCGACATAAATTCAGTATTTTTGCAGAAGATAATGGAAAAGGTGAAAGGGTAAATCAAGAGCCGACAGCCTCAGCCGAAGATGTGGCACGTGCCGTGGAAGAAGCGCTTAAGAAATAGAAAACTCTCGTTTGCGGGCCGAGATGCTGATTTGCCAACCGTATCGGGTGTTGAGCTCAGCCATCATCCTGCGGAACAGCCGACCGTGTGCGCTCGTGTCGCGCAGCCGGTGGTAGGCAATGTAGTAGTGAATCATCTCATGCAACAGCACGTTCTGGTAGTCGCGCTCCGAACAGGCATAATAGGTACTCACACGGATGCAGAAGTCGTAGACCTCCGTCTTCAGCCACCGACGGCGGCGCTTGTACGATATGCTGCCCAACCGTGTCCGGGCGCGCGACAACGCCAGCCTTGGCAACGGCAGCGTGCCATCGAAATAATCGGCATTGAACCGCACGAACCACTCTTTCAGTATCTCCACAGTCAGATTCATCGGCTGCAAAAGTAAAAAATAATTATGAATTATGAATTATGAATTATGAAATTTTATTACCTTTGCAGCCACTGATCTATAGGAACGTTTTGAACGTAATTATCAATACGAAATGACAACAAAAGAATTATACAAAATCTATCAGCAACATCCGTTGCTGACCACCGACAGCCGCGACTGTCCTGAGGAGAGCATCTTCTTTGCATTGAAGGGCGAATCGTTCGACGGGAATCTGTTTGCCTCGGCGGCTCTCGAAAAGGGTTGTGCCTATGCCGTGGTCGACAATCCCGATGTCGTGAAAGACCATCGCTACCTGCTTGTCGACAATGTGCTGCAGGCCTTCAAGGACCTCGCCCGCGAACACCGCCGACAGTTCCAGATTCCCGTCGTGGGCATCACCGGCACCAACGGCAAGACCACCACAAAGGAGCTCATCAACGCTGTGCTGTCAGAGAAATACCGGGTGCTCTGCACGCAAGGCAACTTCAACAACGACGTAGGTGTGCCGAAGACGCTCTTCCGACTGACCGCAGAACACGAGATTGCCGTCATCGAGATGGGAGCCAGCCACCCGGGCGACATCAAGACACTTGCCGAGACAGCCGAGCCCACCTGCGGACTCATCACCAACGTAGGCCGAGCCCACCTGCAGGGCTTCGGCTCGTTCGAAGGCGTCGTGCGCACCAAAGGCGAGCTCTACGACTTTCTTGCCTCACGCGAAGACAGCCTGGTTTTCCTCAATGCCGACAACAGCTACCTGCTCTCCATCCTGCCCGAGAACGTCTGGGTGACACCCTACAGCACCAGCCCCGAGAACGCCGAAGACTGCATCTACGGCGAGATCACAGCCTGCGCACCCTTCCTCGAATTCCGCTGGCACAAGCCACTCAACGAAGACCCGACGTGGCACACGGTGAAGACGCAGCTCATCGGCAGCTACAACCTCGACAACGCACTGGCAGCCATCGCCGTAGGTATCAATTTCGACGTGGCACCCGAGCAAATCTGCCATGCCCTGGAAAACTATGTGCCCACCAACAACCGCTCACAGCTGACGGTGACCAAGAGCAACCGCCTCATTGTCGATGCCTACAACGCCAACCCTACCTCGATGGCGGCCGCACTCGACAACTTCGAACAGATGGAGGTCGAGCCGAAAATGGTCATCCTGGGACAGATGGGCGAACTGGGCGACGTGAGCGACGAGGAACACCGCCGCATGGTCAACCGCCTGCGAAAGATGAATCTCGACCGCGTATGGCTCGTCGGCGAAAACTTTGCCGACATCAAATGCCACTATCGCAAGTTTGCCAACGTCGACGAAGTGAAAGCCGCCCTACGCGAAGAACCCGTCAGCGGATACTACATCCTCATCAAAGGCAGCAACAGCAACCGCCTCTTCGAACTGCCCGAACTGCTGTAAAGAAGCGATAGGCGCTTCGCGTGAAAAGGTGAAAAAGTAAAAAGGTGAAAAAGTGAAATTGGTAATTTCTGTTATTTCTGCGCTTTCTGCGAGAGATTAAGGGCGCTTCGCTAATGAATAATGAGTAAAGTGAAAACTATGAAAAAAGTACTATTTATCGCATTGCTATGCACAGCAGCAACTGTTGTGCAAGCTCGGAGTAAGAATTCGAAAATCATCAACAAAACGGCTGGAAGCATTACTTTCGTCGTCGACGAGAATCTGCCTGCACCGAAGAGATTTATTTATACCGTCAGCGGGGATCAACGCGCTCAGGCCATCCTGACCGACAACGACACTCCCGTTCTACGCGATACGCTCAAGGTAGTGGCCAACAGTTTCGCAGCTGACTCGCTATGTTCCTATGGTTTGTGGAAAAGCGCCGTCAATGCCTATGCCGACCACCGACCACTGGTACTCACACCCGATGTGGTGTGGGTGGTCATCAGTCAAGGGTTTGCCCGCTATGTCAACGAACATGCCGAAGAAATGCGAAGCCTGTTGGTGAGCCACGAGGGAAAGATGGATCTCGTGGTACAGTCAAGTCATGACCTGCTGTCGCCATGTGCCGACTGGACACAACTGACTACCGATTTCACAGCCTTAATCAAGAAGTACACGAAAGACGGCATTGCCGACGTAATTACATCCGACTTCTCCACGAGCGGTGTGAACGAGCAGATTGCCTCGAGAGTCACACTGATGGAGAGTATGAAGTCGTATTTCAAATATATTGCCATCTACGTGTCGTGCGGTATTCCGAACATCACCCTCAAAGGCACACCCGACGACTGGAGAAAGGTGTTGAAGAAAATAAGACAGCTGAAGAAATACGGCCTCACTGCATGGGTAAGCGAACTGGAGCCAATCCTTGCCGAGTTTGTCAGTGCAGCCGAGGGACAGCCACGGCAGGATTTCTGGCAAGGCATCGTCAAGAAAAACCGTGTCGACAATCTGAAAGGCGGAGGATGCAGTCCTGATAAACCGACGGAGATGGACGGATGGCTGCTGAAGTTCTTTCCCGACAAGGACGGAAAGACTTACGACAAGCTTCCACATACCTGGTCGCTGACCTCAGAGATGGTGCGAACTGAGATGAAATACCAGCAAGTAAATCCGGTTGACGGAACCGTCACCAAAGAAACGTCACTGCTCCTGTGGGCAGGCATCGTTGGGGCGGAGGTTGACGCTGACAGCGGTGCCCTCATGCCGAAGGTCGGATGGTTTGTCAATGTACCCAAAAGCGACAACGAGATTCTTGAGGAGATGAAAAAGAAAAACGAAAACTGGGGCAGCATCGATATCAGCGTGCAGGAAGTCCCCGAGGTTCTCTCCCGTCTGAAGCATATCAAACGGCTGTCACTCTCTTTCACCGGCAAAGTTGTGTTACCCGAATGGATGGACGACATGGTTATCGACGATTTTGAAATCAGTGGCAAGATGACGGAGGAGGAAAAGGCTGCCATTCTCCGCCGCTTTCCTAAAGCCGACGTGTACGTTAGGAAATAGTACAGCAAAAATTCCCTAAGAAATTTCGTGCGAAAGCTTATCTTTCAGCTGAAATTCCCTAGGGAATTTTCTTTACATGTTTATCTTTTGCGTGGCCAAGGGGTTCCCCACCCTCTTTGGTCCACTAAGACCCCCAACCCCCTAATTTAGGGGGCTAAGGGGCTATAGGCTTTCGAGTACGCGTTTGAGGACGACTTGGGCGGATATTTCGCGGTTGGCAGCCTCGGGGATGACGAGCGAGCGCGGGCTTTCTATGACTTCGTCGCTGACGATGAGGCCGCGCCGCACGGGCAGACAGTGCATGAAGTGGCCGTTGTTGGTGACGGCCATGTGGCTGTCGTCGATGGTCCACGACATGTCTTGCGAGAGGATGCAGCCATAGTCGGCGGGGTTCGTCACGCCCGGACAGCTCCAGTTCTTGGCATAGACGAAGTCGGCACCTTCGAGGGCTTTCATCTGGTTGTACTCCACACGGGCATTGCCGACGAAGCGCGGGTCGAGCTCGTAGCCTTCGGGGTGGGTGACGACGAGGTCGACGTCGGCAGCACGCATCCACTCGGCAAACGAGTTGGGCACGGCCTGGGGCAGCGCACGACAGTGAGGCGCCCAGGTGAGGACCACCTTCGGGCGTTGTGTCTCCCGATGTTCTTCTATCGTGATGAGGTCAGCGAAGGCCTGCAGCGGATGCACGGTGGCGGTCTCCATGGCTACGACGGGCTTGCCGCTGTATTCCACAAACTGGCGGACGACGGTCTCGGCATAGTCGTAGTCGCGGTCTTGGAGTCCGGCAAACGACCGCACGGCAATGATGTCGCAGTAGCTTGCCATCACGGGAATGGCCTCGAGCAGGTGCTCGCTCTTGTCGCCGTCCATGATGACTCCGCGCTCGGTCTCGAGCTTCCACGCTCCGGCATTCACGTCGAGCACGATGACGTTCATGCCCAGGTTCATGGCTGCCTTCTGTGTGGAGAGACGGGTGCGCAGCGAGTTGTTGAAGAATATCATCAACAGGGTCTTGTTCTTGCCCAGATGCTGATAGGCATATCGGTTGGCTTTCACCTCAAGGGCTTCCTTGACGGCCTCTTGCAGGTTGCCGATATCTTCTACATGAAAAAATGTTCTCATATCACTTATCTTTTTCTTTTCTCATTTATCACTTATCACTCTTCACTTCTTAACGCGGCACGCCGCGTCCCTACATGCTAATGAGGGTTTCCGTATCGTTCCATGGTCATCCGTTGCTCGTCTCCTTGTCTTTCTCGCGGATTTCCACGCGGCGTATCTTGCCGCTGATGGTCTTGGGCAGCTCGTCGACAAACTCGATGATGCGCGGATACTTATAGGGGGCTGTCTCGTGCTTGACATGGTTCTGCAGTTCTTTGACCAGCTCGTCGCCGGCACGGTCTTTCCACTCCCGTCCCAGCACGACGGTGGCTTTGACCACCATGCCGCGTATGTCGTCGGGCACGCCTGTGATGGCGCACTCCACGACAGCCGGATGGGTCATCAGTGCCGACTCTACCTCGAACGGTCCGATGCGATAGCCCGACGACTTGATGACGTCGTCGATGCGTCCTTCGAACCAGTAGTAGCCGTCTTCGTCGCGCCAGGCCACGTCGCCGGTGTGGTAGAGTCCGTCGTGCCAGGCCTCGCGGGTGAGTGCCTCGTCGCGATAATACTCTTTGAACAGGCCGATGGGCTTACGGTCGCCTATGCGCACCACGATCTCGCCCTTCTCACCATCCTCACAGCGTGTGCCGTCGGGCTTCACAAGGTCGATGTTGTATTGCGCATTGGGTATGCCCATCGAACCCGGCTTGGGTTTCATCCAGGGCATGGTGCCCAGCGTCATCGTGGTCTCGGTCTGTCCGAAGCCTTCCATCATCTGTATGCCGGTCTTCTCCTTGAACTTGTCGAACACGGCGGGGTTGAGTGCCTCGCCTGCGGTGGTGCAATAGCGGAGCGAGGAGAGGTCGTAGTGCGAGAGGTCCTCGCGAATCATGAAGCGGTAGATGGTGGGCGGAGCACAGAACGAGGTCACTTTGTATTTCTCAATCTGTCGCAGCAGCGTGTCGGCGTTGAACTTCTCGTGGTCGAAGACGAACACGGCTGCTCCGGCAAACCACTGTCCGTAGAACTTTCCCCAGACGGCCTTGCCCCATCCCGTGTCGGCCACGGTGAGGTGGATGCTGTCGGGGCTGAGGTTGTGCCAGAACACGCCCGTCGTGAGGTGGCCGAGGGCATAGAGGAAGTCGTGAGCCACCATCTTCGGCTCGCCGCTGGTGCCGCTGGTGAAGTACATCAGCATGGTGTCGTCGTTGCTGTTCACATGGTGCGGACGGACAAAAGCGGGTGCATCGGCTATCTCGCGATGCCAGTCGTGGAAACCCTCGGGAACAATCGGACCAACGGAGATGAGCGTCTCGAGCGTGGGACTCTCGGGTATGGCTTTCTGTATCTCGCCGAGCACATATTCCTCGCCTACACAGACGATGGCTTTCACGCTGGCGCGTTGGTTGCGATAGATAATGTCGTGCTTGGTCAGCATGTGGGTGGCGGGTATGACCACGGCGCCGAGCTTGTGGAGGGCGAGCATCGTGATCCACCACTCGTAGCGGCGCTTGAGGATGAGCATCACCATGTCGCCATGTCCGATGCCAAGCTGTCCGAGGTAGGCTGCGGCCTGGTCGCTCTCGCGCTTCAGGTCGGCAAACGTCGAGAACACCTCGGCGCCCTGGTCGTTGGTCCAGATGAGCGCCACCTTGTCGGGCTGCTCCTCGGCCCAGACGTCCATCACGTCGTAGGCAAAATTGAAGTTCTCGGGAACGATGAACTCCAGATGTTTGTTATAGTCTTCCACCGACTCGAAATGAGTCTGTCGTAAAAATCGTTCTACCATATTGCTTTCTATTCTACTGTGAATGCCAGAAACCTGACGGCCTTGTCGCCGACGGCCTTCATGCCATGTGGTTGCGTGGAGTCGAAATAAATGCTGTCGCCCTCTTCCAGCGTGATGGTCTTGCCGCCGATGTAGAGTTCCATCGAGCCTTCGAGCACCATGTTGAATTCCTGTCCTGCATGGGTATTCTTATAGAACTTGTGGGCCTCGGGCTTGGGCTCGACGGTGACGATGAACACGTCGGCCTTGTGACCCACGAATCCGCTCACCAGACTCTGATATTTGTAGGCTTTCGTGCGCTCAACGCTCAGTCCCTGACCTTTGCGAGTGACGGAGTAAGACCGCATCTTCGGAGTCTCGGCAAACATCAGCTCTTCGGCACTCACACCATATTTCTTTGCAATCTTCATCAGGTTAGAGATGGTGATGTCGACCTCGCCGCGTTCTATCCGTTCATACTTCTCCACGTCGATGCCGATGGTCGCGGCCATCTCGTCGACGGGAATGTCGAGCACGTCGCGCAGTCCGCGCAGCCGCTCGCCAATCTGTTTCAGTTGTTCGTCCATATCTTATTTTTTTAGAATGAGCAGTGAAATAAATGAATAATGGTGCAAAATTACGAAAAAATTTCATAACTGTGCCATCGTCATTTTATTTTTGTCATTATTATGAATTAGTAATTACTGCGATGCGCCAGCCAACTCTACACTCTAAACTATGAACTATAAACTCCGCGTGCGCCAGCCTATTATGCATTATGCATTATGAATTATGCATTAAACATTACGCTCTTGTCTGGCCGGTGCCGTCGATAAGCCATTTGTAGGTAGTGATTTCCTCGAGGCCCATCGGTCCGCGCGGTCCGAGCTTCTGCGTTGAGATTCCGATTTCGGCACCCAATCCGAACTGTGCGCCGTCGGTGAACGACGTGGGCGCGTTCCAGTAGACACACGCCGCATCGACCTGCTGCTGAAACCGTCGGGCGGTCTCGGCGTTGTCGGTGACGATGCTCTCGCTGTGCTTCGAGCTATAGGCGGCGATGTGGGCCAGAGCCTCATCCATGTCGGCCACAGTGCGCACACCCATCTTGTAGTCCATGAACTCGGTGCCGAACGTCTCGTCGTCGGCGTGGCAAAGCTGCGGGGCAGGATATCTCCCGCTCAACACGTCGAAGGCCGCATCGTCGGCATAGAGCACCACCTCTTTTTCGGCGAGCGGGGCCAATAGTGTGGGCAGGTCGGCCCGACGGGCCTGATGCACGATGAGGCAGTCGAGCGCGTTGCACACCGACACGCGGCGCGTCTTGGCATTGCAGACGATGGCCTGTCCCATGGCGAGGTCGCCGTCTTTGTCGAAATAGGTGTGCACCACGCCTGCGCCGGTCTCGATGACGGGCACGCGGGCCGTCGTGCGCACAAAGTCGATGAGCCGCTTGCCGCCTCGCGGGATGCAGAGGTCGACGTCGCCCACCGCGTTCAGCAGTTCGGCCGTAGCCTCATGGGTAGAGGGCAGCAGAGCCACTGCATGGTCGTCGACACCGAAGCGCCGCAACACCTCGTGAATGAGCGCCACCGCCTCACGGTTGGAGCACTCGGCATCGCGCCCGCCTTTCAAGATACAGGCATTGCCACTCTTGAAACACAGCGAGAACACGTCGAAGGTGACGTTGGGCCGGGCCTCGTAGATGACACCGATAACGCCGAACGGCACCGACACGCGTCGCAGCCGCAACCCATTGGGCAGCGTGCGCTCTTTCGTCGTGAAGCCGAGGGGCGAGGGCAGCGTGGCCACGTTGCGCATGTCGGCCGCAATGGCAGCAAGCCGGTCGGGGGTGAGCTGCAGCCGGTCGTAGAGCGGATTGCTGCGGTCCATCTGTCTCAGGTCGTCGGCATTCGCCTGCAGCAACCGGTCGTGCTGATGCTCTATCTCGTCGGCCACAGCCCGCAGCACCTCGTTGCGCCGGTCGTCGGTCAACGTGGCGATGGTGCGGCTTGCCGCCTTTACCTGTAAAAATATTTCTTTCAATTCCATTTATTTAAAAGGTTGAAAAGTTGAACTGTCGTCTTAACTCCTTAACTCCTGATGCTATGTCTCAATTCACAAACTCCGTGTGCGGCGTGTCGGCGGCGTTTTGCAACAGCGAGGGCAGGATGTCGGGGCGTGTGCCGTTGGCGATGATGACGCGTATGCCTTCGGCGGCGACCGCGCGGGCCGTGTTGTACTTCGAGACCATGCCGCCGCGGCCGTTGCTGCTGTGGTGGCTGTCGATGTGTTGGGCAAGGTCGTCGTCGGGGTGCACGACGCGTATGAGGCGTGCATCGGGCTGGTCGGGAGCGGCGGTGAAGATGCCGTCGACATTGGTGAGCAGGATGAGGGCGTCGGCCTTCATCATGCGGGCGATGAGTCCCGAGAGCTCGTCGTTGTCGGTGAACATGAGCTCGGTGACGCAGACGGTGTCGTTCTCGTTGACCACAGGCAGCACGCCGTTCTCGAGCATCACGCGCATACAGGCCTGCTGGTTCTCGTATTGCTCGCCGGGCTCGAAGTTCTCCTTCATGGTGAGCACCTGACCCACCTGGATGTGGTATTCGCGGAAAAGGTCGTAGTAGAGTCCCACGAGCTTCACCTGTCCGATGGCCGAGAAGAGCTGCCTCTGTTCTACCGAGTCGAGCGAGTGGTCGGTGTGGAGCTCACTGCGGCCGCAGGCCACGGCGCCGCTCGTGACGAGTATCACCTCGTGTCCCTGCTGACGCAGCCAGGCTATCTGGTCGACGATGGCCGACATGCGCGTCACGTCGAGCTTACCGTCGGCGCGAGTCAGCACGTTAGAGCCTACTTTTACAACTATTCTTTTCATCATATTATTTTCATTTTTTGCCTGCGCAGGCTTTATAACAGATGAGGGATGAAGGATGAGGGATGAGAGTTGACGTTAACTATTGTCTTAACTCCTTAACTCCCTAACTCCTTAACTCCCTTAACTCCTTCATAAATCATATTTTCAGTCCTTCAACGACAGCCTTCGTGAAGCCGGCCTGTTCCATGGCGTTCAGGCCGCGGATGGTGATGCCGCCGGGGGTGGTCACGCGGTCGATGGCCTGCTCGGGATGCTCGCCCGTGGCCTGCAACAGCGCGACGGCTCCCTTCACCGTCTGCAGCACGATGTCCTTGGCGTCGTCGGCACGAAACCCAATCTCCACGCCGCCCTCCGACGCCGCACGGATGTAGCGCATGGCATAGGCGATGCCGCACGACGCCAGCAGGGTGCCGGCCCTGAGCTGTTTCTCGCCGACGACACGCGTCTGACCGAGCCGGTCGAACAGCGTCTGCACCACGCGCACGTCGGCTTCCGGCACGTCGGCCGAGGCAATGAACGTCATCGACTGCCGCAGCGCAATGGCAATGTTGGGAATCACGGTGATGATACCCGGCAGCGAGATGCCTGCGGCAAAGCTGACGAGTATCACCGGGCGGCCGGCGATGGCCGGCTCAATCTCGCGTCTCACCTGCTCCACGAGCCACGGCTTCACGGCCAGCACCACGAGGTCGGCCTCGTGGTGCTGAAACCGCGCGAGCTTACCCTCTGTGGGGTTTGCCACCACGATGTCGGCCGCCGAGCCGATGCCGGGCACATCGGTTCCGCCGCACAGCAGCAGCCCGTCGGCAAACGCGCCGCCCATGGCTCCCGCACCTATGATTGCTATCTTCATACGCTTAGTCCTCTCTTTTGTGAAATTACAGAGTGCAAAGATACGGTTTTCTTCCGAATGTGCCAAATTTTATGCGAAACCGGTCGCAGACACCCTTCCGTGTTTACACTTTTTAACGATTGCCGATTTTCTTTTAACCTCATATTTCGAAAAAATTCCACCAACTCCTCCCGCGCACTCAAAAAAGGCCGTTTTTTGCCACTTTCCGCATTTTTGCCTAATCCATTATCTTTCAGTCAGTTAATCAAACTCTCATCCCTCATCTCTCATCCCTCATCCCTGAAACATATATCTTTCGCTCGCGAAAGCTAAGCTTTCGGGTTGCAAAAGACCGTCTTTTGGAACCCAAAAGCTTGTCTTTTGCAAGGTGAAACATATATCTTTCGCAAATCAGACTTTTCAACTTTTCAACTTTTCAACCTTTCAACTTATGAAACATATATGTTTCACTCGCCTAAAATGCAAAAAAATCCTGACAGAAATTGTTAATTTTTCCGTCAGGATTTTTACATTTATTCACATTTGTAGATTTTTGCACATTGTTGCATTAAGGTTTAGTTTAGGTTATAGATATTTAATATGGGTATAAACTAAACCAAAGGGTTGTGCTATCAAACTGAATAATTAGCTTCTCTTTTCTTTTGGACGGCAATCATATCTCATATTTAGAGTTATATGCGTGTATTTTGCTTCCAAATTCGATAAAAATGCGAATTTGGAGATAAAAATCTATAAAATAGTGTGATTTTAGGCAAAAACAGCACAAAGGTAATATTTTTTTTATTATATTTGCACCAAAATTACTCAGTATGACATTACAAAAGTGGATTGAAGATAGAGCTATTCATGGTTTTCCTACGTTTTCTGTTGAGGATGTAAGGGCTGCCGATTTGTGTTCTTCTGAACAGATTCTTCAGAACGAACTTTCCAGACTATGTTCAAATAAGACCATAGCTAGTGTTTATAGAGGCTATTACGTTATTATTCCCGTTCAATATGTGTTGCGTGGATCTGTGCCAGCAACCTATTATATTGATCAGTTAATGTCGTATCTGCAAAAGCCGTACTATGTATGTATGCTTAGTGCAGCAGAGCTACTTGGCGCTGCTCATCAACGTCCCCAGCAATTCTCTGTTATGACGACTTTTCCTAAGCGTCGGGTCGTCTCTACTCGTAATGTGACCATTGATTGGTATTATCGGGATGGACTGCCAGAGGAAGCTCTGATTACAAAGAATACTGAAACGGGAACTATCCGCATATCTAATCCTCTTCTAACCGCCGCTGACTTAGTGCAATATCAGCAACATGTAGGCGGATTGTCGCGAGTCGCCACCATACTTGAAGAACTTTCAGAGCAGATTGACATTAATAATCAGTTTGCGCCACTTGCAACTTATGTGAAAAAGGTTGTATGGCAACGACTTGGCTATATACTTGAAAATGTCGTTGGGGAAAAGAACTTGGCAGATGAATTGTATGAACAGCTTCGTGCATCTTCGGGGTATTTCAAATATCAACCTTTGAGCACATCGGCAGAAGATAATCCATCATCCAGAGACAGCCGATGGAAGATAAACATAAACGTAGAAATAGAAACAGACGATATATGATAAACAGAACAGCTATACAACAGTGGAGCGAGCATGCTCCCTGGATAGATAATGCACAGATTGAGCAAGACTTGATTATCTGTCGTGCCTTGGTTTCCATCTTTAGTGATGAGTTCTTGGCGTCACAGTTAGCTTTCCGTGGTGGAACAGCCTTGCATAAATTGTATCTCTCACCTCAGCCACGCTATAGTGAAGATATCGATTTGGTTCAGATTACTCCTGGACCTATCAAGCCTATTATGTATCGATTGGGCGAAGTTCTTGATTGGCTGCCAGACAGGGTAACTAAGCAGAAACGATACAATAATACTATGTTGTTCCGTGTGGAGTCTGAAATACCACCTACGGTACAGATACGCCTGAAAGTTGAAATCAATTGCTTTGAACATTTCAACGTACTTGGACTGACAAAGATTCCGTTCAAAGTGGAGAACTCATGGTTTACGGGTGAAGCAGAA
>CACYRB010000045.1:0-12282 GCA_902776685.1 uncultured Prevotellaceae bacterium
CGAGCAGATGATTGTCGGCAGCGAAGCCTGCGAGATTGTGAACAAGGCCAAGCTCGCCGGCCGCCGCGTCTGCGCCGTAGGCACCAGCGTAGTCAAAGCCACCGAGACTGCCGTCGGCACCGACGGATTGCTCAAGGAGTACGACGGCTGGACCAACAAGTTCATCTTCCCGCCCTACGACTTCGGCATGGCCGACACCATGATAGCCAACTTCTATCATCCCTATTCCATCCTGCTCATGGAGACCGCAGCCTTCGGAGGCTACGACCTCGTCATGAAAGCCTACGAGATGGCCGTCGAGAATGGCTATCAGTTCGGATGCTTCGGCGACGCAATGCTCATCGTGAATGACTGAGCCCCATCTTGCCTATCTCTCCTTAGGCACAAATCTCGGCCGCCGCAGGCAGAACCTGCTGCGAGCCATTCGGCTGATTGGTGAACACGTCGGGCGCATCGTTCGCCAGTCCTCTTTTCATGAGACCGAGCCGTGGGGCTTTCAGTCCACACACCGCTTCCTCAACGCCTGCGTCGGCGTAGAGACCACGCTCACCCCGCGCCAGCTGCTGCACGCCACCCAGCAGATAGAGCTGCAGCTGGGGCGCCGGCAAAAGTCGGCCAACGGCATCTACCACGATCGTCCCATCGACATCGACATCCTGCTCTACGATGATTTGCACATCGACGAGCCCGACCTGAAAATCCCGCATCCGCTCATGCACCAACGCGACTTCGTCATGCTTCCCCTGCGCGAAATTCTCAAGGAGAAAGTTGACGTTGACGTTAACCAGAACTGAAAACTGAAAACTAAAAACCAGTTAGAATCCGATGAAACAACGATATGCAGTAGTGGTGCTCTTTGCACTCATTGTAGTCTCTGGCTTGACGAGTCTGACGAGCTACCGTACCACGGAAGAATTGCTGACGGCTGACATGGACCAGGCTTTAGCAAAAGCACTCGACCGGCAGCAGTCTGACGTGATAAGTGCCGACACGATTAAGGTATTCAACAGTTACTTGCAAACAAGCGCCCTGAGAGGTCGGGCAGTGTTAGCCGTCGACACGAAAAAAGGATTTCGTCCCCGTCCGCAAGTATCGGCGGCCACCATCTTGTCGCTATCCGACCAAAGACCTGCGATGCTGCTGTGGTCGATGGCGTTTCTGTGGGGACTTTTTTGCCTCTGTCAACACCGGCGGCGCATTGCATGGGGCATGTACGGCGGACTGGCTTTGCGAGACGGTCGGTTTGTCAACGCGAAGGGCGTCGAGATTAAATTGACGCCTATGCAGCAACAACTGATGGAAATGCTGTGGCAGTCGCCCACGCACCGGCTTTCGAAATCAGCCATTTGCGATGCGCTCTGGCCCAAGAAAGAAGATGCCAGTGAAACACTTTACACGCTCATTCGTCGGCTGAAACCCATCATCGAACAAAACTCCGACTTGAAAATAGAGGCAGAAAGAGGGAAGTCCTACCGACTGATTTACAAGTAGATAGCTCTCTGTCGGCTAAAAGTCGGTGAAATGTCAGACAAATGTCAGACAATATTTTTGGCAACCCACACATCTCTTCCTACTTTTGCGGAAAAACCGCAGAAGTATGAAGAGATTTTTATTTTGCATCCTGTTGGCGGTGTCGTTGACAGCGCAGGCGCAAGACATCGAGGAAGGCGACACGCTTCGGGAAGTGACCGTGCAGGCGGCCAAAGTGGTGTCGCGTGTAGACGGGCAGACCATTTATCCGACGCGTCAGCAACTGGACCATTCGCCCAACGGCTATTCGCTCCTGTCGAAGTTGCCCTTGCCGCACCTGCGCGTCAATCCGGCGCTGCACACCATCACGGCACTCTCAAATCTCGGCAGCGTGCAAGTTCGTATCAACGACATCGTCGCCACGACAGAAGACCTGCTTGCCCTCGACATGAAAGCAGTAAAGCAAGTTGACTACATCGACAACCCTGGCGTGAGATATGGAGAGGGAACGGCCTACGTGGTCAACATCGTCGTCGGCCGACCGGTCAGCGGTTACGTCGTCGGCACCGACCTCACAAATGCCCTTACAACCGCCAGTGGCAGCGAGACCGTCTATGGAAAATTCAAGAAGGGAAAAAGCGAGTTCGGCATGACGTATTCGATAGACTATCGCGACTTCAACGGTTCGGAATATGATGAGCAGGCAACCTACGAGATGGAGGCGGGAACCCTGCAAAATGTCTCGCGTCGGCAGTTGCAGGGTCGTGAAAAAAGTCTTGGGCACAATATCCATCTGAGCTATTGCCTGAGCGATTCGAGCTACGTGTTTCAGTCGAAACTCTCAGCCCGTCGCGACATACGGCCCCACCGTTCGCTGAGCGTGTTCGAGACCTACGAAAACCGTTCTTCCTCACACACTTCGTCGCCGGTGCTTGACCTCTACTGGCATCGCGAACTCAACCGTCGGCAGTCGCTGACAGCCAATGCCGTAGCGACCTACATCAAGACTGCCAACCGTGACGAGCTGGGCGAAGGCGGCAGCTATGCCTACGACGTGGCAGGTAAAACCTATTCGCTGTGGGTAGAAAGCGTTTACGAAAACCGTCTGAAGCCTTTCACGCTGTCGCTCGGTATGCAGTATGGGCAGCGTTATATAAATAATGTGTACGTCGGCGATGTCGATGCATCCAACTCCATGCGCTCGTCGTCGCTCTATTTCTTCGGACAGCTGAAAGGACACCTCGGCAGGCTTGGCTATATGGGTGGGTTGGGCATGAGCAGCCGCTACTATCGGCAAGGAACATTTCACAACCGCCTGCTGCTGTTTCGTCCCAAGCTGACGTTGTCGTACCCGTTGTCTGCGAACCTGAAACTGAAATACGATTTCGGAGTGTCGCAGCACGTTTCGCAGATTGCCCTCGTCAGCCAGGTCGCCATCAAGCAGAACGCTATGGAGACGCTGGTCGGCAATCCTGAGATAAAGCCCAACCGCGTGACTTCGCACGATTTCCGACTGACCTATTCCACGCCTCGGCTGACGGCTGAGCTGCAGGGCTATTGGCGACTGAATGACGATTGCAACATGGAGAAGTACACCAGGGTGGATGGTCGTTTCTATAAGACCCAGACGAATGCTCGCAACGAGTGCAGTTTCTTCTTCGTACAAAACTACGACAAGTGGGACATCATACCCGAAAAACTCTCTGCAACAGTTTACGGAGGACTATGGCGGTTCTTCAACTTCACCGACGAATACCGTCACACCTACACGGCCTTCAATGGAGGTGCCAGCATAGAGGCCTATCTCGGGAAATGGACGCTGACAGCCTATGCCGACAACGGGTGGAGCTTCATGGAGGGAGAGCATCGTGGTCATCAGGCGGCGGCATGGTATCTGACGGCATCCTATCGCCTGAAGAACCTTACGCTTTCGCTTTATCTCCAACAGCCCTTCAGCGCACGGCCGCTCAGCTACAGGAGCGAGGTCGTCAGCCGATATCTTCAGAAAGAGGTGACGCAGCGCAGCCGCGATTTAGGCAACATGCTGACGCTGAACCTGTCGTGGACACTCTCCTCCGGTCGCAAGTATCGCGACATTCGGCGCACGATGAATCATCAGGACACGGAAACCGGAATCTTACAAAACAAATGAGTCTGTCGGACGGAAAAATTAACATTTCCATCGGTTTTTGTGCCTATATATGCAGTTCTGGCAATTCAGACGGTCGGTTTTTTCTTCTACAAATCTTCTCTTTTCGGGGTGGAAAGTGTTAATTTCCCACCCTTTCATGTTGTTTGACACGCGAAATCAGTTGCCGATTTTTCCCAAACATATATGTTTCACCTTGCAAAAGACGGTCTTTTACCCTCCGAAAGACGGTCTTTTGCAAGGCGAAAGCTTAGCTTTCGGAAGCGAAACATATATGTTTCGGAAATGAAGCGCGACGAGTGAAAAGTGGAAAGTTTCGTAATGCTTTTATTTTCAGCGAGTTGCGAAAAATGTAAAAAACAGCGGAATTTTCGCGCTCACGCATGGTGAGGATTGAAAATTCCGCAGTTTTAAGGGATTGAAATGTTAACGTTTAACATTTCAAGTGTTAAAAATGTAAATTTCTCGGGCTGTGCCGTGTCTCACCACTTGATGCGGGCGAGGATGGGGTAGTGGTCGGAGGGCACGCGGCGGTCGTACTGCTTGAAGCTGATTTCCTGCGGGGCCTGTCCGCTCTTCTGCTCGGTGGCGGGTGTGCGGCGCTCGGTCCAGTAGGCATCGGTGAGCACGCCGAAGCGGTCGACGGCGAACCGTGGCGACACGAAGATGTGGTCGATGCGGCTGTCGGTCTTGAGGTTGCCGTTGAAGTCGTTGAACGTTCCGTTTTCGGCAAATCGCAGTCGGGCACACTCGTAGCTGTCCTTGAGGATGCCGGAGCGGGTGAAGATTTGATAGATTTCGTCGTTCTGGTCGACGTTGAAGTCGCCGGTGAGGATGACGGGAGCCTTCTCGCCTGCAATCTCGCGAATCTTGCTGACGACGAGCTTGGCGGCCTCGCGCCTCGCCACCTTGCCCACGTGGTCCATGTGGAGCGAGAAGAAGTAGAACTTCAGTCGGGTCTTCACGTCCTTGAACTGTCCCCACGAACAGATGCGCACGCAGGCAGCATCCCATCCCAGTCCGGGCTTGTCGGGTGTCTCGGAGAGCCAGAAGTCGCCGCTCCGCAACAGGCGGAGCTTGTCGCTCTTGTAGAAGATGGCGGAGTGCTCGCCTTGCTCCTTGCCGTCGTCGCGGGCCACGCCAATGTGGCGGTAGCCGTCGAGCCGGGTCTCCATGTCGCGTATTTGCCAGATGAAGCATTCCTGCGTGCCGAAGATGTCGGGCTGCTCAAAGTTGAGCAGGTCGCAGAGCACCTGGCAGCGCTTGGCCCATACGTTGCCGTTAATGCTGTCGCTGTTGTTTTTGTTGCGGATGTTGTAGGAACCCACGTAGAGTTCCTGTGCGCTGATGTTGAGCGTCAGCAATAGACCGATTAAGAAAGTTGTCGTTCTTTTCATTCTTTTCTAGATTTTATAGTATTGTTTGCAAAGTTACTCCAGGTTTGCGACGTAAAAGAAAAAAGTGAATTAATTTTGCTTAATAAACCTGTTTGATGATTTGATTTTATGGAAGTCCACT
The DNA here is from genome assembly GCA_902776685.1 of uncultured Prevotellaceae bacterium. Lineage (GTDB taxonomy): Bacteria > Bacteroidota > Bacteroidia > Bacteroidales > Bacteroidaceae > Prevotella. The sequence goes on from CACYRB010000045.1 coordinate 5,138, forward strand.
AAAACTTTTTAGTCTCAATAAGATGACTATCAATCACTGATTATAATTATTAGATTAAATGAATATGGTGCAGTTGATGTTGATGTATCTTATTTATTAAGAATCTGTGCTTTCTTCGTTATTCCAAAGTTTGAGATATGCCTTTTTGATAATATCTGCCATCAATTTCCGGCGATTCTCAAGGAAATCAAAGTAGTTCATATTTTCAAAGCCGATGGGAATAGCGTTGTTCCTTAAGTGTTTGGTATAGCCATCTTCACCATATTTTGCTTTGAACTTTCCGACGTAGAATGCTGGTGAATCATCGGAAATGTCGATATTAGTGTTATAGTCAAGATAGGTGAAGTTAGCCAACTGATTGCGGTCGCGGTCATCCTTAATATTGATGGTTTCAAGATAATGCTTTGGGAAAATGTGATGCTTGTCTATGGATTTCTTATCGCCATCAGCACCTACCACCCAGTACATTGTCTGTGGAGTATTTGAGAAAAGCATAGGTGTCCCCAAAACATTGATAGCAGCAACATAACCAAACCACAACGGAGAGTTTGCAGCTGACGAAGTCAGGTCTTTAACTAACTCAGTAGAGAAGTAGGTGTCATTCATTGTTTGTCTTACAGTATTGTCAAGGAAAGCTATAAAGTCTTTGGCGGTGTGGACACTGCGCAAGTCGGCTAACTGACGTTCAACGGTGGACTCTGGCGAACTGGAGTAGAACGAAGTGATTGTAGCCATGAAGATCCACCGAATGATGGTGCGGCGAAGTATCAATGGCTGTACTTCGAATTTATATTTGCCCATCAAATAGAATACATAGCTGAATACAACCACATAATTTGAGCGAACCATATCCTTCCCTAAGTAACCCGCTTCTGGGAACAAGTTAATAAAGGCGTGCCAGTCATTGAGGTTAATCACTCGTGTCAGGGCATCGCGGAATATCTGCATGTTCTTCTCGCGTGTTTCAACCGAAGTTGTGCCAGATTCGAGGTCATCACCTCTAAGCAGTTTATAGCCGTACTTCATTCTTGCACGGTGGAATCCAATGGCGATTGCAACGCGGATGATATGGGATGGGTCAACCTCGATGATTTGATTATAAGAGGTGTTATTTGCTGCAATGCGTGACTCCGAGCAGAACTTCTTTATTTTGTCATGTATCTCGTTGTCATACACTGCAAGTAGTGTTTCAATGAAGTTGTTCTCGTTGAGGTTCTGCCCACCAGAATTTACACGGCGGAAGATTTCAGCGACATCCTCTTCATCAGCCTTTGACAAAATGCGCAAGGTAGGAATGGTATAATTGCGAAGAGACAGCAATGAATTGATATTATCTTCTATGCGGTCTGTTTCTTCATCTGTTAGTTCTGGCTGTTCATTTCTTTTTCGGCCTTCATTCATTCGTTCTATCAAAGCTCGACGGAACTTGCTCAGCTCCATATTGTCATATGCTTTGAACACCTCCGCAATATCTGCTATGTATTGATAGCTGCGGTCGTATGCTCTAGTCCATACTTGAAATTCCTTTGAAAGCGGTTCAAAGGATATTTTGATGCGGCGGTGCTCAAAGTTCTTATCTAAGACTTTTGTGCCAGTGATAGCTGCCAATAGTGAGGTCAGACGTTGTTGCCCATCAATCACAAGGTCATCAGGACGTTTGAATTGCTTTTCGCCTATACCAATATTTTTCGTGTTGGAATAGTCGTTAGGTGAAGCCCACAGCATGACATATCCCACAGGAAATCCTTTCATCATAGAATCAAAGAGGTCACGAACTTTAGCATCTGCCCACACAAAAGGCCGTTGCAAATCAGGTAAACCGATACGACCATTTATAACGTCTGTAAGGAGGTTACCAACTTGCCGATCAACTCTTTCAAATAATTCTTGTGCCATATATATTTCTGTTTTACTAATGCTATTTACTGTTTTGTTTGCAGCTTGTCTGCAAAGTTACAAAAAAAATCGAGAGCAGAACAAAATATCAGCGCAAAAATCAAAAACAAAAAAAGAACGACTCTTGTGAGCCGTTCTTTGAGATTTCTCTTCTTTTTGCGTTTATCGACGCAGGCCGAGAGCTTTCACGATAGCACGATAGCGCTCGATGTCGCGGCCTTTCAAATAGTCGAGCAGGGCGCGGCGCTTACCGACGAGGATGGTCAGCGAACGAGCGGTGTGATGATCCTTGTGGTGGCTCTTCAGGTGCTCCGTCAGGTGCTTGATGCGATAGGTGAACAATGCAATCTGGCTCTCTGCCGAACCGGTGTCGGTGCTGGTCTGTGCCTTGCTGAATTGACCGAAGATTTCGGCCTTCTTCTCTTTGTCTAAATACATAATTGTTGTTTTGATTAATGTTGTTTGCCATTACATCTTTCTGACGCGCGAACCGCCTTAATCAGGAGCGGCAGGGCCTCTTCAGATGCATCGGATTTTCCGAAAGCGGGTGCAAAGGTACGAAATAATTGATAATTGTGCAAGTTTTAATGAAAAAAAGTGTTACCTTTGCACCCGATTAATGAGAGATGAGGGATGAAAGAACTCCATGCTCTACAAGTAAGAAGATATGCAGAACATTAGAAACATTGCAATTATAGCTCATGTTGACCACGGGAAGACTACACTTGTGGATAAGATGATGCTTGCCGGAAAGCTTTTCCGCGACGGTCAGGATAACAGTAGTCAGGTACTCGACTCGAACGACTTGGAGCGCGAGCGCGGTATCACCATTCTTTCAAAAAATGTGTCCATCAACTGGCGTGGTGTGAAAATCAATATTATAGACACTCCGGGGCACGCCGACTTCGGCGGCGAGGTTGAGCGCGTGCTCAACATGGCCGACGGTTGTCTGTTGCTGGTCGATGCCTTTGAGGGCCCTATGCCGCAGACGCGCTTCGTGCTGCAAAAGGCTTTGCAGATTGGGCTGAAGCCCATCGTCGTGGTGAACAAGGTTGATAAGCCTAACTGTCGGCCCGAGGAGGTTTACGAGATGGTGTTCGACCTGATGTTCTCGCTCGGAGCCACCGAGGACCAGCTCGACTTTCCTGTGGTCTACGGCTCGGCCAAGCAGGGCTGGATGGGCGAGGACTATGCCAAGCCGACCGATAATATTGAGTATCTGCTCGACAAGATTGTCGAGGTGATTCCTGCTCCGCATCAGATTGAGGGCGACACGCAGATGCTCATCACCAGTCTCGACTACTCGAACTACCTGGGTCGTATCGCCGTGGGACGCGTGCATCGCGGTACGCTGGCCGACGGTCAGCCCGTCAGCATCTGCCATCGCGACGGTACCATTGAAAAGACGCGCATCAAAGAGCTCCACACGTTTGAGGGTATGGGGCACGTGAAGACCGACAGCGTCGGCTCAGGCGACATCTGTGCGGTGATTGGTCTGGAGCGTTTCGAGATTGGCGACACCATCAGCGATGCCGAGAATCCCGACCCGCTGCCACCCATTGCCATCGACGAGCCTACCATGTCGATGCTCTTCACCATCAACGACTCGCCTTTCTTCGGAAAGGAAGGAAAATATGTCACGTCGCGACACATCAGCGACCGTCTGGCCAAGGAACTCGAAAAGAACCTTGCCCTGCGCGTGGCTCCTTTTGAAGACTCTACCGACAAGTGGATTGTCTCGGGCCGCGGCGTGCTCCACCTCTCGGTACTCATCGAGACGATGCGCCGCGAAGGCTACGAGCTGCAGGTCGGTCAGCCGCAGGTCATCTATAAGGAGATTGACGGCAAGCGCTGCGAACCCGTCGAGGAACTCACCATCAATGTGCCCGAGGAGTTTGCCTCGAAGATGATCGACATGGTGACGCGTCGCAAGGGTGAGCTCACATCGATGGAGTCGCAGGGAGAACGCACGAATATTGAGTTCGACATTCCCTCGCGCGGCATCATCGGACTGCGCACCAATGTGCTCACAGCTTCGCAGGGCGAAGCCATCATGGCCCACCGCTTCAAGGAGTACCAACCCTACAAGGGCGACATCGAGCGCCGCGTCAACGGGTCGATGATAGCCCTGGAGACCGGCAACGCCTACGCCTATTCCATCGACAAGCTGCAAGACCGTGGCAAGTTCTTCATCGACCCAGGTGAAGAGGTCTACTTCGGTCAGGTGGTTGGCGAGCATGTGCACGAGAAAGACCTTGTGGTCAATGTGTGCAAGGCTAAGCAGCTCACCAATGTCCGCGCATCGGGCAGCGACGAGAAGGCCCGCATCGTGCCGAAGGTTCAGATGAGCCTCGAGGAGTGTCTCGAATACATCAAGGCCGACGAATATGTTGAGGTCACGCCCAAGTCGATGCGCATGCGCAAGATTATCCTCGACCACAACGAGCGCAAACGCGCCAACAAGGAATAGAATTTAATAGGGATGAAGAATGAGGGATGAGAGATTGGAAGGTTGAAGTATCATCCTAACTCCTTAACTCCTGATGTATGTAGGGACGCGGCGTGCCGCGTTATCAAAAATAAAAGTTATACAAAAAATGGAGAACACTGCTATGATGAAGAAAAGAATGAATCGGCTGTTCTCGTCACTGCTTGCGGCGGGATTGGCAGTACTGGGACTGGTCTCATGTGCCACCGGCAAGTCGCCGAAGGAAGACAGGGGGCGCATGCGCGTGCTCTACGGCGGGCCGAACATGGTCTATCAACAGCGCAGCCCGCTCATCCTGATTGATGGCGAGGAGTCGGATCAAGAGCATCTGAATAAGATAGACCCGAACCAGGCTGAATCCTTCAACGTGCTGAAAGACGACTCTGCCACAGTAGTCAAATATGGCGAACGAGCCAGGGCAGGCGTGATAGTAGTGAAGACCAAGAAATAAGTTCTGGCAAAGATACATAAGAAAAACCAATATGAACAGACTAAAAATCCTATTGACCGTGGGTTGCCAGTTGGCTGCCCTGGCTTGTTTGGCTCAAGGAAACAAGTCTTCCCTCGCCATCGACGAGAAGCGTGCCTACGAGGTGCAGACTCCTTCGGGTCTCTTGCTCGACAATGGTGGAGCAATGGGCAACGAGGCCACCATCTTTCTGAGTTCCCGTTCGGAAGGCAAGGCCAGTCAGGTGTGGAAATTCGTGAAGGTGGCCGACGGCATCTACCAACTGCTGAATGGTGCCTCGACAAAGGCACTCGACAATGGGGGCAACAGCAGGTTGCAGGCGGTCATCCAATGGGAGGCCAACACCGGAAACCGCAACCAGCAGTGGCGCGTGGCGCGACTGCCCAACGGTCGCTACACCTTGACTTGCGTGTCGAGCAACATGGCGCTGGGTCTGAGAGATGCGGCTCAGTTTGGCGACCCTGTGTGGCAGCTTCATCCCGACAAAAACGTGGAAAGCCAGCAATGGGTGCTCAAGCCGTCGGATGTGAAGCTGAACATCATCGAACGACGCACCGAGAGCAAAAACGACTGGGAGAACGAACGTGTGTTCGGCATCAACAAACTCGACGGCCATCCAACCTATATTCCTTTTGCTGCATCGGCCGACATGATGGCCGACCCTGCATGGGAAAAACCATGGGAGCGCACGCGGTCGAGTCGTCACATGCTGCTCAACGGCAAGTGGAAGTTCCATTGGGTGCCGGCACCTGACAAACGGCCGAAGGATTTTTATAAACCCGCCTACGACGTGTCGGCATGGAACGAGATTGACGTGCCGTCGAACTGGGAGATGAAAGGCTACGGCACACCCATCTATACCAACATCACCTATCCTTATCTGAACAATCCGCCGTTCATCCAACCGCAGTTCGGCTACACCGCCATGAAGGAGGAAAATCCGGTCGGGTCGTATCGTCGCGACTTCGTGTTGCCCGACGACTGGACCGACAAGGAGGTGCATCTGCATTTCGATGGCGTCTATTCAGCCTTCTACGTATGGGTGAACGGCAAGCGCGTGGGTTACAGCCAGGGCTCGAACAACGATGCCGAGTTCGACGTCACGCCCTATGTGAAGAAAGGTCGCAACACGGTAGCCGTTGAGGTGTATCGCTGGTGCGACGGCAGCTATCTCGAAGACCAAGACATGTTCCGGCTGAGCGGAATCCATCGCGATGTCTATCTGGTAGCCATGCCCAAGTTCCATATCACCAATGTGCTCATCAACGACAATTTCCGTTCGCTCACCGATGTCAGCTGTAACGTCAGCGTCACCATGCTCAACAACAGCGGCAAGGCACAGACAGGCTGGACCTGTAAGACCAGCATCCTCGATGCCGACGGGAAGACCGTTGCCACGAAGACGCTCGAGCTCGGGAAGATTGTTCCTCACAAAGACCGGTGGTCGGGTGGGGCAGGCTTCGGGCCAAACTTCAATATCAGCAATCCGCAGTTGTGGAGTGCCGAGAGTCCTTACCTCTACACCGTCGTCGTAGAGATATTCGACGAGGCAGGCCGACCGATGGAATGTACCTTCCAGCGACATGGCTTCCGCAAGATAGAGACCATCGGCAACAAGGTCTACGTCAACGGCCAGCTCACCTATTTCAAGGGCGTCGACCGCCACGACACCCATCCCGTCTACGGAAAGGCCATCCCTGTGGAGTCGATGATAGAGGACATCCTGCTCATGAAGCGCCACAACATCAACACCGTGCGCACCTCCCACTATCCTAACGACCCGAAGATGTATGCCCTCTACGACTACTACGGCCTCTACGTGATGGACGAGGCCGACCAAGAATGTCACGGCAACCACTCGCTCTCCAACAACCCCTCGTGGGAAGGCGCCTATGTCGACCGTGCCAAGCGCATGATGTGGCGCGACATCAACCACCCCTCGGTCATCTTCTGGAGTCTGGGCAACGAGTCGGGCGGAGGCTGCAACATCAAGGCCGAATACGACTATCTGCACCAGTTCGGCGGCGGCAGGCTCATCCACTATGAAGGCCAGAACGAAGTGGCCGACATGGACTCGCGCATGTATCCGTCAATCGAGAACATGCGCCGCGACGACCGCAACGGGAATAACAAGCCGTTCTTCCTTTGCGAGTATGCCCATGCCATGGGCAACGCCATCGGAAACCTGCGCGAATATTGGGACTACATCGAGAACCAGTCGGAGCGCATGATAGGAGCCTGCATCTGGGATTGGGTTGACCAGGGCATCGAGAAACCCGGCGAACCCGGGCA
>CACYRB010000045.1:12296-32817 GCA_902776685.1 uncultured Prevotellaceae bacterium
CGGGCATTACTATTTCGGCGGTTCGTTTGGCGACCAACCCAACGACAACGACTTCTGCTGCAACGGCATCGTCACACCCGACCGTCGCGTCACGCCCAAGCTGCAGCAGGTGAAGCAAATCTACCAGTATGTCAAGATACGTCGCGGCGAAGCCGGAACGTTAGAACTCGAAAACCGCTACACCACCTACAACCTCAATCAGTTCGTGCTGCGCTACGAACTGCTGTGCGACGGCACCGTGACCGAGAAAGGCGAAATGGCGCTGCCCGACTGCCAGCCCTGGCAAAAGATTGAGCTCCCCCTGCCCGCCGCGCAGAAAGGTGTTGCCGGCAGCGAGCGATTCCTCAACGTGGAACTGTCGCTGAAAGACTCTGAGATCTGGGCCGATGCCGGTCATGTCGTGGCCCGTCAGCAATTTGCCCTCGACCGGTTGCCGCAGACAGATGACGTCGTGCTGAAACAGCCCGAGCGGACACCCGACTTCAACATTTTCGACGAGAGCGACCATCAGCTGCGCATACAGAACAGCAACGTCCAAGTCACGTTTAACAAGAAGACCGGCCTCATGACCAGTCTGAAATATAACGGCCGCGAGATGATACATGCCCATCAGGGACTGCAGTTCAACTGGTATCGCAGCATCAGCAACGACATCGTGGCCTGGCAGCCCGCCGAGACCGTCGTCAGACAGTTTGTCTGCGACGTCGACAACGAGAACGCGGGCGGGCAGATCGTCGGCGTCGGCGTCGAGTTTGAGACAACGGTCGCCGGCACCGTCATCCCCTATCAGGTGACCTACGACATTTGCGGCGACGGCGAAATAGAGGTCCAGGCCCGGTTCAGCCCCGACGAAGACTACTCGCTGCCGCGCATCGGACTGCAGGTCCTGCTCTCGCCCGAGCTTGAGCACGTCGAGTGGTACGGACGCGGACCCATGGAGAACTACCCCGACCGACAAGACTGCGCCTTCGTTGGCCGCTACACGACCACGGTCAGCGACATGCGCGAGCATTATGTCCGCACCCAGTCGATGGGCGAGCGTTGCGACACGCGCTGGCTCAGCCTGACCGACAGCCAGGGACGCGGCCTGCGCATTGAGGACCTCAGTGGCGACGGGTTCGCCTTCTCCGCCCAGCACTACACCGACCGCGAAGCGTGGGAAGCCAAGTACGACCACGAGCTCGACCATATGCGTCGTGCCGAGGTGGTGCTCAGCCTCGACGCCGCCATGCGCGGGCTCGGCAACGGCTCTTGCGGACCGCGCCAGCTGCCCGACTATCTCATCAAAGGGGGACACGACTATCAGCTGCACTTCGCCATCACGCCGCAGAAGTGAAAAGTGATAAGCCTCCATTAGCATGTAGGGACGCGGCGTGCCGCGTGAAGTCTTCTGAGCGTGAACGCTTGAATTCAAATTGATAATGCAACAACAGTGGTACATGAGTAAGTATGCAAGGCTAACCAAAAAGGGACAAAAGAACCATATGTTCTTTCATCCCCGACATTAAATGCTTACCTTTGCAGACGAACTCCCACATAAGTTGCAAATATGGCAAAGCATCTAACTATGCAGCAAAGGTACGAAATATTTTTCAGGCTGCAAAATAAAGAACGTCTAATTGATATAGCCAGGGCTCTTGGTGTGCACCGCAGCACCATTGGCAGGGAGATAAAGCGTAACAAAGCCCCACATGGCCAGTATAATGCGGAAAAAGCTCAACAGATGTCAGATAAGAGGATGAGCGCAAGAAAGCACTATACTGACCTGACTGACGAGATGAAGGTTTACGTTGACCGGAAGATCATGCAGGAGCAGTGGTCTCCCGAACAGATATCCGGAAGACGGCGTGCGCTGGGATTGTCGCCCATCTCGCATGAGACCATCTACAGGTATGTGTGGGAGGAGAAACACAAATGGGGAAAGCCTCTGTATAAGTATCTGCGCCATAGGGGCAGACGCTATAACAAGCGCGGCTCATCCTATAAGAGCAGGGGAATACCTGGACGTGTCGGGATAGAACAAAGGCCGGCAGTCGTCGATGAGAAAGGCAGGTTCGGGGATTTGGAGATTGACACCATTGTGGGGAAAAACCGACGGAACGTCATCATGACAATCAATGACAGGGAGTCAGGCTTCCTGATCATGCGAAAACTTCCCTCAAAGGAGGCAGAGCCATTGGCCGCCGCAGCCATCGCCGCACTAAAGCCGATAAGAAAGGAACTGCATACGATGACCGCGGATAATGGTACGGAGTTCTCTAAGCACCAACGCATTGCAAAGGCTCTGAAAATGAAAATCTTCTTTGCAAGGCCATACCACTCATGGGAAAGAGGTGCCAACGAAAATACAAACGGATTGGTCAGACAATACTTCCTTAAAGGGACAGATTTCGCAAACATAACAGATAAAGACATCTATATGGTACAGAAAAGAATCAACAACAGACCCAGAAAAAGACTGCATTACAAAACACCAGTCGAGTTTATAAAACATAAATATGGAAATAATAAAATAATTCTAAAGTTGTTGCGTTATTAATTTGAATCCTGCACGATTTATGAAAAGTTAAAAATCAAAAAACAGAAAAATGAAAAAAGTCACAATTCTCATCTTTTTGTCGGCAATGATTATGCCGGCGTGTGCCCAGCAACAGGCCGGGCAGTGGTCGATTATACCCAAGGTCGGCCTGACGCTTTCGAAAGTGTCGAATGACAACTTCCTGGTTTCGCTAAACGGAAAGGGACTGGACACAGTAGTCAACTCGAAATATAAACCCGGCTTCGTGACCGGTGTTGATGTGCAGTATCAGGTCAACCATCTGCTGGCCTGCTCGCTCGGCCTCTACTATCAGCAGGAGGGCGAACGCTTCGACGACATCACCTTCACCGATGGCGGTCAGCCCACCGAAGCCCTGGGCAGCCATAAGCTGACCCTCGGCTATCTGGCCGTGCCCCTGATGGCCCATGCCTATGTGGCGCAGGGTCTGGCGTTCAGCGTCGGCCTCCAGCCTGCCTTCCTGACCAATGCCGATGGGAGCTACGAGACGTCGACAATCACCGTCGACGAAGACGGGCACCCCACCTATTCGCCGCCGCACGACGAGGAGTACGACGTGAAGCACATCTGCAACAGCTTCAATCTCTCCGTCCCCGTCGGCGTGAGCTACGAGTTCCAGAACGTCGTGCTTGCCGCCCGCTACAACATTCCGCTCACCAAGACCTTCAAATCGTCATACGGCGACGGCCGCAACTCCACCTTCCTCTTCACCGTAGGCTACAGAATCGGTTTGTAACACCGCTGCCCAGTCAGCCTCCTAAACTAGGGGGGTGGGAGGCTTACAACCAGCGAGAGCAGGATTTCGCGCTTCACAGCGTTTATATTAGTAGAAATTAGTAGAAACATTAACAACAGAAAAATAGAAAAAAATGAATACAATGATAATTTGGAAACTCGCCTTTGCAATGCTTGCTGCTCTCTCCCTTGCTTCTTGTAACAGTGATGACGATATAGTGAGGCGGCTGACGAACGAACAAAAGGAAACGTATGGGCAGAACATTTCGGGCGAATATTCTGGTGAGTATATCATTATCTATAAGGACAAGGATTGCACGGATATGACAAACGAGAAGGGGCAACACATAATAACAAAAGCCCATGAAGCAATATTCGGCAACGTGCAGATCGATGTGTCCGACTACAAGATGCAGCATGTGTTCTTCCAAGACTTTCCCGTTTCGCTGATTTCAAAGGTCGTAGATGCGGACGAAGGGCTGAGCCGTGCACTTGCCGAGACTTCCCCGCAAGCCATTACTGCCCGCTATGGATTCGACTACGATACGGACTATTCTCACATCAAATGGGCTTTCATCCCCAATGTCATGCTGCTGAACTTGGACTACGACGGTGCCGACCACCACATCCGCTTGGAGTTTAACAACAACAGCCAGTATTACACGTTTACGAAGGACGAACTGCAACAACCAAAAGCGTTCCGCTCACTTGCCGAAAACGGCATCGCCCTGCAACTGGAAGCTATCTACGATGGGTCCACTCTCATACAGCGCTTCGGCTATGAGAATGGGAACTATATGCATATTATCTTCAATGCGGATTAATATAAACAGATAAATCGGATTTTGTGGAATACAAATATCCTTTTGGTGAAATAGTTCAATCGTTAGTGCAAAAAGACACTCTTCACCGAGGGGTATAGAATCGGTTTGTAACACAGCAGCCTGACAGAACATAAAAAAGAACGAATCCCCAAAGGTCGGACAATGCCTTTGGGGATTTTCTTTGCTTTTTCGATACCAAAACTTAGGTTCTACAATATAATAGTTTATGTTTTACAAAGTAATATATATTATATTACTCGGTAATATATATTATTTTACTCAGTAATATATATACTTTTACTTGGTAATATATATTATATTACTTTGTAGAAGTTTGTCTTTTATCTGCAGAACCCCTGTCGGCGGAGGGCTTTGAGGAGTGTTTCGGAGAGAGCTTCGTTGTCGCGGCGGGTGTAGCGGCAGTCGGTGAACACCTGGGCGAGCGTCTGCTTGTGGTTGATTTCAACGAAGTGGCGGTTCTCGGGCAGGTTTTCTTTCTCGTTGTAGAAGCGGTCGATGCGCTCGGCGGTGTAGTCGTCGTAGGTCTCGCGGTGGACGATGGCTTCCACGGGCAGGCGGTCGGTGAGCGGCGGCTGCTCGTCGGGCCAGCCGAGGGTGATGGTGGCGACGGGGAAGACGAGCCGGGGCAGTGCGAGGATGTCGATGATGGCTTCGGGCATGTAGACGGTTGTCCCGAGATAGCACAGGCCGAGCCCTTCGGCTTCGGCAAGGTTGCAGAAGGTCTGACAGTAGAGCAGGGCATCGGTGGCTGCGTTGAGGAACGACAGGGGGTTGTCGTAGCCGGGGTCGGCCTGCCGCTCTTCGGCCCAGCGGGTGGTGCGGCGGAAGTCGGCGCAGAAGGTGAGCACGACGGGTGCCTGGGTGACCATGGGCTGGTTGAAATGGGCAGGTGCCAGCTGGGCTTTCTTGTCGGTGTCGCGGGTGACGACGACACTGTAGAGTTGCAGGTTTCCCATGGTCTGGGTGCGCTCGGCATCGGCGAGCAGGCGGAGGAGCAGCTGGTCGTCGACGTCGCGCGGAGCGTATTGCCTGATGGTGCGGCGGGTGTGGATGTGATTCATTGAAATGTTGAAATGATGAAATGTTGAAATGATGAAATGAGTAATGAGTAGTGAGTAATTACTGCGATGCGCCAGCCAACTCTACACTCTACACTCTACACTATGAACTGAATGGGGTGATGCGGGCAAAGTTAATGAATTTTCCCGAAATATGGTGCATTTTTAAATATTTTTGCTGCAAAACGTGCCAGGTATAAGGATTTTTCATTAACTTTGCCAAAAGTTTTAATAGGATTATGGAAAATCTGAAGACGAATGTTGCTGACGCATTACAGGGCGAAGACCAGCGCCTTGGAGTGGTCGAGGTGAGACCGAAAGAGCTGGAGTGCGACGTGGTGCGCTTTCAGAACAACAAGGAGAAGTGGGTGGCCTTCGTGGGCTTGCTCGACGGCAGACCTTACGAGATTTTCACGGGTTTGCAAGACGACGACGAGGGCATTGTGCTGCCCAAGACGGTGACGAAAGGCAAGATTATCAAGCAGGTGAGCGACGACGGTACGAAGCGCTACGACTTCCAGTTTGAGAACAAGCGCGGCTACAAGACCACCGTTGAGGGGTTGTCGGAAAAGTTCAACCCGGAGTATTGGAACTATGCCAAGCTGATTTCCGGAGTGCTGCGCTATGGCATGCCCATCGAACATGTGGTGAAGCTGGTGGGGTCGCTCGACCTGCGCGACGAGAGCATCAACACGTGGAAGATTGGTGTGGTGCGTGCGCTGAAGAAATATACCAACGACCCCGACGAGGAATGAAGATGGAGAGTAGCATAATCTTAGAGCGTATGCGGTTTCATGCCCGTCATGGGGTGCTGCCGCAGGAACGGCTTACGGGTGGCGACTATGAGGTGTCGCTGCGCATCGGCTACGATGTGTCGGCTGCCATCGTGTCCGACCGCGTGGAAGACACGCTCAACTATGCTGCCGTCTATGAGGTTGTGGCCCGGGAAATGGCGCAGCCTTCAAATCTCGTCGAGCATGTGGCAGGGAGGATAGGCAACCGGTTGCTTGAGACTTTCCCCGGCATCACACGGGTGGAGATTGAGGTCGTAAAACAGAATCCGCCTATGGGAGCCGACTGCAAGGGCGCCGGCGTCTCGGTAGTGATGAAGGAAAAGGTGAAAAAGTAAAAAGGTGAAAAGGTGAAAAATAAATAGTAAATCGTAAATGAAAAGGGTTTTCGGCATATTGCTTTTGGTCTTGACGGTCGCCGTAGCAAGTGCGGCTGACAAGAAATTTACGCTGGTGATTGATGCCGGCCACGGCGGGCACGACACCGGTGCTCCCGGGGCTACGTCGTATGAGAAGAACCTCACACTGCGCATGGCCCTGGCTTTTGGTCAGATGGTGGAGCGCAACTGTCCCGACGTGAAGGTCATCTATACGCGCAAGACCGATGTCTACTTGACCTTGAAGGAGCGTGCCGAGTTGGCCAATCGAAACAAAGCCGACCTGTTTGTCTCTATCCATATCAACTCCATTGACGGCGGGAAGCTGGTGCGAGGCTTTCAAACCTATACTCTCGGTCGAAGCATTCGCAACGGAAACACGGTGGGCATACAACAGAATCTGGAAGTGGCAAAGCGCGAGAATTCGGTTATTTTCTTGGAAAAAGATTACAAACAGACTTATCAAGGCTTTGATGCCAATTCTCCTGAGAGCAATATCATGTTTGAGTTCATTCAAGATAATAATCGTGAGCGAAGCGTGGATTTTGCGAAGATGCTCATGAGGACCGTGTGTCAGGCTACAGGGCGCAACAACATGGGTTCACACCAAGACAATCTGGCTGTGCTGCGACAGACATCGATGCCTGCATGTCTGCTTGAACTTGGATTCATATCTACACCAGACGAAGAGGCTTTCCTCAACTCGAAGGAAGCTCCCGACCTCTATGCACGCGGCATCTACAACGCGTTTGTGGAATATAAGAATAAGTATTACAGCAATCTGCCGCAGTCTTACAAGGTGGATGTGCCGAAGTTGGAGGCTAAACCGGAACCGAAACCAGATCCGCAGCCCGTCGCCCAGCAACCGCGGAAGGAGGAACCCCGCGCAGTTGAGCCCGTACCTGCTCCGGTCAAGACGACTACTCCTGCCAAGACCTCTGCACCTGCCAAGACCTCTGCAGCCACCACGACCAAGCCTGCAACGACACCGCAAAAGGCATCGGCTCCCGCAGCAGCAAGTGCGGCAAAGCAGGGTCAGCCCGTCTTTAAGATTCAGGTGCTGGCCAGCAGTCGAAAGCTCAGACCCGACGATGCGCACTTCAAGGGCATGACCGGTTTCGGCAGTTTCGAGGAGGGTAGCATGACGAAGTACACCTATGGAGAATCGGTCAACTACAACGAGATATCGCGCTTGCGCAAGCAGATTCTCGACAAGTTTCCCGAGGCCTTCATCATTGCGTTCAAGAACGGAAAGAAAATGGATGTGAACGAGGCCATCCGTGAATTTTTACATAACAAAGGAAAATAATAGCGATAGGATAACTGATGACAAAAGAGATAAAAATTGCACTGGTCGCCGCATTGGCACTTGTCGTGTGCTATTTCGGCCTGAATTTTCTGAAGGGGATAAGCCTGTTCTCATCCGAAAACTCATACTATGTCGAGTTTGACAACGTTTCAGGACTCAACAATTCCACGCCCATCTATGCCAACGGCTATCTGGTGGGCGCAGTGAAAAACATCAATTTCGACTTCAACAAGAAAGATGCCATTCGTGTCGAGGTCGGACTGAGCAAGAAGATGCGCGTGCCCGAAGGAACGGTCGCCGAGATTGAGAGCGACCTGATGGGCAACGTGCAAATGAACCTGATGATGGGCGACAGCCCGGCAACCATAGCCCCCGGCGGTACCTTCAAGGGAATGATTGACCGCGGAACGACGGGCAAGCTGGCTGCCATGGTGCCCGCCATAGAAAAGATGCTGCCGAAACTCGACTCTATCATGGGAAGCCTGAACACCATACTGGCCGACCCCAGCATCGTGCAGTCGCTGCATAATGTGCAGAACGTGTCGTCGCGGCTCATCACGGCATCGGACGAGCTGAACAGCATGATGGCCGGGCTGAACAAATCGATGCCCGGACTGCTGCAGAATGCGTCAGGAACGCTCGACAATGCCCGTACGCTGACGGCAAAGCTGAACTCCCAGCTGAACGCTGTCGATGTGGCCAAGACCATGCAGCAGGTTGACAACACGCTGGCCAACGTGCAGGCGCTCACCGACAAACTCAATTCGGGCGAAGGCTCACTCGGACTACTGATGAACGACGCCACGCTCTACAACAATCTGAATGCAACAGTAAACAGCCTGAACACTACGATTCGCAATGCCGACTCGCTGGTGGTAAATCTCAGAGAACACCCCAAACGCTATGTGCATTTTTCTGTCTTCGGAAAAAAAGACAAGTAATTGCTTATATAAAATTAGTCTAAATAAAAACGCCTAATGTTTCACATTCCCGCTTTCATGCTGAAACCCTTTTTTCAGTAAACGATTTTCTGCAAACGTGGCCGATGTTTCACTTGATGCCATGAGGATAGGCGAAATGGTTGTAAGATGTTGATAATCAGTAATGTTTAAATAGTAAAATGCCATAGGCTTAATTTGTTTCAGACAATAAGCTAAAGTGCGGAAACAGCGCATTTTACGAATTGTCAGGCAAAAAAAGTTAATAAATAGGATTTGTGAGATTGGAAAAAATTTGATAAATTTGCAGTCGAAAACAACACCCGACATATTTTTAGACAATCTGTCGAAACACAAAGTAAAGACATTATAAATAATAAATGGAAGTAAGTCCTAATGCTCGTTGGGACAAGTGCCTTGCGCTCATCCGCGACAACGTCTCTGAGCAACAGTTTAAAACATGGTTCGAGCCCATTGTCTTCGAAGCCTACAAAGAGCAGGAGAAGACAGTGCTCATTCAAGTACCGAGCCCGTTTGTCTATGAGTACTTGGAGGAGAACTATGTTGACTTGCTTCGTAAAGTCCTTCGCCGTTGTTTCGATGATAATGTTCGCCTGAGCTATCGCATCAAGGTAGTAGAGGACAAAAGCCGTAAGGGCACATCGGTCGTTGAAGGTAACGAGCACGAGGAGGGTTTCGATAATGCCCGTCCGCGTTCGGCAGCCAACCAGCCGCAGACAAAAGTTGAGGCTTCAACCGAAATCGACTCTCAACTGAAACCCCATCAGAACTTCAACAATTTCATTGAAGGTGACAGCAACAAGTTGCCGCGTGCCGTAGGCTTGTCGATTGCCGAGCATCCCGATACGGCTCAGTTCAACCCCATGTTCATCTACGGACCGTCGGGCTGTGGCAAGACCCACCTCATCAATGCCATCGGACTGCGCACCAAGCAGCTCTATCCGAAGAAACGTGTCCTCTACGTGTCGGCGCGTCTTTTCCAAGTGCAGTTTTCCAACGCTTCGTTGAAAAACGTTGTCAACGATTTCATCAATTTCTATCAGACCATCGACGTGCTCATCGTCGACGATGTTCAGGAGTGGATGACGGCACCCAAGACGCAAAACACCTTCTTCCACATTTTCAATCATCTCTTCCGCAACGGCAAGCGCATTATCCTTGCCAGTGACCGCCCCCCTGTAGATTTGCAGGGCATGAGCGACCGCCTGCTCAGTCGTTTCGCTTGCGGACTCATCGCAGAACTGGAAAAACCCAATACGCAGCTTTGCATCGACATCCTTAATAACAAAATCCGTCACGACGGTCTCTCCATTCCAGACGACGTGGTGCAGTTCATCGCTCAGACCGCCAACGGCAGCGTGCGCGACCTTGAGGGCGTGGTCAACTCGCTGATGGCATACAGCGTGGTTTACAACTGTAACATCGATTTGCGCTTGGCCGAGCGAGTTATCAAGCGAGCCGTGAAGGTCGACGACGAACCGCTTACCGTTGACGAGATTGTTGAAACCGTCTGCCATCATTACAATGTTTCGCCGACGGCCATGAACAGTCGTAGTCGTAAGCGTGAGCTTGTCGTGCCTCGTCAGGTGTCGATGTACCTGGCACAGAAGCTCACCAACATGCCCGCATCGCGCATCGGCAAGCTGGTTGGCGGTCGCGACCATTCCACCGTCATCCACAGCTGTTCGCAGGTGGAGGCCCGCATGAAGACCGACAAGAGCTTCAACGACGAACTGAACAGCATCGAAAATTCGTTCCGGTTGAAACGATAACGGGTTTTTAGTTTTGTAGGGACGCGGCGTGCCGCGTTAATCAGTTTTCATTTTTTACTTTTTCACCTTTTCGCATTATGACAGATATGAATCTTACTTTAGACCTTCTTTTGCGACTGCTGGTAGCTGCATTGCTGGGCAGTCTGATAGGACTTGAACGGGCCTATAGGGCCAAGGAGGCGGGCCTTCGCACCCATTTCCTCGTAGCATTGGGCAGTGCGCTTTTCATGATAGTTTCGCAATACGGTTTCGAGGGCGTGCTTTCCATGTCGGAAAATGCAAGGCTCGATGTGTCGCGCATTGCCGCACAAGTAGTGTCGGGCATCGGTTTCATTGGTGCCGGAACAATTATTTTCCAGAAACATGCCGTTCGTGGCCTGACCACAGCAGCCGGTTTGTGGGTGACGGCAGCCATCGGCCTGGCCTGTGGCGGCGGCCTCTATCTCATTTCAACGGTCTGCACGTTGCTGGTGCTGTTCGGGCTTGGAGCCCTCGGCACCATTCAGCGCAAGTTCATCGAACACGAAGAGTAGCCTCGAGTCCTCCCTGCTGCCTCCCCTCACAGGGAGGGGAGAAATTAAGCAGCGGATGAACACGGAAGGACACGGTGTGCTGAGTTGAAAGGATGGCAGCGGATGAACACGGAAGGACACGGATTTATATTTGATAACAATATCCTGAGGTGAATCCGTGTCCTTCCGTGTTCATCCGCTGCAAGATTCCTCCCCAATGGGGAGTTGGAGGAGGCTGCGGCGTTTACAGATTGATTACCGTTCCGCCCATCAGCCATAGTCCGGGCTGCAGCACACCACCCAGGTCGTAGTAGCGATGGGCGGTGAGATTGTCGGCCTGAACGTAGATTTTATAGTGCGGAGCTCTCCACAAGAGCTTCGCATCTATTTTTGTATAGGGATGATAGCCGTTCATGCGCTGTTGCCAACGCAGTCCCCACGACGCCGACAGCCTCGACCAAATGGGGTGTTCCACCTCGGCCACCACCTTGTGGCGCAGGTATTCCATAGCGTAGAGCGACTTAAAAATCTGCGCGTCGGTCTCGTGGTGCTGGTGGATGAAGGCATAGCCCAGCCGGTAGCTGACCGCCCCCATACTCCTTCCCGAGAAGGTCGGCCTTAACGGTATCGAGCCGTTCACATCGACCGAGAAGCCCATATTGTTCAGTTTTCCGATGTTCAGTGCATGGTAGCGCGAGCTCTCCTCCGTCTCATAGACCCAGTCTATCATGTCGCGACCGTGACTATAGAACGTCGTGGCGGTGATTTCTACGCCCTTTGTCCGAAATCGCGTTCCCGCCTTCAGCATGTTGTTACGCTCGGGCTTCAGGTTGGGGTCGCCCTGCTGAACAGCATTCTGTGAGTAAAGGTCGGTATAGGTAGGCATGCGCAATGCCATGTTCCACGAGGCAAACAACTTCCAATGACTGTCGGGTCGTAAGCTGACGTCGATGCCCGGGTATAGGCGCCAGCGGCTGTCGAGCCCCGTGTTGCGGTTGGCCAGCACACCTGCCGAGACGGTCAGTCCACCTGCCACGATGCTGTGCTCGGCAAAGATGCTGTTGTTTGTGCGGCTGGCCTCGCGGTTGTATTGTCGATCGCTGCCGTGAATGTTTTTCAGTTGGTCCTCCTCCAGTTTGTTGCCGTAGGCCGTGCTCAGGATGTGCTCGTGGCGCAGGTCGAAGCCTGCCGTGGTTGTGCCGCCTGCCCATCGGTACGCGATGTCGGTGCCTACGCCGTAGATGTTCAGCAGGTGGTAGTTTTCGCCGTTCTCTGCACCGCCCTTGCCGCGCATCAGCTGGTAGTGGTCGTTGAAACGATTGTAGTAGAGCGTCGGACGGATGCTCAGCCCAGGCAGCAGCCCGTGAACATCGCTGCCGACCGATGCCACGATATGACTCGTGCGCTCATATTGGTTGTCGAATTTTGCAGAATAAAACGTGTTCGCGCCGTAGCTCTGTCGGCTTGCTCCCAGCTGCCAGTCCAGATTGGCTGTGCTGCCGGCGAGTCGGCCGCGGTAGTACATGCGGCTTTTCTCAAAGTCGCTGTGCGGTGTGCCGCCATCCGACCGCGAGTAGCCTCCGCTGGCCATGTGGGTAGTCGGTCCGGCACCGATGTTGCCGCCGGCTTCAGCTCCTATCGTGCCGAACGACCCGCCCTTGAGTTCCACCCATGCCGTCGGTTTTTGTCCGTCGGCATTGCGCGTCACAATGTTGATGGCACCGCTGAAGGCCGACGTACCGAGCACACGACTTGCAGCGCCTTCGAGAATCTCGATGCGCTCGATGTCGTTCAGCGAAACGGGGAAGTCGGCCGCGTTGTGGCCTGTCTGCGGGTTGGCGATGTTCGTACCGTTCAACAAAAGTGTGATCTGGTCGAACGTGCCGCCGCCGATGGAGATGTCCGTCTGTACACCAAAGCCACCGCGCTGACGGACATCCACGCCCGTGGCTACTTTCAAAACGTCGTTGATACTCGTCACCGCCGCACGATCAATCTCGTCGCGCGTGATGACACGAACGATGGCCGCCGACTGCAATTGCGTCAGCGGCGTGCGCGAGCCTGTCACAATCACCTCGTCGAGCTTTCGCTCCTCCCGGCTGAGCGAGTCTTGTGCCAGCGAGGTCTGCGTGCTGATGCCGTCGGCCTTGGCATAGACCAGTGTCGACACCGACAACACGCCGACGATGACCTCGCGTCCCAGACACGAGAAGAGCGCATAGCCCTTGTTGGTGAACTGCTTGAACAGCAGGCTCTGTCGCTTGTTGAATTGTTGTTTAACCATAATAAAAAACAGTCGCAAAAAATGCGACTGCAAAGGTAATGATTATAATTGAAAGTTGAAAGTCGAAAGTTGAAAATTGAAAGTTGAGAATTGAAAAATCTCACTTCGCTCCTTTTCTGCGGTTGCAGTCGCGACAGAGCATCTGACAGTATTCCGCCACGGTGCGTCCGCCGTCGCGCCAGGGCGTGATGTGGTCGGCCTCCATCTGTTCCAGCTCAAAGTGTTCGTGGCAGATGGCACAGATGCCCTGCTGCCGTTCGTAGGCGGCCAGTCGAATGTCGTCGGGGAAGGCACGCAGGCCGAGGTCGTGCTCGTCGCGGGTGAAGACATACGAGCAGATGCCCTTCTTGTTCTGCACCTCCGAGTCGATGACCAGCCGCCCGATCACCTTGTCCAGCTCGGCCTTGTCAACAATCACGTCGTGGAAGCGGTCGTAGAGCGAGCCCCAGTCGAGTCCTTTCATGATGGCCTTGCGCTTGCCCACGTCGTAGGTGGCTGTCACCCATGTGATGATGGCCGTGAAGTGCTGCCACAGCTGCGAGGCGTTCGGGTCGTGCTGGTGCTTGGCCATGTAGCCCTCAATGGTCATGCGGCTCTGTGGCGTGCTCTGGCTGTTGGCCATCCACTTCAGCGCCGTCTCCAAAAAGTCCTGCCGTATGGGCGAGCCGTTCATCAGCAGCCTGCCCATGTTCCATGCAGCGCAGTTTGTCTTCGAGAAATAGCGTTTGGCATCTGAGACAAATTTTCCGGCATAAACCGCGTTGCGCAGTTCCTGCTGGGTGAGACGCTCGCCCGCAATGTTGATGGTCTGAAACCAGTCGAGCTTTTCCTTGTCGTCGCCCGAGCAGACGTAGACGAACAGCTCGTAGTCGAGAATCTGGTTTTGCTCGGTCGCCGTCAGGTTGTGGAAATACTGGAATTCGTAGGCAAAGTCGCCGTTCACATATTGGCAGACCGATATGGTGCGCTGCTGTCCGTCCATCACTTCGT
Organism: uncultured Prevotellaceae bacterium; assembly: GCA_902776685.1. Taxonomy (GTDB): domain Bacteria; phylum Bacteroidota; class Bacteroidia; order Bacteroidales; family Bacteroidaceae; genus Prevotella. Next base: position 26,486 of record CACYRB010000045.1, read on the forward strand.
AGGGCACCTCGCTGTCGTCGTCGCGCGTAGCCCAGTACATCACGTTTAGCGGAAACCCGCGTTTGATGGTTGTGATGACGGCATCGCGCTTTTTCTCGTCGTAGATAAATTCGCGCTGATAGGGTGGGCGAATGTCGAGTCGTCCGCCAAATCCCCTTACGCCAGCTTCCTCGTTGTCCTCATAGCCCGCAGTCAGTTCGCGAACCGTGACTTTTCTTAGTTCTATCTTCATGTTATTTGCGTTTGATTAAAATTCTTGTGTATAGTTCTTTTCCATTTAATATCGGCTTTGCCAAATCATACTCGTTATCACATCCATGATTGAGCACACCAATGATTTCAAACTGGTCTGGATTATATTTGTCAAGGAAAGTAATAGGAACACCCATGATACCATCATAGTCGCAAGGGATGTTGTCCACCTTCCCGACCTCAATAGCATTATAATTATCGTATGTGGAGTAGTCTTCGGGAGAAAAAGATTTCCATAGTACAAGTTTTTCTTTGCGCTTTTTGTGATATAGGTTTGTAAACCAACAAATATTTCCTAAACTACGCCACTTCTGTCCTGTCTCGTCTTGCCAATATCTCGTTTCTCTTGCCTCATAGGTGGGTGGGACTTTAAAGGCCATGTCTCCTGCTTTATTTCCTAACCATATTTTATTTTGTATAATAAAAGGGAAGATTTCTTTATATTTAAGGGCATTTTGATTACCTATTATCAGGAACTTCTTTTCATATTTCATCAGTTGTGCGACATATTCGCGGAAGAGGGAGAAGGGTGGGTTGGTGCAGACGATATCGGCTTCTTTTAGCAGTTCGATACACTCGCGGCTGCGGAAATCTCCGTTTTCTTTGAGCATGGTGAGCACGTTACGGTCGTTTTGCAGCAGATATTGCACGTCGGTGAGGTTTACCACGCCGTCGCCGTTGTAGTCGTTGACCTCGGTTATTTCCACCTTGAATGCTTTTTTCTTCGGCTCTTCGGTGAAATCGCCGAAGTCAATCATCAGTTCGTTGCCCTGTACAGGCGAGCCGTTGTAGCAGGTTGCGATAAGTTTCCGCAAACCAAGCGCGTTGAAGTTCAAAGCGAAATACTTAAAGAAATTGCTTTCGTAAGGGTCGTCGCAGTTGCAGAGCACCACCTTGTCGCGAAAGTGCTCACGATAGTGTTTCAACTCATTTTCGATGTCGACGAGCTGCGTGTAGAACTCGTCTTTCTTGGCTTCCTTAGCTTGGTTCAGGTTTTTGTTTGCCATACGCTATAACATGTTTTAAGGCGTATTGCTTATCTTCGGAGGCGGTAGGCTATATAAGACCATAAAAGCGTGAACGGTTATCCACACTCTACGGCCCTAGGAAGCCTACCAATCCGGATAAATCACGCCCACGCCATAGCGTAGGCATTTGATTTATTCTTGTGGATTGGACTTTTCGAATTTCCTAGGTTCTAGAAGTGATTCCGAATAAAAGCAAATGCTTGTTATTATTTCCCACAAAAGTACTGACGGCTTTTCCACTGAAAATTTCCATCAGCGATGGCAAAGATACGGATAAATTTTGAATTGCGCAAGGAATTGTTAAAATTTGCGGGTGGGCGGGTGAAATTTTAACATGGTAGGAGCTCGCGAAATGTGGGGTGTGGCATTGTTGTCCGCCGACTGCGAAACAGGCGATTCTGGAGAGAGTTTTGTAAAGTGTTGGTTTTCAAAAGTTTAACGCGGCACGCCGCGTCCCTACATGCAAATGGAATGCACTTTCACTTCCGAAAGATATATGTTTCGGGTGGTGAAAGCTAAGCTTTCGGGTTGCGAAAGACGGTCTTTTGGGTTGCAAAAGCTAAGCTTTCGCAACCTGAAACATATATGTTTGGGGAGTGAAGGGGGAGTGAAGGGGGAGTTGAAGGGGAGTGAAAGGGACGAAAGGGGGGCTTAGCGAAATGTTAAATCGGGGATGGCGGTTTAACATTTCCGACGACGAAAGATGTATGTTTCGCGTTGGTCGTTAAGCTTTTTTAACGACCAACGGGCACGGGGAAAGATAATTATCGGTTAAACTCGATGATGGCGCTTGTCTCGTTGTTCACGGCGAGGGCTACGATGATGCGGTCGGGACTGGTGAACAGGGTGGGCATGAGGGTGTCGCCCAGCTTGGCGGCAATGCGATATTCCACGCGCAGGCGGCTGATGGCGAAGTCGTCGGGCAACAGCTCCATGGCCATGCGGATGTAGTTGGCGTTGTTGACGTGGCGGTTGTAGTCTATGTCGGCCCGCATCACGGGGATGGGTGCTGCGTGGGCGATGTTCACCTGACTGGCTGTGTCGGGGTGGGGCAGGATGATGCGGCGGTCCTGGTAGTCCATGTCGAGCTGCGGGACTATGGTCATGCTGTTGATGGTGGCGTCGTCGACGCGCTTGAGCTTTCCGGTGGACTTGTCGACGAAGGCTCCCATGCTCCACGTCTTGTAGCAGGGCTTCCCTTCGGCATCGTAGATGAACGTGTTGCGAAACCCGAACATGGGCTTCATGCCGTAGACCGATGTCTCGACGGTGAGCTCCTCCTTGTAGCTGGGCACTCTGATGATGTCGACCTGTCGGGTGGCGAGTAGCTGAGCCATGTTTTGCTCGGCAAAATATTGCTTTACGGCGGGCTCGCTGTCGATCCACATCTCCGAGCAGTCCTGCATCATCTGCAGGGCGGAATAGAGCTTCAGCTGTCCGTTGCTGTCGCAGCTGCTGGTTGTAACTTTGTAATTGAGACTATACATGATTGAAAGGTTGAAAAGTTGAAAAGTTGAAAAGTTGAAAAACTAAAAACTGAAAACTAAAAACTGAAAAGTTAAAAGTCCCCTCCGTAGCCTTCCGGTGAAAGGTTGGGAGGGGGCGTCGCGGTAGGGTGGAGCTGGCGGGAATAGACCAATCATTTGCTCTAAGCCTCACAAAATTCCAATTCGTTTATATTCAGCCATTTGTGAAAACTCCGATTTTCACCTAAGCCTCACTACATGGCGTTAATAATCTCGTTTTGGGGGAGGTTTTTGCCCTTGACCTCCCCCCAGTCTTTCAAACAACGCTCGACCTTTTAGGGGGCAATGTTTTCTGATAGGGCGATGCAAAATTACAACTTTTTTTCGAGACTATCATCTTTTACGGGCAGCAATTAACATTCTTTCGCATCAAAACGCATCAATCATTGTCATTTTAGGGAATTACACATCACGAAATCTCACAAAAAATCATTTTTCACAGATTTGATTTTTCCTGAAAATGAAGTATGTTAAACTTCTGAAACACCTTCAAATAAAGGGATTTCCGCTTGTTTATTCCAAATAATTTTCATACCTTCGCGCCATGAAATCAAAGTTTGAGATAAAATACAACACAAGGGTATTCATCCAGATACCAAAGGCCGACAGAAATAAGGTTGATGCTGTTGGCCCCGTCATGTGTCGTGTCCGTTGGAACTCTAAGAAGAACGAGGTGGGGCTTCGATGTGGTGTATGTGCAAGCATTGATAAATGGAATGAACAGTCATCTACTGTCAAACGTAACACCACACATATTTATAAAGGACGAACCTATTATGCCTCAGACATCAATTTCGCCATTGCACACCTACTCGACTGTGTATCGGACGTGTTCAAGTCGTTTGAAGTAAAACAGGCTATACCGACACAGGAAGAGTTTAAAGAAGCAGTCTACAAAAAAATGGATCTCGACAACCTTGACGTTATGACCAGAAAACGTCAGGCGGGAGAAAATATTGATTTGGAGAAAATAAAAAAGGAGGAAAACAAAACCTTCTGGGATGTATATGATGAGTGGCTTGCAGATGGGCTTGCTACAAAACATTGGTCACATGGCACGCACAAAAAGTACATGACCCTGAAATATAGGCTCGTTGGATTTGACAAGAATCTCCTTCTTGAAGATATAACGGAAAAGAAGATTGCTGCTTTTGAGAACTACCTATTAGATCAACGAGATTACAAGAACTCTTCGGTCAAACGTCATATCAAGACCATACATGGTATTCTGAGTTGGTGTAAAAAGAAAGGTTATAAAGTAGAAGAAAAGGCTGTTGAGTATAAGAGCAGCCTTCGGGAAGTCTTTGACCCAGAGATTATATTCCTAAACTGGGACGAATTTAAGACCCTCTACGACTATGAGATACCCGTGCAAAAACAGTATCTCCAAAGGGTGAAAGATGTTTTCATCTTTGCCTGTGTAACTGGACTTCGTTTCTCTGATGTTGAAAAGCTCCATAAAGACCATATTCATTGGAAAGAGGACGAGTTTATAAGCGTATCAAAGAAAACGTCAAACAATACACATATAGGACTGAACAAGTATTCCAGAGAGATTCTGGAGAAATATAAACATATCAACTTTCCTGGTGGAATGGCACTTCCCGTTATCTCCAACCAGAAAACCAATACCTACTTGAAAGAATTGTGTCATCTGGCTGGTTTAACAAGCCATATAACCATTGCTAGTGAGAAAGGATCTGAAACGATAGAACAGACATTTGAGAAATGGGAAAAAATCTCATTTCACTGTGCCAGAAGAACCTATGTTTCTATTGCCCTATCACTGGGTGCGACTCCAGAAGAGGTTTCAAGAGTGAGCGGACATCATAGCTACAAAGTGATGAAACGCTATATAGGACTTGATGAAAAGCAACGACGACATGCTACAGATGTCTTTGACGAGAAAACAGAAAGAGAAGAGCTATACAGCATGTTCGACCAAATGAGTGTCAAAGACCTAAGAACGATGCTATATACCTTCAAAAAGGCTGCAAACATATAGTTTGTGGCCTTTATTTTCTATCCTTTGTACTTGTTTTGCTGCTCAAATTCGCAATAATAGTTAATTATTGTCGGTTTTGAAAGGCATTTGTCTTAATTTTGACTAAAAATGCCTACCTTTGCACTAACTTGGGATAATATGCTCTTATCGGAAGTATGAAACCAGGCCATGTGTAACAATAAAACGCTTTCAGTATGGCACCAGAAGAAAAGGCAAGACAGGTAATAGACAAGAAACTTGAAGATGCTGGTTGGGTAATCCAGGATCGTCAGGAGTTCAACCCTATTGCGTCTCTTGGAGTCGCAGTCCGGGAACATCTCACAAAGGACAATAAGGAGGTCGATTACGCCCTTTTCATTGAAGGCCATCCTGTAGGTGTAATTGAAGCAAAACCCGATGACGAGGGTGTTCACCTTGTGACTGCGGCACATGAGCAGAATGAAGAATATGTCAACTCGGGATTGAAGTGGGCAAACTATTCCAAGACCGATATGCGCTTCATCTATGAGGCTACAGGCATATTGACGCATTTCACAGACCTACTTGACCCCAAGCCCAGAGTTCGTAAGATATTCTCCTTTCACAGACCCGAACAACTGCTTTATTGGATAAAGGACTACAAATTTAATGGGAAGAAAACGCTGCGTGGTCGATTACAAGATTTTCCCGAATTACCAGAAGAGGGATTCCGTGATTGTCAGATAAAGGCTATACTTAACCTTGAAAAGTCCTTCGGCGACAACAAACCCCGCTCATTGGTGCAGATGGCAACTGGTGCTGGAAAGACTTATACCGCTATCACCAACACATATCGGCTGTTGAAGTTTGCTAAAGCCAAACGAATACTTTTCCTTGTTGACACGAAGAACCTTGGTATGCAAGCTGAGACAGAATACAAGAACTATCAGCCTTACGATAGCACTGAGAAACTGAATGCCTTGTATAACATTCAGCGTATTCAGACATCGAATATTCCTCAAAGCACACAAATCTGCATAAGTACCATTCAGCGTGTATATTCTATGCTGACAGGAAATCTCTCTTCCATGCCAGATGACGTGGACGATGAACCTGGTACAACGACAGGAACAGAGCGAGAGGTGAAATATAATGCAGAATACCCACCTGAGTTCTTTGACTTCATCATCATTGACGAGTGCCACCGTTCCATTTATAACCAATGGCGGCAAGTCCTGGAGTATTTTGATGCTTTCATTATCGGTCTGACTGCGACACCTGAGAAGAGAACATTTGCGTTCTTTAATCAGAACGTGGTCAGCGAGTATTCCCGCGAGAAAGCTATTATTGATCGGGTGAATGTCGGCGAGGACATCTATCTGATCAATACTGAAATCACCCAGAATGGCGCTATGATCATGAAGCGTCTGGCGGAATACCGGGATCGTCTGACCCGGGCAAAGCGCTGGCGTCAGATGGATGAGGATATGGCCTATAATCCGGGAATGCTGGATGTGGACGTTGTGAATCCGAGCCAGATCCGTGCGGTCATACAGACATATC
>CACYRB010000045.1:32837-34133 GCA_902776685.1 uncultured Prevotellaceae bacterium
GAAGACACTGATCTTTGCCAAAAATGACAGCCATGCCGATGATATCGTGCAGATCGTCAGAGAGGTGTTCGGTGAGGGAAATGAATTCTGCCAGAAGATTACCTGCAAGGCAAAGAAGGCAGACGAGGCTCTGAGCAATTTCCGTAACCAGTTCTATCCCCGCATTGCAGTGACGGTCGAAATGATCGCCACCGGAACGGACGTGAAACCGCTGGAATGCCTTATCTTCATGCGTGATGTCCGGAGCAAGGGCCACTACGAGCAGATGCTCGGTCGTGGAACCAGGGTGTTGAAACTGGAAGACCTGAAGATGGTCTCTGGTGATGATGCCACAGAAAAGGATCATTTTGTCGTGATCGATGCTGTTGGCGTGACGAAATCTAAGAAGACGGAAACAAGGCCGCTGGAGTATAAACCGCACCTAAGTCTGACTGAGCTCATGAAGCGGGCATCGCTCGGAACGAAAGATCCGGAGATCCTTACATCACTGGCAAATCGTCTTATCCGGCTGAGCACAAAACTGAAGCCAGAGGAACTGGACGAGTTTGAAGCCAAAGTAGGGAAGCCAATTAGTACTGTTGCTGAAGATCTGCTCAACGCCTTCGATGAAGATGTGGTTGCTGCAAGGGCCGGTGTCACGCTTGACCCGGACAGAGAGCCAAGCCCGGAGGAGAAGGCAAAGCTGGATGCCGCTCAGGAGGAATTGATCAAAGAAGCGGAGCAGCCCTTCAACGATCCTGACAATCGGGATTATATTGAAGATGTCCGGAAGAAGCACGAGCAGATCATCGATAATGTGAACATCGATTCCGTAACTTATGCTGGTTGGGACAAAGACCGTGAAAGCAACGCTGATCAGGTGATCAGGAGCTTTCATGGGTTTATCGAAGAGAACAAGGATGAGATTCTTGCCCTGCGAATTATTTATGATCAAAGTTACGCAGACTCTGGGATTGTTATGCCATTAAGAAGCCGGATAAAGTGAAGCGTGGCACGATTGGACAGCTGGCGGATCTAATTTCCATTATTCGTTTCGAGATGGGATATGCTGATAACCTGCAACCATTTGCTGACAAGGTGAACTATAATTTCATGCAGTGGACACTGAAGCGGAACGCCGGTGCTGTACATTTTACAGATGAGCAGATGGAATGGCTGCGATTGGTGAAGGATCACATTGCTGCGAGCCTGAGTATTAGCGCAGATGATCTGGACTATACGCCGTTTGATCGGAAGGGCGGTCTCGGCAGGTTTTATGAAGTGTTCGGAGATCAGTATCTGGAGATACTTGACGAG
>CACYRB010000046.1 GCA_902776685.1 uncultured Prevotellaceae bacterium
TGTCCGGTAAAAAATCTTCATCCTCTTTGATATCCCAGTGTTTATAGGTGTTAGTAAATAATTATAAACAAAGAGGCTTGTTTGCGGCCTGAAGGGCCAACAAGCCAATAGCCCAAGGCATCGCCTTGGGTTGTCGGGATGTTTAAGATTGCGCCCTGAAAGGGCAAAAGCGTCGATTTTCAGTCTTTTGCCCTTTCAGGGCGTTCTTTACTGGCACAATTTACCCAGGGTGTTACCCTGGGCTATTAGCTTGCCGGCCCTTCAGGCCGTTTTCACCTGACAATAATTCCGAAAGCTTGTCTTTTGTAAAGTTATATGGCCCATATAGCATAGTTATATGCCCCATATAGCATAGTTATATACCCTATATAACTTTTCGAAAGTTATTCTTTTGTCAGGCTTACTAATTTCATGAGATACCCCCAACCCCCTAATTTAGGGGGCTAAAAAAAACTACGGCGCATACCCATCAACGGGTGGCGCCGTAGCAACACTATATAAACCTATTGAATCGTAGTTTTAAGGAAGGGGGGAGGGTGTTATTCTTCCCCTTCGTCGTCGAGGCCACTCACCAGAATGGTGGCCTGAACGTTGCTGCCCGTGGGCTCGAGGCTTGTGGGCTGGTTCATGTCGACGGGTGTACCGGTGACATTGATCAGGATGGTGTAGATGCCTTCAACGGGTTCGATGGCGGCTGTCTCGATGTAGCTCTTAATCTGGCTGTAGGGTATGTCCATAGAGAGCACGTTGAGCTCGCCTGCCGTGACGGTGTTGTTGAGCGGCATCGTGGTTTCGTTCTCGTTGTTGGAGAAGAACACGCTGTAGGTGGCATTCTTCACATCAATCCAGCGCAGGGTGAGCAAGGTCTGCTCGGCGTCGGAAAAGTCAACGTTGTACTCTGTTGACTGGAGCAGCATCTTCGGGGGGATGGGCACGCCCGCTCCGTCTTCGTCTACGCATGAGGTCAACGAGAGTCCCATAACGGCTGCTGCAAATAGAATAATATATTTTTTCATCTTTTCATTTCAATTTAACGATGTACAATTTTTTACGATTTAGCAATGAGTCCGGAGTTTTGAGGGGGGAGGTTGGGAGAGGACTCTTACTGTGCGGGCTCGAACGTAGTGTGCATGTCGTCGGCCTTGAGATAGAGCGTGAAGGTGTAGCGACCACTGACGGAGGGCACCCACTTGAGGTCGCCGCCCGATGCTTCAAGACGGTACATGAGCAGACGGTGGTCGGTGAGCGGATCGGCGTTGGCCTCGGGAGCGTAGAAGAAGTTGTCGCCCCAGCCTCCGCCAAGTCCGATCTTGATTTCGCCGCCGGCAATAAACTCGCCGGTCCATGAGTAGATGTAGGGATGGCGCACGTCACCGGTCATGGTGAATCGTCCGGCAGCGGTGTTGGTGTTCCATCCGATGGAGCATCCGTTGCCGCAAATCCACATCAGTCCGTCGGTGGGCAGCTTCACGATCTCGAGCACGCGGCAGTCGTTGAACCCTTCGTTGGTGTCGACGATGATGGTGCGTGTGCCGAGGAGTCCGTTGTAGGTGAACTCGGGAATGTCGCCCTCGGTGATGTAGTTCATCTTCATGCCGCCCTCTTCGGTCAGCGTGGCGTCGGCCAGTCCGTAGGCGGGATAGGTCTCGCCAGTGGTGTTGAAGTGGAAGGTGCAGGGCTGCATGTTGAGGGTAATCTCGTAAACGCCTGTTCCGAGCTGGCGCTGCTCCAGACGCTGAGTCGTCTCAACGCCATCGGCGTCGGTCATCACCATGTAGAGGTACTGCGGATATTTCTCATATCCGGTGACGGTAAGCTCTACCGATGAGCTCTCGGGCTTGACGTAGGTCTTCTCGTTGTTGACGATGCTCAGCACCTGTCCCGTAATCTTCACGGGCTGTCCGGGCAGTGCCCAGCGAGCGATGATGGAGTTGAGCTCGTCGTGCGAGAAGGTAATCTGCTGGTCGGTGCCGACATCGTAGTAGTCGGTGAAGTTTTCACTCTTGTTGGCCGACGCATAGAGTCGGAACATATAGGTCACCACGTCGTCGGGCGAGATGGGGCTTGTGGCCTTGTCCCAAGTGAAGGTCACGGCTCCTTCGCTGGCAATGCCCTTGTTGAGCGTGATTTCCTCTACCGACGAACGGATGTGCATTTCGTCGGGATATGACTTGAGCTCGAAGTACTCAGGGTCTTCATTGCAGCCTGCGAAGAGTGCGGCAACGCACACGAGTCCGAGCAATTTATATAACTTATTCATCTTTTTATTACAATTATTACAATTTGACGATTTCTTTTAGTCGCTACGCTTTGTAAAAGCGCTAAAGCGAGTCCAATTTACAATTTATTTTACAATTATGTAATTTAGTCGAGCCAGAAGGGTGCCTCTACGAGGTTCGGGTTCTTTTCGTACTCGTCGACGTAGATGGGGAACCAGTAGTACTGACGTTTCCAGATGCGGGTCTGATAGACGGTGCGCTTGTGGAAGTCGTTGACGTTCTTACCCTGTGAGTTCATTCCGTAGTCGTCGCCACACATCTCGGGCAGGTCTTCGGCGATGAGCCAACGGCGGATGTCGTACCAGCGGTTGTTCTCGCAGCAGAGCTCTACGCGGCGTTCCATGCGTACAATGTTGCGCACGGCAGCCTGATTGTTGTCGACGTGGATGTAGTCGGGGTCTTCGACGGGCACATTCTCGAAGGTGTACTTGCGAATGCCTGCACGCTCGCGAATCTTGTTCACGTAGATGAGCGACTGCTCGCGTGCCTGCTGCGTGTTGTAGGCCTCGTTGACGGCCTCGGCATAGTCGAGATAGGTGAAGGCCAGTCGATAGGTGAAACCTTGACGGTCGGTGATGGCACCGGTGAGATAGTTGTCGGTCACGCAAAGGCCTTTGCGAACGAGGTAGCCGTTCTGGGGCGCATCGTGGGGCGAGGTGGACTGAATGTTGTCCTTACCGTTGTACAGGAAGTTGTAAGAGCGGTTCAGGGCAGCCAGCCACGAGCCGTGGAACGATACGGCATTGTAGAATCGCGGTTCGCGGTTGCAATACATATTGTAGATGTTCTTGTTCGTGATCTCACCTTCTTTGCCTGTTCCGTAGTTCCAGCTGGTGATGTCGGAACGCTTGTCGACCACCTTGGAGAAACCTGTCTCAGTGTAGCCTGAGTTGGGGTCGTCGATGGGCAGACCGTTGGCAGTGAAGAATGCGTCGACGAGTCCCTGATAGACGCCGAGACCGTTACCGCCGCCAAGCTCGCGAACAGAGGCTGTGCGCAGGAAGGTGTTACGATAGTCGTTGTCCTTGGTCACGGGGAAGGTAATCTCGTGGTTGCCTTCGCTCCACTTCTTGATGTGCACGTTGTAGGTCGACCAGAAGGGGTCGATGCCGCCGTTGGGACCGGGCTCGGTGTAGAGTGCGTAGCCTGCCTTCTCGGCTTCGTCGAGACAGAGCTTGCAGGCTTCGGCTGCCTTGATCCACTTGTTGTGGTCGTAGGTGGCGTTGAAGATTTGCTCGCCTTCGTTGTTGCGATAGTTCACATACCAGGGGTTGCCGTTCACGATGGGACTTGCGGCAAAGAGCAGCATGCGCGAGCGAACGGTGAGCGCCATGATCTTGTTGATACGGCCATACTTCGACGGGTCGTCGTAGATGGCGGGGAGGGCGTTGGCTGCTTCGAGCATCTGCTTGTCGCAGTAGTCCACCACGTCGTCGAACTTAGACTGTCCGACCATCAGTTCGGAGAGTGTGAAGTCGGTGGGAGCGATGTAGTCGGGCTTGAAGGGGATGCCGCCGTAGTTCTCGGCCAGCTGCCACCATGCGTAGGCGCAGAGGAACTTCACTTCGTTCTTCATGTTGTCGATTTCCGACTGTGGCAGGTCGTGGTCGGGCATGGCCTTGACCATATTATTAAAGATGTATCCGTGGCGGATGTAGCGCGGCATCATGTGCCAGAGGTTTCCGCCCCAGGTTGAGTTGATGGTCCAGCGACCGGTAATCTTACCGATGACCTCGTTCCAGTCCCACTGTTCCCAGCGCTTCGAGGGTGTGATATCGTCGGCCAGCACCTCGTAGCCGTCGGCTGTGAGCGACCATTTGTCGGGTTTGTGAATGATGTTGTACACGTACGACAGCCAGGAATAGACTTTGTCGCGGTTTTCAAACACCATTTCGGTGGTGAGCTCGGTGTCGGGCTCTTTGTCGAGATAGTCCGAGCACGATGTTGCGAGTGTGGTTGTGAGCAACCCAGCTGCAAAGTATATTGCTATTTTAATCTTTTTCATATCTCATGCAATGTTTTAGAAGTTAACGTCAATACCAAACATAATGGAGCGGTTCATCGGGTAGCGCAAACCGTTGTTCGTACCCAACTCAGGATCCCAGAGTTTGAACGGCGAGAAGCAGAAGAGGTTGTTTCCGCTCACGTATACGCGGCAGCTCTTCACGTAGATTTTCTCCATCCATGCGGTGGGGAAGGTGTATCCCAGCTCGATGGTCTTGCAGCGGAGGAAGCTCATATCTTTCTTCCACCAAGTGGAGGCGCGGTAGTTGTTCTGGTTAGGTCCGTAGCTCAGACGTGGCCAGAAGGCGTACGGGTTGGGGTTGTCCTCGGTCCAACGGTCGTCGATGTTGGCAGCGTAGGCATTACCTTCGGTAGTGGTACCGCCGCCCGGGAGGAAGTAGACCTCGCCACCGATGATGCGGTGGGTGTCGGCTGCTCCTTGGAAGAAGAAGTTGAAGTCGACGTTCTTGTATGCGATGACGCCACCGAAACCGTAGACGATGCGCGGGTCGACAGTACCGCCGATGAAGCCTTCGTCTTCTTCGGTAATCTTGCCGTCGCCGTTCATGTCAATATATTTGATATCGCCCGGGTGCAGGTTGGCTGAACCGACTTCCTGCGCGGGGATGCCGAACTTGAGCGATCCGTCCTCGTTGAAGTCGTCGGCGGTGAACAGGCGTTCTGCGGTCAGACCCCAGAGCTCGTTGAGCGAGCGGCCGGTCTGTGCGCGGTGGGTGCCTTTCTTTACTTCTGCCTCGTCGTATTCAATCACGCGGTTCTGGGCATAGGTGAAGTTTCCGTAGGCTGATGTGAAGAAGTCTTTGTTCCATTGTTTGTGCAGGTTGAGGGTGATTTCCATACCGCCGTTGTTCACCTTGCCGAAGTTGGCATAGGGTGCCTGTACGAATCCCGACTGTGTGGGAACGATGGAGCGGCGCATGAAGATGTTCTTACGTTGCTCGCGGAAGAAGTCGAGGTTGAAGTCGAGCACGTTCCACAGACCGAGTTCAAGACCGATGTTGCGCTTGGTCACGGTCTCCCATGTCAGGTTCGACACACCGATTTCGCCTTCGGTGATACCGCTGTACGAGCGTTGTCCGGTCGTACCCCAGCGATAGCCCTCCTGGTCGGTGTGGAGTGTGGTGAGGTAGGCGAAGCGGCGACCGCCGATGTTGTCGTCACCGGCCTGACCGATACTTGCGCGGAACTTAATCTTATTAAATATGTCGTGATACTTCTGCATGAAGGGCTCTTCGCTGAGCAACCATCCGATGGCAAACGAGGGGAAGAAACCGAAGCGCTTGCCCTTGGCGAAGTTTTCCGAACCGTTGTAACCGAAGTTGAACTCAGCCACGTAGCGGTTGTCGTAGGTATAGGACAGACGTCCGGCAATACCTTGCTTACGATAGTCCTGGATGTCGCCGTCGTCGTAGGCCTGCTGGTTGTAGAGGAACAACACATCGACATCGTGCTTGCCGAAGCGGCGGTTATATATCAGGTCGGTCTCGAAGTAGATGCTCGAGTTACCGTAGCCGCCATTGCTGTAGCTGCCCATCGACTCGTCGCCCGTTTCATACTGTGTGTAGATGAGGTTGCCTTCCATGTCGCGGCCAGTAGCCGGGAGCACGGTACCGGGGTTGGCTGTACGTCCGCGCGAACTGCTGTTCCAGCGGTCGAAGCTGAAGAGCGCCTTAGCCTTCAGACCCTTCGTAATCTGGCGCAGGTCCTGCTCAACGGAGAACAGCGTCTGAATCTTCGACGAGGTGATGAAGTCGTAGCCCTGCTGTGTCACCGTGCGCCAGGGGTTGGCACGGTTCGAGATGACGGGGATGGCACCGTCGCTGTAGCGTGCCGGATGCACGAAGGGCAGCGTGCGGAAGGCCTCGCCGAAAGCACCGTCGGTGTCGCAGCGTTGCTTCTTAAAGCGGTTCAGATAACCACCGATGTTCACGCGCAGCAACGTCGTCTTCGTCACGTTCATGTCGATATTCGAACGCAGGTTGAACTGCTGGTTGTTGGTAGCATTGTCCAGAATCAGGTTCTTGTCCTGCTCCAGGATACCCGTCTCACGGAAGTACGATGCCACGATAGAGTAGCGCAGGAAGTCGCTACCACCATTGATGTCGACGTTGGCACGCGTGGTGTAGGCATAGTCCTTTGTGATGGCGTCAACCCAGTTCACATTGGGGTAGAGGTCGGGGTCGTATCCGCTGCGGGTGCGGTCAATCTGCTCCTGAGTGAAGGGCAGCACCGTGCCGTCCTGCGTGGCCAGCTCGTTGAGCAAAGTCATGTAGTCGGGGGCATTGAGAAACTTCGGTAGCTTGGTGGGCTCGTTGATGGCGTGCTCAATATGGAACTTCACCGACGGGGCACCAATCTTACCGCGCTTGGTCGTGATGACAATCACGCCGTTGGCACCGCGCACACCGTACATGGCCGAGGCAGAAGCATCTTTCAGCACCGAGAACGATTCGATTTCCGCGACGTCGACGTTGTTCAGGTCGCGTGCCACACCGTCGATGAGTATCAGCGGCGAGTTGCTGCCCGAGAAAGTAGAGATACCGCGAATCCAGAAGTTTGAGTCGTCGTAGCCAGGCTCACCCGAACGCTGAATACCAATCACACCACTCAGCTTACCGGCAAGGTTGTTCGACAGCGTACGCGTCGTACCGAACTTCAGTTCTTCCGGACGGATGGTCTCGATAGAACCCACGATAGAAGCTTTCTTCTGGCTGGCGTAAGCTGTCACCACAACCTCGTCGAGGTCGGTGCGCTCCTCTTCAAGTGCCACGTTCAGCAGCTTCTGTCCGTTCAGCTTCACGACTTTCGTCTTGTAGCCAATGTAAGAGAACTCCAGCGACGCATTCTTGTCCGCCACGTTGATGTGGAAGATACCGTCGATGTCGGTGATGGCTCCGAGGTTGGCATCGGCTCCGACAATCTTCACCGATACACCGATCAGAGGCTCGTTGTTCTGGTCGGTCACCAAACCCGTCACTTCGTTGTTTTTCTGTTGCTGCACCGCCATTCCTGGCGCATCAGCAGCTGCCCAGACTGTCATTGCAGAGGCTGAGATGAGCAATGCGGCAATAGCACGCAACGCTCCACCTGGCCAATGACGCCGGCAAATCTTCAAATGGTTTGTTTTCATATTAATTTATTTAGTTCAATATATGTGTCGAAAAATTTGAGGTAACGCATAATAGATTTTGTGATGCAATATTAGAGTTTTTTTCTACACGCGCGAAACAAAATAGATAATGTATAATGAAAAAAATGACGTGTTTTTGAATATCCGACTGATAATTAGCAGATTAAAAATCTTAAATTCTTAAAAATGTATTATAAGAATATTTAATTTTTGTTCAATCAATGTGCGACACCTTTGTTGTTTGCTGATGAAAAGATAAGACTCGGAAAACTGAAAAATCCCGATGAAACCGACGATTTTTGCGTTTTCTTACTCTGGTTTTCCTCCTTAGGCAGCAGTAGAACATCGTTGCTTCTCTTGTCGTTTCTAAAAATGCCGTTATACGCTTTCATACACCGGAACCTTGTCTTTTGTCGTGCAATAGTTTGTGGTTTACAAAGTAATATATATTATATTACTCGGTAATATATATACTTTTACTTAGTAATATATATACTTTTACTCGGTAATATATATTATATTACTTTGTGAAAGTTTGTGTTTCGGGTTGTGGGTTGCTGTTTGTTGAACGAAAAAGACCTGTCGCACGATTTTGCGACAGGCCTTACATTGCTTGTCCCGTCCTTTTTCAAATGGTGACGGGAGTGGGGCAGTGACTGCTATTTCTTCATTCGCTCGTAGTAGGCTTTGGCCTCCATCAACATGCAGCCGCTGGTGTGCGACGTGAGTTGTGTGGTGCCCACAGTCTGCGTGGCCCAGTTGGTGCCGAAGAGGATGTCGTTCTTGTTAACACCTTTCCGCCACAGCACGTCGGCATTGTTGGTGAGGAATGTCTCGAACTTCTTGGCATAGACCGGGTCGAGGTCGGGCTCGAGGATGAGCTGCACGAAGTAGCGCATAAAGATGCCTTTGAACAGTCCGCCGTCGCCACTGCCTTCGTCGCGCAGCACGTTGTTGCCGGTGTCGATCATTACGTTGTTGGTGATGGCGAAGTTTGCCGTCTTGCGAGCATCGTTGAGGTAGGCCTGTTCGCCGGTAATCTTGTAGAGCTCGTGAGCAGTGGCGAGGAACGTGCCCTGGTTGTAGGACAGCGTGACGGAGTTGAGCTCCTCGGTGGCTGCGTTATAGCCGTCGTAGATGGCACCCGTTGCAGGGTTGTACACGGTGGCCTTCATCCATTCATAGATGCGCAGTGCCCAGTCGAGGTCGTCCTGGTTCTTCGTGATGTCGTAGAGTCGCGCAGCCAGCAGTGCGGCCGGACCGTTGGCACACGAGTTTTTCAGTGCCATGTAGGTGGTGCGCTCCCAGCCTATGCCGCCCCCGCCGAGGTCGGTCCATCCGGTCTTGATCCATTCCCAGAGGTCTTTCGCCGTGGAGAGGTATTGCTCTTCGCCGGTCACGCCGTAGAGGCGGAGCATGGTGAGGGCAATCCACTCGGAGTCGTCGTAGTAGTCGTTGCGGTAGTTCACGTTGCGGTTTGAGAAGTTGACGGCCTTGATGCCCTCATACCACTGCGCGAACATGTCGGAATACTTCTTGTCGCCCGTTCGCAGATAGGCATCGATGACGACGTCCATGCCGTGAGCCTGAGGCCAGTAGCCCGGGTCGGCAGGGTTCTCGAAATCCTCGTTGGTGTAGACAAAGTAGTGGCGCTGCTGATGCCAGAACCGGCTGACGAGCGAGTTGGTCGCGCTGTCGGCAGCTGCGCTCCAGTCTATGGTGTAGAGGCCGCGCCCATAGGTGTATTCGTCTTCTATGTCGTAGCACGACTGCAAAGCTAGTGCGCCGACAAAAAGGAGGAGCAACCTGCCGCCTGCCCTTCTCAGTCGGGAGGGCAGGTGGCTTGTGGTTTTATTGATACTTTTCATAGTCGTTCGCTTTTAATGGGTTTCATTACTGTGCCAGCTCAACCGTGTGACGATACGGACCGTCACCGTTCAGATAGAAGGTGAACTTGGTCATCTGACCGTCGAAACGCTCGTGCAGCTTCCACTTGTTGTCCCACTGCGAGGTGGGCCACTCCTTCATGTAGAAGTAGGCTTCGCCTTCGTTGTCGCTTGGACGACTGTCGAGCGATGCGTTGGTGGGTCCCCAGTGAACGACAGATCGGGTGCCGTCTTTGTCGTAGACCATTTCAAACTTGTAGCGCTCGTCGCGGCCCCAGCTCTCTTCCTTGAAGTTGGTGACACCGCTACCGGTCCAGATGCCGTGGCCCTCGTAGGTCATCGGAATCTCTACCGCGTTGCTCGGGCTGAAGAACCATCCCAGGCTCTCGACCTTCGTCATGGAGAAGGTTGCCACGTTGAAGTCAAGCTGAAGCCGATAGACGCCCGTCTCGCTGACCGTGGCCGACTGGTCGCCGGTAGAGCTTTCCTTCAGTTTTCCGTCTTCGGCGAAGAACACACGCGGTGCACCCACCTTGCTGCTGATGAAGTAGTAGGGCTTGTTGGCCTCAAGACGAGTGAAGATTTCAAACTCGCCACTTTCGGGTGAAGCCAGTGCATAGGCACTCTCTGTGTCGGTACCGGTCTCCGAGCCTTCGCCCGTGAGGAACACCTCGGCAGGAATCTCTGAGAAACCGAGCAGACGGGTAATCGTCAGCGTGCGCACCTCTTCGCCCACCTTCTGGTTGATGCCGCGCGAGGACACCACGGTCCAGATGACCTGTCCTGTCTCGCCGCTGCCCAGGCCAGCCAGTGCGGCTATGCGGTCGAGCACCTTGTGCGTGATGGTGGCATAGGGGCGCGAGCCCATGTCGTCGGAGACAACACGATAGACGGGATGCGTGAAATCGCCGCCGACCTTGTCGAACACCACCTCGTAGAGTGGGGCGTTGCCATCCTTTGCCAGCGCGGTAGACCACTCAAAGAATACCGATGCAGTGGCAGAGGAGAGCAGTTGAACACTTTGGTTATCCTTCGGAGAAAAGAGCTGTTTGACAGCCGTCACCTCCACATCTTTGTACTCCATGTCTTCGGTACACGACGTGCCTGCAAACAGGGTACCCATAATCAGCAATGCTGAAAATATTTTTGTCTTCATATCTGTTATATTAATTTACAATTTAATGTTTTACGGTTTTGTAATGAGTCAGGAGTTAAGAAGATAGTTTTATCTTTCAAACGCTCATCTTTCATCCTTCATCCTTCATCCCTCATCCATTATTAATTTGCATATCCCGGATTGTTGGGTTTCAGGTTGGGGTTGATGTCCATCTGCGACTGCGGTACCGACCAAAGGTAATCCTTTGATTCGTCGAACTTGTAGTTGTCGAGTCGGATGTAGTTGTTGCCTTCGGCAAAGCGTGCACCATAGACATAGCCGTTGAGGTATTCCGTTCCAGCCTTCCAGCGCTTGATGTCGAACCATCGCAGTCCTTCGAGGGCAAGCTCGGAGCGACGTTCGCGTCGCAGCGTCTGCCGCATCTCGTCCTGCGACTGTGCGGGGTAGGCGAGCGCCTCGGCACGCTTGAAACCTGCACGTTCACGAATGGGTCGGACGGTGTTGTTCCAAACTTCCTCCGACATCTTGCCCTGCTCGTTCATGGCCTCGGCATACATCAGCAGCACGTCGGCATAGCGCATGGTGATGATGTTGATGCCTGACACCATGCCAGCCTCGTGGTTCACGTCGTAGTATTTACGGACGTAGTAGCCCGTGCACGACTGGTTGGCATTGAGTCCCTGATAGGCATCGGTCTTGTCGGTCGACGTGGGATTGATGTAGATGTATTTGCTCTTCGAGCCGTCGTTCACGTTGGCACTCCAGTTGTAACGGTCGTAGATAATCGTTCCTGCCATGCGCGGGTCGCGGTTGCCGTATGGGCTGGTCTCCTTATACATGGTCGACTCTGTCATGGGCTTGCCGTCGAGCATGATGTAGTTGTCGGCCAGGCTCTGCGTGGGTGCTGTGCTGATGACGCGTCCGCCGACCGACAGCGGGACCATGTCGTACATCTCGCCCCATGTGCGGACGGTGGGCACGTAGGCGCAATCCATGATGACCTCGTCATTATACTCGTTGGCCTCCTCGAAGAGTCCGGTGTAGGAGGGGAAGAGGGCATAGTGACCGTATTCGCCGTCCATGAGCATGGCGCAGCATTTCTCTACGTTGGCCCAGTCGCCGTCGTAGAGGTAGACGCGAGCCTGCAGCATCAGGTCGGCTCCTTTCGTAATCTTTCCCCGATCGGCCACGGGCTGGCTGTCGCGTGTGGGCAGATAGGGCATGATGGCCTCCAGTTCCTGAAGGATGAACTTGATGACTTCGGTGCGTGGCGTGCGGCTGATGGTCTTCGACTCTGCCAGCGAGATGTCTTCAGTGAAGAAGGGAATGTCGCCGTAGAAGTTGGTCAGTCGGAAGAAGATGGCGGCGCGGATGTATCGGGCCTGCGCCTTCATGTAGTTCTTTACGTCGTCGGCAGCCTGCAGCTGGTCGATGTGTTCGAGGAAGACGTGACACGTCTTGATGCCTCCGTAGAGATCGGCCCACTCACCGGCAAAGATGCCGAGCGAAGGGTCGGCGATGCCGTTGCGGATGCTGCGCTGGTCGGTGAAGCCGCGCCCTTGAAAGACGTTGTCGTAGAGCCGCTCGTCGTTCCACATCTTGCCTGCGCTGTAGAGTTGGTTGTAGGCCATGTTGAGCATGTACTGGGCTTTGTCGATTGACGTCCAGAAGTTCTGATCGGTATAGCTGTTGGTCGGCGGATTGTCCATGTCGTTGCAGCCCGTCAGGGCAAGGAAACCGACTACGCTTAGTAAAATTAACTTTATTCTTTTCATGATTTGTTTCCTCCCTGTTGTTTAGAATTCAATGTCAAGTCCAAATCCGTAGTATTTCAGCGTGGGGTAGTTGCGTGCGCTGTTGGCGCCGCCGGTGCCCATGCGGTTGTTAAACTCCGACGACTCGGGGTCGACGAACGACACGTGGCTGAACGTGAGCAGGTTCTGACCGGTGAGATAGGCGCGTAGCTTGCTGATGCCGATGCGCTGTGTCCATTGCTTGGGCAGTGTGTAGCCCAGGGTGATGTTCTTCAGTCGCAGGTAGGCACCGTTGAACATATACATGTCGGAAGCCTGTCGGTAGTTGTTGGAGCTCGATGCCGAGCCTGGCGCACTCAGTCGCGGATATTTCGCGTCGGGGTTTGTCGGGGTCCAGTAGTCGAGCTGGTGTTGATAGATGACGTAGGAGTAGTTGGCATGGAAGGGCTCAACGAGCTCGCCGCGAATCATCATGTCGCGTTTGCCGACGCCCTGAGCGAAGATGCCGAAGTCGATGCCTTTCCATTCTACGTTGTAGGAGAAACCGAAGGTGTAGCGCGGGAATGCGTTGCCCAGCACGAATCGGTCTTTCGAGTCGATGACGCCGTCGTTGTTGCGGTCAACATATTTGTTGTCGCCGGGCTGCACGGTGGCTCCGACGGGTATGGCCGACGTGGCAATCTCGTCGTAGCTCTGGAAGTGTCCGTCGGTCTTCCATCCGTAGTAGGAGCCGAGGGGCACGCCTTCACGATAGAGGAAGTTGATTTCGTCGGACGATGAGATGCTCTCCAGCTCGGGATACTTCTCGAGTCGGTTGAACGAGTCGCCGATGTTGGCGGCGAAGACGTGGTTGAAGTCGCCGGTCTTCAGTCGGTAGTTCAGCGAGAGTTCCCATCCGCGGTTGCTCATCTCGCCCACGTTGTCGCGGCTCATGGCTGTTCCGAACACCGATGCCACGATGGGCTTCATGAGGATGTCGACGGTGCGTTTATAGAAATAGTCGAACGAGAGCGTGAGCGAGTTGCGCAGGAAGGTTGCGTCGAGACCGAAGTTCAGTGTGTGAGTCTTCTCCCACGTCATGTCCTCGGCTCCCAGCGTGAAGCCTGCGCCCGTCACGGGCACGTTGTTGTAGGCATAGGTGTTGGTGTAGAGGTTGTAGGTGGTGTAGCGGTCGTAGTTTCCGATGGTCTGGTTGCCCAGCACGCCATAGGTGGCACGCAGCTTCAGGTCGCCCACCTTCTCCTCGTAGGCTTTCATCCATTTCTCCATCGAGATGCGCCATCCGAGCGATGCCGATGGGAAGAAGCCTGTGCGCACATGTCGGCCGAAGCGCGACGATCGGTCGACGCGGAAGTTGAATTCGGCGTAGTAGCGTTCGGCATAGTTGTAGCCCAGTCGGCCGAGCCACGAGTCGATGCGCCATCGGTCGTTGTCCTCGGGGGTGACGTGGCTGCCGTCGCCAATGACGATTTCTGCATTGTCGCTGGCCGACGTTCCGAGGTCGGGATTGACGTAGTTGATTTTCACCTCGTTGCCGCTTCCTGTATAGGTCTCCATGGTGAAGCCGAAGAGTCCGCTGACGTTGTGCTGTCCGAACGACTTGTTGTAGTCGAGCAGCAGTTGGGTATTGATGAGATAGGAGTCGTAGTTCCAGTCGTCGGTATAGGTCTTTTCGTTGGCATAGCGCGAGGGCGTCGGCTGGTCGGCCGAGTTGTAGTAGGGTACCTTGAACGTGCGGGTGTAGCGGTGCTGTCCGCCCAGGTCGAGTCCGAACACGCCGCGCAGCTTCAGTCCGTCGATGATGCGGAACTCGGCGTTGAGGTTTGTCGTGAAGTTGTTGTTGCGGTATTTGTTCCATCCGTTGCCCTCGAGACTTCCCAGCGGGTTAAACTCGGAGAGCACGTTGTTCAACAGGTATTTCCCGTTTTCCTTCAGCTTATAATAATAATAAGGTGGAATGCGCGAGGCGTCGATTTCGAGGCTGCTGCCTGTGGTGGAGATGCTGTTGTTGCGCGTGAATCCCAGCAGGGCCTGCAGCTTGAACCTGCCTACCTCGGTGGTGAGGTTCGAGCGCAGGTTGTAGCGTTGTATGCCGTAGTTCTTGTTGCCCACGTAGTTGCTCTCCTGGTCGTAGTAGCCCACGGAGACCATGTAGGTGGTTTTCTGCGATCCGCCCGATACGCTCAGGTTGTGGCTCTGCTGCAGTGCCGTGCGGAAGATTTGCGGCAGGAACCAGTTTTCCTCGGCGCGATGGTCGTAGAGGTCGCGAATCTGGTCGGGCGTAAACTCGGGCGACAGTCCCGAATTGGTGAGAGCCAGGTTTTTCAGTGTGGCGTTCTGGTAGCCTGCCACGGGGTGGAACAGAATGTCGGGGTCTTCCCAGCCCACCGAGGTGGTCAGCCTCACCTTCGTCTTCTCGTTCAGGTGGCCCTTCTTCGTGGTGACCAGGATGACGCCGTTCGACGACCGCGATCCGTAGATGGCTGCTGCACCGGCATCTTTCAGCACCGAGATGTTCTCGATGTCCATCGGGTTGAGGTCGTTGAGCTGGCTTTCCGAGCTCACCACGCCGTCGATGACCACCAGGGGCGAGTTGCTGTTCATGGTCGAGATACCGCGAATGTTCAGGTTGGTGTTCTCGCCGTTCGGGTTGTAGCTCTTGCGCTGAATCACGAGGTTCGGCGCGGCACCCTGGAGGGCTTGCGTCAGGTTGGCCACTGGTTTGTTCTCGAGCACCGACGCTCCCACCTGGTCGACGGCACCGGTGATGCTGCGGCGCGTGGTCGTGCCATAGCCGATGACCACCACCTCGTCGAGCATTTTCTGGTTCTCGCTCAGCACGATGTCAATCTTCTGGCGGCCGTTCACCCTGATTTGTTGTTCGCTGAAACCGATGTACGACACCTGAATCGTGCCGCCCCGAGGGACGGTAATCTCGTAGTTGCCGTCAATGTCGGTCACGGCAGCATCGCCAGAGGTTGTCGACTTCACGGTGGCCCCGATAATCGGTTCGCCGTCGGCATCGACAATCCGTCCCTTCACCGTCACCTTGTCCGATGTGTTCTTCTGCGGCGTGTCGTCGGCCATGGCCGTCTGCACCACGCACAGCATGGGAATCATCAGCAGCAAGCACAGTGCGCTCCGCCACACAATGCGGAGTCGTAGGTTACTGTCAATAAAACTTTTCATGTTGTTTTTGTTGTTAAAGATTAGAAAATTTGAAATGTCACCGTTAAAGTTGTAATGATATTGTTCGTGAGTATTGAGGGTGTGAGCGTTATCTTCTGCAAAGATAATGAAAATTCCCAATCAAACAAAACAAAAGCCGAGAATTTTTTTCAAATGAGAGGAAATACTTAAAAAAACTTAAACGCCGAGGTGAAAGATAGGTCTTTCGCTGCCGGAAATGTTAACGGCCGATTTTCGTTTTAACAGTTGTGAAAAGGTCGTCGAGGGGCGATGTCTGGCCTTTTAGATGACAATAAAACAGCTGTTGATTTGCGAAAGATATATGTTTCGGCTGCGAAAGCTAAGCTTTTGCAACCCAAAAGACGGTCTTTCGGCAGGTGAAAGACCGTCTTTCGCAACCCGAAACATATATGTTTCGTAAAAGATGAGGGATGAATGATGAGTGGAGAAGGATTGAAGGCTTTTGTAAGGTGCTGACTGACAACGTGTTGAAAAAAAACGCTGCAGGGTGGCCTGTCTCCGCTTGAGTGGAGTGCAGTGCCGCCCTGCAGTTTTTCGGGGCTCCTGTCATGTTAAAATTTCGGTCGGTTGCCGTCCGATTTTAACATTTCGATTTATCGTTTCACAAACTTGTGCCCGTCAGTGATGTAGATGCCGGGTTTTAAGGTTGAAAGGTTGAAAGGTTGAAAGGTTGAAAGTTGAGAGTTGACGTTCAACATTTCAACATTACAACTTTTCAACATTCCCACTTTCCTGCCTTGCAGGTCATAGACTGGGCTCTCTCCCTCTTGAGGGATGGTTGGGAGGGGGCTGATGCTTGTTGTGCCGTCGGTGCTGAAGTGCCAGGTGCCCGATCCGAGTTCGTAGATGAGACATCCGTCTTCGTAGCCCTTGAGGGTGATGCCCTCGACGGCCGAGGCGGGCTGTCCGTCGACGATGACGAGCAGATTGGCATCGGCAGCGGGCAGGCGCAGCGTGGCGGTGGTGTTGGCGGGAATGGTGCAGGTGTAGTCGAGACCTGTTGCGCCGATGGTCTTCCATGCGCTCTCAATCTTTCCGTAGGGCGAGAGGTGCGAGCCGGTGCAACTGGTGATGAGCTCCTGTCCGCTGGGCAGCGTGGTGCGGCGGTCGGGGCTGGGCTGCAGGACGATGTGCTTGAAGCCCGGCTGCTCTTCGTCGTAGTTGATGCCTGCCATATAGCGGTACATCCATTCGCCGATGGCTCCGTAGGCATAGTGGTTGAACGAGTTCATGCCCGGGTCGCCGAAGCCGGTTTCCTTGGTGTAGCTGTTCCAACGCTCCCAGATGGTGGTGGCACCTTGGTCGACGCTATAGAGCCACGAGGGGCACTGACGCTGCTGCAGCAGGTCGTAGGCGTAGTCGTTAAGCCCGAAGCGCGAGAGGGTGGGGTTGATGATGGCCGTGCCGAGGAAGCCGGTGCTGAGCTTGTAGCCGTTGTTGCGGATGGCCTGCGAGAGTCGGGTCTTGAAGTTGTTGATCTCGGTTTCGCCGTCGAGCAGGTTGTAGGCCAGGGCCATGAGGTAGGCGGTCTGCGAGGTCTGGCGCACGGTGGGTGTGATGTAGCGTGTGCGGAACTCTGCCTTGATGTTCTCGTAGAGCGTCTGGTATTGACGGGCCTTGCGGGCGTAGTTGTCGTTCTCGCGCGTGCTGAGTGCCTGAGCCATGCGTGCCATGAGCTGGGCGTCGAGTGCGTAGTAGGCCACGCAGATGTAGCGGGTGTCGGTGCTGGCAAAGGCAAGCCAGTCGCCCCAGGTAGTACCCGGACCGTTATATTTGTAGCCGTCGAATGTCTGTGTGGCGAGGTAGCTTATATAGCGCTCCATCGACGAGAAGTTCTCGCGCAGCACGGCTTTGTCGCCTGTCATCATATAGGTGTTGTAGGGCACGAGGATGCCTGCATCGGCCCATCCCACCTGTCCGAGGGGCTGTCCCCAGCACTCAGGGGCAATGCCGGGATAGGCTCCGTTGGTGCCCTGACCGTCGCGCATGTCCTGCATCCACTTGCGATAGAAGATGCTCATGTCGGCGTTGTAGAGTCCGGTGGTTGAGAAGGCCTGTGTGTCGCCCGCCCATCCCAGTCGCTCGTCGCGCTGCGGACAGTCGGTGGGCACGCTGAGCAGGTTGCCGCGCTGGCCCCACTGGATGTTGGAGAACAGCTGGTTCACGTCGGGATGGCTGGTCTCGATGCTGCCGGTGTCGTGGGTCGACGAACTGATGGGCTGGCCTTCGAGTGCAAGCACTTCAAGGTCGTCGGTGGCTGTGATTTCCAGATAGCGGAAGCCGAAGAAGGTTGTCGAGGGATGATAGGTCTCGCCCTCTGGCGTGCCGGCCAGCGTGTAGTAGAGTTGGGCCTTTGCCGAACGCAGGTTGGCCAGATAGAGGCTGCCGCCGGGGCCGTCGTTGCCGCGGCTGCGCGAGCCGTTGTCGTTGAGCATCTCGGTGTAGCGCAGGCGCATGCGATTGCCCTGCTGACCTTTCACCTTGAAGTCTACCCAGCCCACCATGTTCTGTCCGAAGTCGACGATGGCGGTCTGACCTTTCTTGAGCGTGAACGGTGCGAAGCCAGAGGAGTTGCTGACGGTGTTCACCATGCCGTAGTCTGTGCCGGTGCCCTTGCTGCCTTCGTAGATGCTCACGGCTTGCGGATGGAGGAAGAGCGGGTTGAGCGTTTGAATGTATCCGCCGGTAAAGGCATCGATGCTGCCTTTGAAATCGGTGTTCACGCCTACGGCATTCCAGTTGTCGAGGTTCACCTTACCGGGCATCGACCACTCTGTGGCAAGACGGGCGTCGTAGATCTCGCCGTCGTAGATGTCGCCGTTGCGCAGGGCTCCGCGAAGCGATGAGGCCCATGTCTTGTCGGTGACGATGATGTCGGTCGTGCCGTCGTCGTAGGTCACGAGCAGCTTGGCCATGAATCCGAGCGAGGGAGCACCGTATGCACCGTGCATCACGGCTCCTGCCCACCAGCCACGGGTGACAACGGCACCGATGGCATTGGCTCCCGACTGTAACAGATGGGTCACGTCGTGGGCACTATAGAAAACGCGCTTGCGATAGTCGGTCCATCCTGGTTTCAGCTCTTCATAGAGTGTGCTGCCGTCGGACTGCAGATGGCCTACGCGCTGGCCGTTGACAAACAAGTCATAGACACCCAGACCGGAGGTGTAGAGTTTGGCCGAGGCAACCGTCTTCTCGATATTGAACTCCTTTCGGAAGAGTGGAGCAGAGCCTTCGGTAGCGGCCTGCATCACCTTGCGCTCGCTTGAAGGCGATTTCACATGGCACATGCGACTGCCGTCAAACTCTTGTATGTCGGCATCGTAGAACCAGTCGGAGCTGAGCTCCTCGAAGTCTTCGCTCAGGACAACCTTCGACGAGCCGTCCTGGGCATATTCGGTTACTACGAGGTTGTCGAACCAGCCTTCCTCGCCCGTGTTGTTGTCAACGCGCATTCCGATGTCACCCATCACGGCTGTGCCGGAGGTGTCGTTGAAGGTGTCGACAAGGATGCCGTCGATAGAGGTGCGGATGACACCGTTCTCCACTTCAATGCGATAGTGGTGCTTGTGCCCCAGCAGGTCGCTCTTGGTGAACTGCGTGAACTGGCTGTCGTTCCAAGTCAGGTTGCCGCCTACATAGACATGTCGACGTATGGCGGGGTTGGCATTGTCCTGACAGTTGATTTGCCACATGTGGTAGGTATTGCTTGCCGTAGCACCGAAGATCATGGCGGCGGCAGCCTTGACGAGATACATGTCGTAGTCGATAGCATAATGCACGAACTGATTGCTGTCGTCAACTTTCTGCCAGGCCAGAATATGTCCCTGCGTCGAACCGACAATGCGCAGCTTGCCGTCGGTCACTGTACCTGTGGTGAAGCTGTTGCCCGAGGAGAAATCTTCGGAGAACAACACTTTTCCGTCGGCGGTTGTCACGCGAATGTCGTCGTAGACACCGATCTCCTCGCGACTGTCAACCTCGCCGTGGTCTTGTCGCATACCTACACGGCCATATTTGAAGTTGCCCGTGCGCTCGTCGACCAGCACGTCGTTGATATAGGTCTTCGCCTGTGACGCATTGGTCACCTCGATGCGAAGGGTAAACTCGTCGGTGTTGTTCAGAGCCACCTTGCCGGTCAGGTTGATGTTGTCCAGACAGGCAGGGTTGCCGTTGTTCCACACGTGGGGACGCAGACGGGGATAGCTGCCTTCGGTGTTCAACTGCCAGAAATAGAAATTGCTTTCGTTCTGCATGGCGAAACAGAGTCCGGCTGCGGTACGTTCGATGCGCACCTTGCCCTCGACGGTATAGTCGAGTATCTCGTTTGCTGCTCCTTCAGCATCGCCATAGGCAAGGTCGGAGGCCTTAATCCACTGTGCTCCGCTCCAGCCCGACTTCATCAGGCCGGTCTCAAAGTAAGCTGTCTCGGTGGATGTGGCTTCGTTGCCCTTGTTGTCGGTCACGGTGACACGCCAGTAGTAGCGTGTTGACGGATTGAGAGTGATGCTGGTTGACACGATACCCACCGACTGGTCGGACTCTACCGTACCAGAATCCCACACCACCATTCCTCCCTCGGCATCAGACGAGACTACGATGCGGTAGCTTGTCTGCAACACACCGCGATCGTCGGACTGAATCTGCCAACTGAAATCGGGTTGGGTGGCATCAATGCAAACAGGGTTCTCTTGCGATGCGACGCGCAGATGGGTGACGTCGAGTGCCGAGATGCCAAGTGTGAACATGACAATGGATAAAAAGGAAATTAATCTTTTCATTGTTGATCAAAAATAAATTTTAAAGATGTGTTGATAGTTATTTTGTGCAAAGATACAAAAGAAAATAAGAAAAAAGACTTATTTTTTTGTTTTATAAACTTTATTTTTTGAATAAGTGTTGAAAGGTTGCCCCCCTGCCCCTCCAGACCCACCCCCTGCCCCTCCCTAAAAAGGAGGGGAGCATATAGTTTTTCTAATCGCATATCCGAAAAGAGAACTAACTGCTCCCCTCCTTTTTAGGGCCCTCCTTTTTAGGGAGGGGCAGGGGGTGGGTCTGCTGGTGGGCCTTTTGGTGGGTCTGCTGGTGGCTCTTGTTCACCCTTTACTTGGCGTAGAGGGCTACAAGCGTTTCATATTTCTCTTGTTTGCCTGAGCGTAGAACCGGTTCGTTCACTTTCTTGCCGTGCTCGTAGATTTGCTCGAGGGTAAGCCGACCTTCTTCAAAGTCTTTACCTATGCCGCTGTCGAACGAGGCATAGCGTTCTTTCTTCATGGCGGGCAGCTGACTCTCTTCGAGCAGTGCAGCAGCACTGAGCAGTGCACGGGCCATGGCATCCATGCCACTGATGTGAGCAATGAAGAGGTCTTCAAGGTCGGTGGAGTTGCGACGAATCTTGGCATCGAAGTTTGTGCCACCTGTACCCAGACCGTCGTTGCGGATGATTTGGAGCATGGCTTGTGTGAGTTCGAAGTTGTCGATGGGGAACTGGTCGGTGTCCCAACCGTTTTGAGCATCGCCACGGTTGGCATCGATGCTGCCGAGCATGTCGTTGTCAACAGCTACGGCAAGCTCATGGTCGAACGTGTGTCCGGCCAGTGTGGCATGGTTCACCTCGATATTCACCTTGAAGTCTTTGTCGAGTCTGTGAGCGCGGAGGAATCCGATGACCGTTTCGGTGTCGACGTCGTATTGGTGCTTCATGGGCTCCATGGGCTTGGGCTCAACGAGGAAGGTTCCTTTGAAACCTTTTGCCCGGGCGTAGTCGCGGGCTGCAGTGAGCATCATGGCAAGATGGTCCTTTTCGCGTTTTTGGTCGGTGTTGAGCAGACTCATATAGCCTTCACGGCCACCCCAGAATACGTAGTTTTGTCCGCCGAGCTTGATGGTGGCATCGATGGCGTTCTTAATCTGGACGACAGCACGGGCCACAACGTCGAAATCGGGGTTGGTGGCAGCTCCGTTCATGTAGCGACGATGACCGAAGACGTTGGCTGTTCCCCAGAGCAGCTTGATATGGGGATACTGTTGCATCTTTTCAAGGGCATAGTCGGTGATTTCCTTCATCCGGGCCTCATATTCTTCTACGTCCTGCCCTTCTTCCACAAGGTCGACATCGTGGAAACAGAAGAAGTTGATGCCCAGTTTGTCCATAAACTCGAATCCGGCATCCATCTTGTCCTTTGCGCGCTGGATGGCAGTCTCAGCTTTGTCCCATTCGTAGGCGCGGGTCTGTCCGCCAAACTGGTCACCGCTGGCTTGGCCGAGGGTGTGCCACCATGCCATGGCAAAGCGCAGCCAGTCTTTCATCTTCTTTCCCATCACGATGCGTTCGGGCTCGTAGTAGTGGAATGCTAACACGTTTTTGCTTTCAGTTCCTTCGAAAGGAACCTTTCCGATGAACGGAAAATACTCTTTTTTTGTCATCATAGTTTTTATAATTTGATTATTTATAATTTGCAATTGATAATTTCCCCAATATGCGCATTAGGGTAATTACTCATTATTCATTACTCATTATATTTCCGAGGGTGTCTTTCCACCGCTCATAGGCAGCCAGATAGTCGTCTTTTCTCTTTGCATCGGGCATCACAGTGCCCAGCCGTCTCAGTGAGGCAAAGGCTTCGTTGTGGTCTTTATAAATGCCGCAACCCATTCCTGCGCCTTTGGCTGCGCCCACCGACCCGTCGGTCTCCAGTAGTTCGATAGTTGCGCCACTGGTGGCGGCAAGCGTCTGGCAGAAGATGTCGCTCAGGAACATGTTGGCGCGTCCGGCATGAATTTTCTGTATCTGCATGCCCATCTCGGCCATGACCTCCATGCCATAGCAGAAGGAGAAGACGATGCCTTCCTGGGCTGCGCGCATGAGGTGAGCCTTGGTGTGCTTGTTGAAGTTAATGCCATGGAAGCTGGCTCCGGGTTCTTTGTTCTCAAGCACACGCTCTGCACCATTGCCAAAGGGGATGATGCTGATACCCTCGCTACCGATGGGGACCGTCGACATAAAGTCGTTCATCTCGGCATAGCTGATACCCTCGGGAGCTATTGTCCGTCGAATCCATGCATTGAGGATGCCGGTGCCGTTGATGCATAGCAGCACACCCAACCTTGTGAGAGTCGAGTTGTGAGAGGCGAGTTGTGAGAGGTGGTTGACGTGAGCAAATGTGTTGACGCGCGACTTGGGGT
>CACYRB010000047.1 GCA_902776685.1 uncultured Prevotellaceae bacterium
GTTGCAGTAATTGTTTTTTTACAAATTTTACAAATCTATGGTTGCGTAGAAGCAGAAGTTTCCGCGCAGGATTTGCAGTTCATACTCACCGACGAGGGTATCGGGAAGTTCAATTTCCTCGATTTCATCGGGAATTTCTGTCGTGTAAACCACCTCGTTCAAGTCATTTACCACCTGCAATGTCGTACCCACGCACCCGCTATATAAATATAAGATGTGCCCGTCAATGGATACCGAGGGAGGCACAACGGGGGATTTATTTTGGCCACCATTAGGAATAGTTGGATCTGTATACGTAAATCCAAAATGGACAACATATAAGCTGTCCTGTTGTTCTAACTCTGCATGTGCCGAAAAAGAAGTGAAGCACATGGCAACTAATACAATAAATAATTTGCTTTTCATAATTTAAATATTTTGTTTGGTGCAAAATTATGAAACGCAAAAATAATCCGCAAATTTTATCCCTTTTAAAAGTAGACGATTTGTAGACTTGTCAGAAGGTGTGTCTGCAAAGCATTAATTTAGAGGGTGTTGCGGACGATAGTAGACAATTTGTAGACGTGCTTAATTAATAGTGTTTGGTGAGGTTTTCCACTAATGACCCTGCTTTCTCAATATTGAAAAGAATGGTATTAATTTCTTTTTTAAGATTGTTTACTCTCCATTTTGATGTGCCGAACAATGTTTTTATCTCACTTGGCTTAAAACCTAAGCGAATCAAGATACACACGCGAAGCTGACTTTTTGAAAGTTTATTATCTTTGCTTATAAAGGCATAGTAATCGATATATTTTCTTCTAAACAGATTTACCAATGTAGCCCATTCTTTTTCTGATGGTGGCTCTTGACCAAGCTTAAATACCGATAGATTATTAAAACGTTCTAAGATTTCACTTTCTGTAAATTCCTGCTCCAGTTCCTTTTTTAGGGCTTCTTTTGCCTTGTTGAAGGCATCAGACAATTGCTGTGTTAAATTATCTATTTCCTGATTCTTTTCTTTTATTTGGTTTGTCAGCTTATTGATGGCATTGTTGTCCGCATCTTTCTGTTCTTTTGATTCTTTTAGCTCATAATTAAGCAGGCGCAAGTCTCGTTGTGCGTGTTGAAGCTGCGATTGCAACGTTTTATATTTTTCTATCAACTGTTTCTCTCGAATCTTCGTTTGCTTTTTTCGGTACATGATATAATATACAAGTGCAGCGACAATAATTGTCGTAATTATCAGTATAATTAAAAGAGCATAAGTGTTGGACCGTGCCTGTAGATAGCGGTTTCTGGCCTGTTGCTTTTCATTTTGGTAATGGTTAAAACTGGAAATAGCTGAGGTCTGGCGAAGAGTTTGACGCTGATAGTTCAGTAGGGCTGTATCGTTGGCATTAGTGAACAATCGGGAATATTTGGCAATGGAATCGGTATTATTTATAACTTCGTAAGCAGAAAGCAGACCTTTATAGGCTGTCTCATCGTTGCCGGTATTCAATACCTTTCTATAATAATAGAGTGCGGAATCTATCTGATTCGTGGCCTGCATATAGACTCCTTTGTAATAGTAGTAGAGTTCCCATCCATTGGCGATATTTCCATAAGCATCGAAAAGTTTTGATTCTTTCTCGTAATAATTCATACATTCGCGGGCTTTGTTGTACTCATGGCGGTCAAGAAGAATACTTATTGCAGGCAAGAGTAGAGTAGCTGCCTCTTTGTTATAACCATTTTTCCTGTACTTCTCCTGTGCTTTTTGGGTATAATATAGTACACTGTCCATTTCATTTTTCAGATAGTAGGAGCGAAGACGTAACTCAAAAGCTTTTAATGCAGACAGGGTGTCATTTGCGAATCGCGCATAACGTTCAGAGTTTTTTGTTGCCTGCATTTCATCCTCTGGCAAAAACTGCCGATGGAAAATCTCTGCCATCTGTCCATAGACACGACAAAGGGTGTAGTAATCGCAGTTTGCCTTTGTAGTATCTGCCACGCTAACCGCAGTGAGATAGCTGTCAAGTGCCTTGGGTACCTCGCCCATGTCGTGGCAGGCGCGGCCAAGGAGGTAGTAGGCACGCATGCGTTCGTTGGGTGTGCCGTGGCGGTCGTAGTAACTGACAAGGGCGCGTTGGAGGGTGTCGGAACGGAAGACGGTGTCGCACTTGTTCTGTGCGTCGAGCAAGAGGAGGTAATAGGCCTCTCCCAACCCTCCCCTAAAGCCTCCCCCAACCCCTCCAAAGGGAAGGGAGATGCAATCGCACTGCCGGACTGGTCATTTGTCTCTCCCCTCCCTTTGGAGGGGCTGGGGGAGGCTTTTAGGGAGGATGGTGCTATGCTGTAGAGGAGTCTTAATGCGCTGTCGGGACGGGTGCGCATGAGGCTGTCGGCAAGTGACAGGGTGGCTTCCCACCTGCTCCCACGATGGGGAGAGGATGACTGGCCGTTGCATCCGCCAAGGGCGAACAGCAGACTGCACAACAGGGCTATATAAACGATTTTCTTCATGCTGTAAGTAGATTCAAATGCAAAGATACAAAATATTTCTGATATAAGGCATAGACACATTAACAAATTAACGGTTTTCGACATAGAAACACGTTCATAGTGCATAGTTCATAGTTCATAATTTGTCCACAAAGAACACAAATGATACGAAAGAGCATCTTTCGTATTCTTCGTAAACTTCGTGGACAGAAAAAACAACGTGGGTTGCTTCGCCTGTGAAGATTTTAATTCTTAATCCGTAGAACGGAGCGGCTGCGGATAGACACGAAAAGACACGGATTCCTTATGGTCCGAAACATGTCGGTATAGAGGAATCCGTGTCTTTCCGTGTTCGTCGGTTGCTTAATCATCAGTCCGACAAGCAGGGCAGTCCGTTCAGAACTCGAGGATGAGCGTCTGGCGGGGCTGCAGCTGGAAGTCGCCCTTCAGCGTTACGGTGCGGCCGGTGATTACGTCGCGGCCTTCGGCATGTGAGCCGATGATTTCGGCATAGCGTTTTGCCGAGAACGTGGCGGGTTTCGATGTGCCGTTGAGGATGGTCATGGCCGTGCGGCCCTTGTGCTGACGGGCTATGACATAGACGCCGTGATAGGGGATGAACTGCGTCTGACGGCCTTTCGTGATCAGCTCGTTGCCCTGCCGCCAGTGGAGCAGACGCGAGAGCCATGTGAACATGGCCTGCTGCTCGGCTGTGCGTCCCTCGGCGGTGAAGGCATCGGCCTTGTCGCCGGGGAATCCGCCGGGGAAGTCGCGACGCACGTCGCCGTCGGTCTTTTCCTTCGTGCCGTTCATCAGAATCTCTGTGCCGTAGTAGAGCTGCGGGGTGCGGTTCATGGTGAGCAGCAGGGCCAGTGCCTGCTTCAGTGCCAGCGTGTCGCAGCCGTTCTTGAGGAAACGGTCGGTGTCGTGGTTCTCGATGAAGGCCATCACGCTCGACGGGTTGGGGTAGAGGTAGTCGTAGACCAGTCCGTTGTAGATGCGGTTAAAGCCGTTCCACCATCCGTCGGTCTCTTCCCAGCGGGCTTTGTCGAGGCGGTCGAAGAAGGTGAAGTCCATCACGGTGGGCAGGTAGGAGCGGTCGGCCCGCTTGGGATTGTCTTGCCAGGCGGCGGTGTAGCCGGGCTCGGTGACCCATGTCTCGCCCACTACGTTGAAGTGCGGATATTCGGTATGCAACGTCTTCATCCACTGTGCCATGCCGTCGGCGTCGGCATAGGGGTAGGTGTCCATGCGTATGCCGTCGATGCCGACGGTCTCAATCCACCAGACGGAGTTCTGGATGAGGTATTTCATGAGGTGCGGATTCTTCTGGTTCAGGTCGGGCATGGTGGGAACGAACCAGCCGTCGACGGTCTCCTTCATGTCGATTTTCGAGGCATACGGGTCTTTCACGGGCGTCAGCTTGTAGCTGGTCTGCAGGAAATCGGTGCCGCGCGGGTCGCTCTTTCCGCCCGACTGCGTGAGCCACTCGGGCAGGTTCAGCCAGTCGTGCGTCGGCATGTCGTGGGTCCAGGGATGTTCGAAACCGCTGTGGTTGAAAATCATGTCCATCACCACCTTCAGGCCTTTCTGATGGGCTTCGTCGGTCAGCCGCCGGTATTCCTCGTTAGTGCCGAAGCGCGGGTCTACGCGGTAGTAGTCGGTGGTGGCATAGCCGTGGTAGGTGGAGTAGCCGTTGTAGGAGTCGGGCGAGTTGTTCTCGAGCACGGGTGTGAACCACAGTGCCGTCACGCCCAGCTCGTTGAAGTAGTCGAGGTGCTGGCGGATGCCCTCCAGGTCGCCGCCGTGGCGCAGCGAGTGCTGGGTGCGGTCGCACTTATAGGTGTTCATGCCGGCAATCTGGTCGTTGGTGGTGTCGCCGTTGGCAAAGCGGTCGGGCATGAGCATGTAGAGCACGTCGGCATTGGTAAAGCCCATGCGCTCCTCGCCGCGCTTCTCGCGAGCCTTCAGCGTGTACTTCACGGTCTGCTTCTTGCCGCCAAGGGTAAACTTCAGGTTCATCACGCCCGGCTGTGCACCCTCTACGTTGAGATAGACGAGCAGGTAGTTGGGCGAGTCGAGCCGCACGAGCGAGTCGAGGCGCACGCCGGCATAGTCGGTCGAAAACTCGGCATCGCGAATGCCCTGACCATAGACCATCAACTGCAGCGACGCATCTTTCAGTCCGCAATACCAGTCGGTGGGGTCGATGCGTGTCACCATGCCCTGCTTCGGGCCTTTCTTCGCAGCACTGAGACTCATACTGACGAGCAGCAGTGCAATAAGAAATATACTTTTTTTCATTGTCGTTATTTGGTGTTTAGATTTTTCAAGTGCAAAGCTAAACAAATTGTTTGACATACGCAAGTGCTTCTGCCAAAAACTCTCAAGCCACATGGCAAAGGTTTGCACAAGACGGTCTGCGGTTCTTAATTCTTGGTAATTTCTGCCTAAAAGTGGTTAAAATGTGCTAAAGCCGCGCAACTTTTATTGTTTTTGTGCGTCATATCTGTAACTTTGCATGCAAGTATTCATCAATAAATATTTTTTATGAAGAAGAACATTTTGTTATTTGGAATGCTGGCGGCCATGTTGCTCGTGACAAGCTGTGCAAGCAAGAAAGACTTGGAAAATTGCAAGTTTGAGAACAAAGAACTGACTGGCAGCCTGATGACAGCCGAAAAGCAGTTGGCCGCATCGGAAGCCCGCGTGAAGAGTCTGGAGGAGCAACTCGAGGCTCAGAAGAAGGCCTATGCCTCTCTGCAGAGTTCGCTCGACAAGAGTCTGACCAACGCATCGCAGAACAATGTCTCTATCGACAAGCTGGTGGACCAAATCAACGAGTCGAATCAATATATCCGCCACTTGGTGGAGGTGAAGACGAAGAGCGACTCGCTGAACATGGTGCTCACCAACAACCTGACACGCTCGCTCTCGAAGGAAGAGCTGAAAGAGGTCGATGTGCAGGTGCTCAAGGGTGTGGTCTACATCTCACTGGCCGACAACATGCTCTACAAGAGTGGCTCGTATGAGATTAACGACCGTGCACAGGAGACACTGTCGAAGATTGCCAAAATCATCATGGACTACAAAGACTATGACGTGCTCATCGAAGGCAACACCGACAACGTGCCCATCACGCGCGAGAACATCCGCAACAACTGGGACCTCTCTTGTCTGCGTGCATCGAGCGTCGTGCAGTATCTGCAGAACCACTATGGCGTAGACCCGAAACGGCTCACCGCCGGAGGTCGTGGCGAGTACAACCCGCTGGCCACCAACGATACCGAGTTGGGCAAGCAGCGTAACCGCCGCACGCAGATTATCATCACGCCGAAGCTCGACCAGTTCATGGACCTGATTGACCAGGCACCGGAAGAGTAAACGGTAACAGCACCGTAAACGACAAGAATCTGGAGATTATGCATAGCGGAATCTCCAGATTCTTTTTTTTGAGCTTGCAATCAAAAAACGCCCATTTCATCGGAATTTTTTAGAACCTAAGAGGATTTAGACTTGCAAAACTGTAATTATACAAAATAGAGGTATTGACAAGCGTTTTACTTTGAGAAACAACGGGTTAACTTTTTATTGACGAAAAAAAAGATTATATTCTTTATTGTTTACTTTAATATGTGTTTTTTTTTCTTTATCTTTGCACGGAAATATTATTACGAAGCGTCATATTAGTGTATGTGTGATAAACAAACGAAGATAAAAGTTGGTTTGATTGGTTTTGGGAGAATGGGTCGCTTCTTTCTTGAGGAGTTCCAAAAAAACGACAAGTATGAGGTGGCTTATGTCTGTGACATGAGTGAGTCTTGCCGCAGCCTTGCCCGTGAGAAAGCTCCGGAAGCCATCGTTACCGATTCGGAAGACCAGATTTTTAAAGACAGCAGCGTGCAGCTTGTGGCACTGTGTGCCTATGCCGACTCGCGTAAGCATCAGATAGAGAAAGCGCTCAAGGCAGGCAAACACGTCATTGCCGAGAAACCTATCGCCGACACTGCCGAGGACGAACAGGCACTGGTAGAGCTGAGCCAGACGAGCAAATCGTTTTGTGCAGTGAACATGTATCTACGCAATTCGTGGTACTATCAGGAGTTGAAAAACATTATCGACTCGGGCGAGATTGGCGAGCTGGCCATCCTGCGCATCTGCCACATGACTCCGGGACTTGCTCCGGGCGAAGGGCACGAGAGCGAAGGACCGTCGTTCCACGACTGCGGTATGCACTATGTTGACGTGACG
Source organism: uncultured Prevotellaceae bacterium (assembly GCA_902776685.1). Taxonomy (GTDB): domain Bacteria; phylum Bacteroidota; class Bacteroidia; order Bacteroidales; family Bacteroidaceae; genus Prevotella. The sequence continues at coordinate 6,721 of CACYRB010000047.1, forward strand.
CGCTGGCTGGCTGGCAGCGAATATAAGACTTGGCACGCCCAGGCCATACGCATGTGGTCGTATAAGGACCCTTGGTGGCTGCAATGCCACGGTACGTTTGAAAACGGTGTGGTCTATGACATCACCCAGGGATTTGTCTATGGACAGCTCTCGAAAGACCAGACCCACAACTCGTATGCCGACATCATCGGTACGAAGGGCATCGTGCGCATGACCCACGACTTCAACACGGCTCGCATTGAGCTGCACGGAGTGACCCGCACTGAGGTCATCGAACAACCTTACGGTGGGAAGAACATCGACCGTCTGATTGCAAAAATGGCCGATTCCATCGAGAAAAACAAGCGCGATGCTTCGATGCCGACCTTTGCCGATTCGGCTCTTGCATCAGAGCTCTCGCTCAAGTTCCTGGCCGATGCTGCTCAGCACGACATGCCGCCGAAGGGTTCGCTTGAAACGCTGGAGGAAATCAGGGAACGACGTCGGCATATGAAAAACGGCTACGGACTGCTTCCCCGAAACCAGGAGACTTAAGTCTGGCTCCTGTCACAAATAATTGAAAACTCTCTTAATTTCATAATAACTAACAACCTATCAAAATTATGGCAGACATTTCAAGAAGAGAATTTCTGAAAAGAGGTGGTGCTGCGTTGGCAGGAATGATTGTCGCTCCGACGATTGTTCCCGCTTCTGTGCTCGGCAAGAAGGTCGGCAAGAAGGCACCAAGTGACAAACTCAACATCCTCGGTATCGGTATCGGAGGACGTGGCGCAGCCGACCTGCACGAGATGGAGACTGAAAACATCATCGGTCTCTGCGACGTGGACTGGAAGTATGCAAAGCACATCTTCGACAAGTATCCGCAGGCTAAGGCCTACAGCGACTATCGCAAGATGTACGATGAACTGCTGAAGCAGGCTGATGCCGTGATGGTGGCTACGGCCGACCATACTCACGCCATCATTGCCGCTGAGGCCATCGTTGCCGGCAAGCACGCCTATGTGGAGAAGCCAATGACGCTTTATGCTTATGAGAGTCGTCTCCTCACGAAGCTTGCCGATAAATACAAAGTGGCTACTCAGCAGGGTAACCAGGGTGCTTCGGGTGCAGGTACACGCAAGGCCCTCAACTGGTTGTGGAACGGCGAGATTGGCGAGGTGACCCGTATCGAGGCCTTCACCAACCGTCCTATCTGGCCGCAAGGCATGGCTGCTCCGAAAGACACGCCCGCCATTCCCTCGACCATGAACTGGGATGCCTTCATCGGTCCGGCCAAGTATCGCGCATATCACCCCAGCTATACACCATGGAACTTCCGCGGATGGTGGGACTTCGGTTCTGGCGCACTCGGCGACATGGCCAACCACATCCTACAGGTAGCCTTTAAGGGATTGAACCTCGGTCAGCCTACCGACGTGCTCGGCAGCTCGACCATGCTGATGACCGATGCCTGCCCCTCGGCACAGAAGATTACCTATCGCTTCCCCGACCGTGGACGAATCCATCGTCTGGGCCTGCCCGCTTGTGAACTGACATGGTATGACGGAGGTCTGCGCCCCAATCTGCCGTTCAACATGCCGAAGGGCAAGAAGTTCGGTTGGGACGGTGTGACCGTTCTCTATGGAACAAAGGACATCATGGTTGTGGGATGCTACGGCAACGACCCGTTCCTTGTTTCAGGCCGCGAGCCCATCGTGCCTGAGCTGGAGCGCGTGGTGAAGCTCAACCACCAGCAAGACTGGATTCGTGCCTGCAAGGAGTCGCCTGAAAGCCGCATCAAGTCGGCTTCCGACTTCAGCCTCTCTGGTCCGTTGAACGAAATGATTGTGATGGGTGTGGCTGCCGTACGTCTGCAAGACCTCGAGCAGTGGCTCCACTGGGATGGTGAAAACATGCGCTTCACCAACATTCCCGCCGACGCAAAGATTCGTTCGGTCATCGAAGACAAGTTCAACATTCACGATGGTCACCCGACGTTCGACCGCAAATACAGCGATCCCGTCGATGCAAACGAGTATGCTGCAAGCCTGATTAAACCCGTATACCAGAACGGCTACAAGCTGCCCGACATGCCCTAAGCGGAATAGTAAACAGTGAAAATTTAATAAATCACGAGGTAAAATGAAAAAAATATTGTTAGCAGTTGCTGCATTGGCAATGGCAATGTCGGTCAATGCGCAGAAAAAGACAGTAGAACTTTTCGTCTCTCAGGGCTTTCAAGGTCCAGAGTGTTATGAGAAAGTAGTGCTTCCCGTCGACGGAAAGGGTTATATGACCATCTTCAACGGTGAGAACTTCGACGGCTGGCGTGGCTATGGCCGCAACAAAATGCCTTCGAAATGGGTTGTTGAGGACGGCTGCATCAAGTTCGACAGCAAGAAAGAAGGCGAAGGCGGCGACATCATCTTCGCCCATAAGTTCAAGAACTTCGAACTCGAGATGGAGTGGAAGATTGCACAGGGTGGAAACTCTGGTATCTTCTATCTCGCACAAGAGGTGGCACGTGCCGACGGTAGTGGTCTCGAACCCATCTACATCTCGGCTCCCGAGTGCCAGGTACTCGACAACGAGAACCATCCTGATGCCAAGCTGGGTGTTGACGGCAATCGCAAATCTACCTCGCTCTACGACATGATTCCTGCCAAACCGCAGAATGCCAAGCCTTTCGGACAGTGGAACAAGGTGAAGATTCGTGTCAACAACGGCAAGGTTGAGCATTTCCAGAATGGCAAGAAGGTGCTTGAATACACGCTTTGGACACCCGAATGGACCGAGATGCTGCAGAAGAGCAAGTTCTCTGAGAAGAACTGGCCGGTGGCATTCCAGCTGCTCAACAACTGTGGCGGTCCTAACCACGAGGGTCTCATCGGTATGCAAGACCATGGCGACACCGTTTGGTATCGTAACATCCGCGTGAAGGAATTGAAATAAGAATAATAAAAAATCCCCATTTCATCGGAATTTTTTCGATTGAAATGGGGATGTTTTAATCTTGTTTAGTTGTCTCAGCATTATTTAAAATTTAATTAGAAATCCGTAAAAACAAACAAAAGAAGAAATGAAGAAGATATTGTTTTTTGCAGCTGCGGCCATGTTGACGTTGGCCTCTTGCTGCAACAAGAGTAAGTGTAGCTGCAACTGTTCGGGTTGCGAATGTGAGAAAGACACTGCTGCCGCTGCTGCCCTCGACTACGAGGTGGCCGACAAGGCACAGGTCGACCTCAAGGACTTCCCCGTCGATAAGGACGGCTATATCACGTTGTTCGACGGTCAGACGCTGAAGGGCTGGCGCGGTTATGGCAAGGACGAGGCTCCCGCAAGCTGGGATGTCCAGGACGGTGCCATCCATCTGAAAGGCTCAGGCACTGGGGAGGCTCAGGTTGAAGGTGGCGGCGACTTGATTTTCGCCCATAAGTTCAAAAACTTCGACTTCGAATTTGAGTATAAGATTTCTGAAGGCGGAAACTCCGGTGTGTTCTATCTCGCACAAGAGGTGAAGAGCAAGGGCGAATACCTGCCCATCTGGCAGTCGGCTTCCGAGTTCCAAGTGCTCGACAACGATGGTCATGAGGATGCCAAGCTCGGTGTTGACGGCAACCGTCAGGCCGCATCGCTCTACGACATGATTCCCGCCAAGCCGCAGAATGCCAAGAAGGCCGGCGAGTGGAACAAGGGTAAGATTACTGTGTTCAAGGGTACGGTCATCCATGCACAGAACGATGCCAACGTGCTTGAGTATCATCTCTGGACCCCGAAATGGAAGGAGATGCTGCAGAACAGCAAGTTCAACGAGACCGGCGAATTCCCCATTGCCTATAAGTTGTTGCTCAACATGGGTGGCGACAATCACGAGGGTTATGTAGGTTTCCAGGATCATGGCGACGATGTTTGGTATCGTAACGTAAGAATTAAAGTTCGCGACTAATGAGAAACCTGAAAATTTTTATCGCATTGCTCATCGGCCTGATGGTATTTCAGGAGGCAGATGCGCAGCGTCGTCGTGGAACGATGCCGCGTCGTCGCACAGTGGAACAGCCTAAGCAGATGGCTCTGCAACTTTATAGCATTCGCGACGTCATCGGCAGCAACGAGAACTATGCCAAGAATCACGTCGAGACGTTCAAGCGTCTGCGCGAGATGGGCTACACGGGTGTCGAGGCAGCCAACTACAACAACGGAAAGTTCTATGGTGTATCGCCCGAGCAGTTCAAGAAAGATTGCGAGGATGCCGGACTGGTGTCGCTGTCGTCGCATGCCACACGCGGACTGAACGACCAGGAGCTGGCCAACCACGATTTCACCGAAGCGCTGAAGTGGTGGGACCAGGCCATTACCGCCCACAAGGCAGCCGGCATGAAATACATTGTCACGCCGGGGTGGGGTGTGCCCAAGACACTGAAGGACGCTCAGACCCTGTGCGACTATTCCAACGAGATTGGCCGCCGCTGCAAGGCTGCCGGCTTGAAGTATGGCTATCACACCCACTCGCACGAGTTTCAGAAGGTAGAGGACAAGGTGTGGATTGACTATTTCATCGAGAACACCAATCCCGAGTATATGTTCTGGCAGATGGATGTCTATTGGGCCGTGATGGGGCAGAAGGCTCCCGTGCACTACTTCAAGAAGTACCCCGGCCGTTTCAAGATGCTGCATATCAAAGATGTGTATGAACTTGGCGAGAGTGGTTTCGTTGGTTTCGATGCCATCTTCAACAATGCCGACCTGGCCGGGCTGGAGAACTATGTCGTCGAGATGGAAGGTAGCGACGGTACCATCGACATGATGGAAGGTGTGCGCCGTTGTGCCGAGTATCTGAAAAAGTCGCGTTTCGTCCGTCCGACATACGAGCGGTAGGACGTTGAGCATAGCATGGCACCTTGTGATAAAGCCCGTTGCAAACATCTTGCAACGGGCTTTAAATGTTGATAGGTCATTTGAAAAGGTGAAAAATTGAAAAGGTAAAAAATTGAAAAGGTAAAAAATTAAAAAGGTGAAAAGGTAAAAAGTCTCCATTAGCATGTAGGGACGCGGCGTGCCGCGTTAACTCTACACTCTGCACTCTACACTCTGCACTCTGTAAAACGCGGCACGCCGCGTCCCTACATGCAAATGGAGAAGCAAACTTTTGGAAAGTTATATGGCCCATATAGCACAGTTATATGGCCCGTATAGCACAGTTATATACCCTATATAACTTTTTCAATGATAGTCTTTTGGCTTTTCGGGTGCTGTTGCTTGTTGTGCGCAACAGCTTTTCTGACATCGACAGAAGCAGGTTTACGTGCTTACTTGTGGCGGCTTTCTTTTTGAGAATCATGACGAAATTCATAAAAATTAACACAAATTTTGTTTTTTTTGTCGGCGTTTTCGCTCATTTTAAAGATTTTTATGTAATTTTGCGGCATAAAAGTAAACCAAGTATATAAATAACCAAGTAATCAAGTATACTAAAAATACAAACATTCTAAAATCTAAGCCTATGAAACGAAAATTATTCTTAACAACCTTTTTGGGGCTGTTGCTTCCCTTGATGGCAATGGCTCAAGTGAATCTGAACTTCAACCTCGGATTGCGTGGTCCGCAGATTTATGAGGACTACTATGGTATTTTCTTCGAGGAGCTGAGTCATGCGGGCGAGGGCGGCCTTTATGCCGAACTAATACAGAACCGCTCGTTTGAAGACGACAGCTCTACTCCCTTGCACTGGACACCGGTGGGCCAAGCCACCCAGAGCCTTACGACGAGCAACATGATGAATGCCGTTCAGAAGCAGGCCCTGCAGGTGAAGACTGTTGCTGCAGGCGACGGCGTGCGTAACGATGGCTTCTGGGGTATCGCTGTCAAGAGCGGCGAGACCTATAAGCTGTCGTTCTGGATTCGGAGCGATGTCGGCTATCTGGGCAATGTGACTGCTATGCTTCTCGACGGAGCACGGAATGCAATCGGTCAGACCGACGTGTCTGTCTATGCCGTACCAGAGTGGAGAAAGTACACAGCCACCATTACAGCCACTGGCACAACGCCCGCCGGATATTTCGACCTGCGCTTCGACGGTGCCGCCGAGGTGACGCTCGACATGGTGAGCCTCTTCCCCCCGACGTTCAACAACCGCGAAAACGGATTCCGTCGCGACATGGCACAGATGCTCGCCGACATCAAGCCCACCTTCATGCGCTTCCCGGGCGGATGCTACATTGAAGGCACGTGGGACCCGAACCTGCAGAGCGACTGCCGCTATCTGTGGAAAAACTCGGTGGGTCTGCAGGAGGAGCGCACACAGCTGTGGAACAACCGTTGGGGCTACATGGTGACCAACGGACAGGGCATCTACGAATATCTGGAATATTGCGAGGACATCGGTGCCATTCCCATGTATGTGGTCAACGTTGGTGTGGGACACGACTGGGCACACAACTATCTCGACCTCGACGACTATATCCAGGAGACGCTCGACCTGATTGAATACTGCAACGGCGACGCCACGACCACATGGGGTGCCAAGCGTGCCGCTGCCGGACATCCCGAACCCTTCAACCTGAAATATATCGAGATTGGCAACGAGAACTACACGTTCGACCACTATGCCGAACGCTACATCCAGTTCTACAATGCCATCAAGGAGAAAGATCCCGAAATCATCTGCATCGGCAACGACCCCTGCTGGGGAACCGACTTCCCGAAGTGGGGACTTGCCCATCCGGTCGACCTGGTCGACGAGCACTACTACCGCACACCCGAGTGGTTCATCAGTTCCTATAACCACTTCGACGGCTATTCACGCACCGAGCCGAAGGTCTATGTAGGCGAGTGGGCTGCCTCTGAGAAGAAAGGAAAGCTCGGCAACATGAATGCTGCACTGGGCGAGGCCATCTTCATGTGCGGAGCCGAGAACAACTCCGACATGGTGAAGATGCTCAGCTTCAGCGAGCCCATCGCCCATGTGAGCGACACGCGCTGGCCCGCCATGATCTACCACAATGCCGAGAAAGCCGTGGGCACACCCTCGTACTATGCCCAGCGCATGTATGGACAGAACATCGGTAAGCAGAACGTGAAGTGGACAGAGCAGAACAACGGCGGCGAACTGCATGCCGTTGGTGTGGCAACATGGTCCACCTCGGCAGAGTTCTACAACATCAAGGTGACCGACGAGCAGGGCAATGTCCTCGTCGACGGTGCCTCCACGTCGTCGGCCGACTGGGAGAACGAGCCCGGCACAGGACAGTGGAGCGTGGAGAATGGCGTGGTGACCAATGCCACCGATGCCGGTGAACGCAGCACCTATAGCCTGAAAGCTCCGCTCCAGACCGACTGCTTTACCTATACGATGAAGGCCAGGAAAATCAGCGGCAAAGAAGGTTTCCTCATCCTGCTCGACTTCAAAGACGTGAACAACTACGCCTGGTGGGCCATCGGCGGATGGGGCAACAAGCAGCACGGTGTTGAGCAGTGCGTCGGCGGCGCAAAATCGTGGCCCGTGTCCAACATCTCGGGCAGCGTCACCACCGGTCAGGAATATGACATCAAGGTTGTGCGCAAGCAACTCCACGTGCAGTGCTACCTCGACGGCACACTCATGTTCGAGTTCGACCTGAAAAATCCGTCTCTCCAGTCGGTCTATGTGTCGTCAAACATCAACGACGAGACGGGCGACTTCTTCGTGAAGATGGTCAATCCCCATGCCACAGCCAACACCGTACACCTCACGTTCGACAACGGACGCGCTGTGTCGGGTACGGCCGAAGTGATGAACAGTGCCAACAACACTGACGAAAACACATTCGACAATCCCGAGGCCATTGTGCCGCACAACGAGAGCGTGACCGTCAATCCCGACGGAACTATCGACTTTGAAACGAAACCCTATTCCATCAATATCCTGCGCCTGAAGGTCGAGGATGTGGTGATGGAAAGTCTGATACCCGAAATCAACCAGCAGATTGCAGCCGCCGAAGCCATCAAGCAAGAGGCAGTCACAACCGTTTTGTGGAACAACCTGCAAGAGGCAGTCAACGAAGGCAAGGCCGTTACCGAGACCACACCTTACGAAACACAGGAGCAGGTGCTCGCCAAGCTGAAAGAAGCTGTCAATGCGGCACAGGCTGTCGATGTGACCATCCTGCGTCAGACCATTGCCCTTGCCAAGGAAGAGGGCAAGGTGGAGCAGGTCCCCTATGCCAACGAAAGCCTTGAGAAAGCCGAATACTATCTGGCCAACGGCACGACCAGCGGCGGCATGACCCAGATTCTCACTGCCCTGCGCAATGCTCGCAGACTTGCTGCCCTGCAACGCGACGAGCACAGCTATCCTGGCCACACACCTGCGGCAGGAAAGTTCTATCTCTATAACGTCGGTCAGAAAGCCTACCTCACCAATGGAGCCGACTGGGGCACACATGCCGCCGTGGGCTATCCCGGCAATGAGGCTACGCTCACCGCCAACGGCGCAGGCTTCACCATTCAGTTTGAAGAGCTCACCTCCTCTGGTAAGTATCTCGCCCACATTCTTCAAAGCGGCATGAACAAGACCTTCTTGGATGTGGCAGCTGGTTCGGCACTCACCTGTGTCTTCGAAGATGCAGGCGACGGGAGCTACTACATCAAGACCGTCAACGGCAATCCTGCCAACTCCTACCTCTGCTTCGACGGCAACACTACCACCGAGTTCGCTTACAACTATCGGCACAACGTGGTCAACCGCCTGCCCGAGAAGAACGGCGACAATGCCAAGTGGAAGCTCGTCACACGTGAAGAGCGTATGGCCCAGCTCGACGAAGCCAGCCAAGACAATCCCGTCGATGCTTCGCTTGCCTTCATCAACCCCAGCCTCAACAAGTTCATGGGAGGTTGGGCCGGCATCTCACAGACCTTCCTCGGCTACTACATGGACAGCGGCGACTTCAACACCGAAATCTGGGACAAGCGCAGCAATGCCTACGACTTCTACCAGACCATCACCGTGCCCAAGGCTGGCGTCTATGATGTGAAGGTGCAGGCCTACTATCGTCATGGCGACCCCAACAACCACATGACAGCTCTTGCTGCCGGAACACTGCCCGAGACACCTGCCGTGTTCTATGTCGGACAAGCAGGCGAGGCCGTCTATGCCTCCACCCCCGTCAGATACGTTCATGAGGCAGCAGGCAAATGCCCCGGCGAGGCTGGCGACAACACCGAACTCGGCATCATGCCCAACCATCCGCGCGACGACCAAGCCTTCTTCGGCAATGGCTACTATTGGAATACCCTGCGCATCGTCGTTCCTGAAGACAACTACCAGCTGCGCGTCGGCATCTACAAGGATGCAGCCGAGGCATGGCCAGCCAGCTCGCGCGTCGATGCCGACAACTTCCGACTGGTCTACTACGGTCCTGCTCCGATGGAAGTTGCACTGACCAACGGCTTTGCCACGTTCAGTGCCGACCAGGCAACCCAAATCACAACCACCGATGTCAGTGCTTATCAGGCCGTCAAACAGCTTGACGACAAGATTGTGCTGAGCCAGCTTGCCGGCATCATCCCCGCAAATACTGGCGTAGTGCTCTATGGCGAAGGCCAGACCACAGCCACACTGGCAAAGACAGCTCAGGCTGCAGCCGACGATTTCTCTGCCAACATGCTGCGTCCGCACGTCGAGGCAGGAGTCGTTCCCGTTGAGGCTGATGGCTACAAGAACTACCTGCTTGCCAAGGACGAGAGTGAAACCAGTTGCGTCTTCCGTCCGTCATCGGGCAATGGCATGGTAAGTGCCAATCGTGCCTATCTGGTGCTGCCCATCGACGCCGATTCGAAGGATTACTTGATTGTCTTCGACGATGACCCCACTGGCATCAATGCAATAAATGGCTCACTCCAAAGGGGAGGTGACAAGACCGTCTATGACCTGCAAGGAAGGAAGATAGCCGGCACTCCCTCATCCAAGAAGGGTGTCTATATCGTTGGCGGTAAAAAAATCGTGATTAAGTGAGAGAAGAATGTAGGGACGCGGCGTGCCGCGTGAAGTCTTCCGAACGAGAACGATTTATGTGAAATCGTGGTGAAATAAAAATTACACATTATATTATTAGTTATTATGAAAAAGTTAAGTATTACAATTCTTGCCATGCTTTGCGTGGCATGTGCTTGGGCGGCCGACAAGACGAGTTCGCCCTTCACGGGAATCTCCGTGGAGGATGCCGTTGGTCGTCAGGACATCTTCCTCTACAATGTGGAGTCAGGCTACTGGCTTCAGGACAACCGTCGTAACTGGAGCATTTGGACTACCGGTGCGCAGCTTGCCAGTCAGGGTATGTTGCTCGGTGTTGAAGCAACGGGCAACGGAACCTATTACATCAAATCGCCTCTCAATAACGGCAAAATGGGATGGAACGGTTCTGCATTCTATATGGATATGAGTGCAGGAGTGGCGTGGACATTCACGACAAAGGCTGACGTCAGCAATGGCTATACCATTGATGATGGCACCCACTATCTTCATGCAGCTGCCGAGGACAACAGTTGCAGTGGCGGTGCCAAGATAGGCTATCAGCTTGCCTGGGACAATGCCGGTATGCGTAACACTTGGCAGATTGTTACTCGCGAGGAGCGTGAGAACTATCTGAAGGCAAGTGCGTCGAAAGACAATCCCATCGATGCCACCTATCTCGTTGGTATGCCAAACGTGCCTCGTAACGTTTCTATTCAAGGAACGGGCTGGGGTATCAACAACTGGACCATCACCCGCGACGGCGGCTCACAGAATCTTATTAACAACAATCTGTGGGACATGAACGCGTGGACCTTCGACAACGTCACTTCGCTGAACGTCTCGCAGACCGTGACAGGTGCGCCCATTGGCAAGTACCGTGCACGTTTCTATCTGATGTATTCGCCCACACAGATTGGCAATGCAACGGAGGACCTTTACAACGACTGGGCAGCCAACGGCGAACAGACGGTGAAGGTTGTGGCCTATGCAGGTGGTCAGGAGACGAAGGCCGCTTCGTATTACTCGGTAGACCGCGCCACGGTGCAGGACGCAGGTGAGTTCTATAGCAACGATTATCGTCTGAACAAACAGCTTGGAACAAGGTTTTTCGCTGAAGATTGGAACTGGATAAGCCGCCGTATGTATGTGGGCGGCTTTGCGACCGACTGGATTGAGTTTACTGTCGACAATGAAGCCGGCTCCTTTGACCTCGGTTTCAAAACCATCGACGGTCTCGATGCCACCAGCAATATAGAGTTCGGTGGTGTAGAAGTGGAGTATATGGGACTTGAATCTCCCTTCACCGGCATTACGCCTGCTGAGGCAGCCGGACGTTCAGACCTCTTCTTCTACAATGTGGAGTCGGGTCTCTGGATGCAGGCTAACAGCCGTGATTGGAGTTACTGGACCACCCATTTGCAGCTTGATACGCAAGGTTTGCTGATGGGTTTAGAGGCTGATGGGAACGGCTATAAAATCAAGTCGCCCTTCAATCCCTCAGGTATGAATAATTATCTCGGATCGGATCTCTATCTGGATAATGCTACTCCTGTGTCTTGGACGATGACAGCAAAGGAATTAGCCAGTGTGGGCAATGCTTTCACCATTGAGAACGGAGGCAAATACTTGAACGCCTCGGGCGCTGACATGAGCAATAATGCTGATTACAGAAAACGAACCGGCAACCTGCTCAACTGGGATGCTGGCACACGCAACACCTGGCAGATTGTAACCCGTGAAGAGCGCGAAGCATACATTCTGGCTAATGCCACTGCAGAGACGCCGCTCAGTGTAAACTATCTTGTAGGAAGACCTTACCAGACTCGCACTGACGTAGCCAACAATTGGGTGATAACCCGTGAAGGAGGCAATATGAACACTTTAAGAAATGGTTTGTGGAACTGGAATGTGTCAGAGTATTGGGGTATGACCTCTCTGAACGTATCGCAAACGGTAAGTGGTGCACCCAACGGCAAGTATCGCGCCCGTTTCTATCTGATGTATTCTCCCACGTTCGCCGGTGGTGTCGGCGAGTCTCACATCAATGACCCCGTAAAAGCCGTAGGCTATGCCGGAGGTAATGAGGTGCCTGCAAAATCGTATTATTCGGAAGAAAAGTCGACAGCAACATTCGTCACACGCGATTTTAACCTGACAAAAGAAATCAATGGTAAGTACTATGCCGCAAATTGGGATGAGGTAGCCCGACGTATGTATTGCGGCGGTTTCCTGACCGACTGGGTAGAGTTCAGCGTCAGCAATGGAACTTTCGACCTTGGCATTAAGACTATCGACGGTCTCGATGCAGAGAGTTGGATTGTCTTCGGTGGCGTGGAACTGGAATATATGGGTCCTGCCGAGGAGATGACGGTCACCCTGACCAATGGCTTTGCCACGTTCAGTGCCGACAAAGCCTACGAGATTACGACCAGCGGTGTAAGCGCTTATCAGGCTACCGACAATCAGGGCAGCAACATTGTGCTGAGCCCGCTCACTGGTATCATCCCCGCAAACACTGGCGTGGTGCTCTATGGCGAAGGCCAGACCAGCGTCACGCTGGCCCCGACCAGCACAGCTGCCACCGACGACTTCTCATTCAACATGCTGCGCCCGCACGTTGAGGCTGGAGTCGTTCCCGTTGAGGCCGACGGCTGCAAGAACTATCTGCTTACGAAGGACGAGGCTGGAACGAGCTGCGTCTTCCGTCCGTCGTCGGGCAATGGTACGTTCAAGGCTAATCGTGCTTATCTCGCCCTGCCCATCGGAAGTGGAGCTAAGGACTTCTCCATTGTCTTCGAGGATGATGTTACAGGCATCACCCCGATTAATGTCAACGATAACGTAAACGTCAACTCTGCCGTCTATGACCTGCAAGGCAGGAAAGTGGCCGACAGCTATCGCTCGTTCAAGCAGCATCTCGGACTCTACATTGTGAATGGTAAGAAAATTGTAATCAAGTAAAAGCTATGAATAAGAAAATTTATATTGTTCCTACGGTAAAAGTCAAGGCTTGCATGTGGCTCGACGACTTGTGTGAATTTAATGTCGGGGTCAGCAGCACACCCGTTGACGGTGGTGATGCCCTCGGTAAAGAATTCGTTGACGACAGTGTTGACGATGACCAACCTGCTTCTGTGTGGGACTAATGACGGTTAGACCGTCAGCACATAATTGAGAAGTGAGAGCCCTCTCCCAACCCTCTTCCCCGAGGGTGGAGGGGGCTCTTCTCATATTCTGTCCCGAACGAAGTCCCGTAGTCTTCCCCCAAAAAGGAAGTAAGCGGTAAGTCTTCATTTGTTTGTAGGGACTTCAAAAGGTAAAAAATTAAAAAGTTGCAAATGGAGAAACAAACTTTTGTAAAGTTATATGCCCCATATAGCATAGTTATATGGCCCATATAGCAATGTTATATGCCCCATATAACAGTGTTATATACCCTATTATTGGTGTCCGGTAAAAAATCTTCATCCTCTTTGATATCCCAGTGTTTATAGGTGTTAGTAAATAATTATAAACAAAGAGGCTTGTTTGCGGCCTGAA